>CANRIG010000077.1 GCA_947630595.1 uncultured Lachnospiraceae bacterium | reverse complement strand
GATATTGTATTTTTTTTAAAACTTTCCCGTGAATGTTCTCTGAAATGATTGCTAATCGTGAATTTTTATGTTATGATGATCAAAATCGCCGGATTGGGAAAGGGGCGATTGGGTAATTATGTGTCAAAAATTTAACAAACGGCGGTAAATGCCTGCCGTTTATGCGGAAAGGAAGAAAAAATATGCATCTGATTCAAGACGAAAACGGCAACCCGTGCCCGCACAGCCACGAGCATGAGCATGCGCATCAGCACACCTATGAGCATACGCATGTGCACAGCCACGAGCACGGCCATGAGGACGACCATGACCATGAGCACCCTCATGAGCACGGCCCCGCCGGTCAGGAAAATTGCGGCGGAGACTGCAGCGGCTGCGGCGGACATGCGCACACGCACGAAGCGCCCCAGGGAGACAAAATGACGGCCCTGCTCGATTACATGGTCAAGCACAACGAGCACCATGCGGCGGAGCTGGATCAGGTGGCGGAGCGGTTCCGCAGCGAAGGCAGGGAAGCCGTGGCGGACCAGATCAAAAAGGCCGCCGACGAATTCCAGAAGGGCAACCTCTACCTGAACCTGGCGCTTTCCATGATCAAACAAGACTGATACGAGGAGGTGAATCATCATGTGCCTTGCAACTGCTTACAGGACGGACGCGCCTGACAGCGTGATTCTCGAATACGTCAGCAAAGTGGAAATAAACGGCGACGAGATTACCCTCATCGACGTGCTCGGCGAAACCAAAACGGTCGTCGGCTCGCTGGCGATGGCGGACCTCACCGGCGGCGTGGTGCGGATCAACTGTCAGGACTGAACGCCCGCGGGGCGTGAGTCCCGGTTATCACAGAAAAACATAAATTCATGATTCGATTTTCAGATTTTGATTCATAGGAGGCACATATGGCGCACATTATAGCTGTTGCAGGAAAGGGCGGAGTCGGCAAAACGACGCTCTCCGGCCTGCTGATCCAGAGCATGTGCCGGATGGGGAAGAAACCGATCCTGGCGGTGGACGCGGACGCGAATTCCAACCTCAACGAGGTGCTGGGCGTGGAAGTGGAGATGACGCTCGGCGACGTCCGCGAGGAGATCGCGCAGGACGAGAACCGCAAAACGGAGGACAAAAAAATCCCCTCGAGCATGTCCAAGGCGGATTACGCGGAGATCATGTTCCAGCGCTGCCTGATCGAGGACGACGATTTCGACATGCTGGTGATGGGCCGCACGCAGGGCAAGGGCTGCTACTGTTTTGTAAACGGCCTGCTGCAGTCCCAGCTGCAGAAGCTGGTTCCTAATTACAAATACATGGTGGTCGACAACGAAGCCGGCATGGAGCACATCAGCAGAGGCATCCTGCCGAAGGTCGACACGATCATTCTGGTCAGCGACTGCTCCCGCAGGGGCGTGCAGGCGGCCGGGCGGATCGCCGAGCTGGTGGAAGAATGCAATCTGACGCCGAAGACCATGGGGCTGATTGTCAACCGGGCTCCGGGCGGCGTGCTGAACGAGGGCACGCGGGAAGAAATCGAAAAGCAGGGCCTTACGCTGCTGGGCGTGGTGCCGCATGACGAGCGGGTATACGAATACGACTGCGACGGAAAGCCGACCGTCACGCTTCCCGAGGATTCGCCGGTGCGGACGGCGATGAATGAGATCATCCGCAAGCTATCATTCTAAAGGAGAAATACCCATTACAATACAAAACATAAGGAGGTTTATAATGGGAGAATTTAAATTAACGACAGTAGAAGAGTTTGAAGCCGGTACAAACCGGCTGCTGGAGACTGGCGCCAAGGTTGGCGCGGACGCGTGGCAGTTCCGTGTCAAGAACCAGACTCCGCACTGCAAGTTTGGTGAGCAGGGCATCTGCTGCCGCATCTGTTCGATGGGCCCGTGCCGCATCACGCCGAAGGCTCCGCGCGGTATCTGCGGATGCGACGCGCACGGCATCGTAGGGCGCAACTATCTGAGATTCACGGCCGGCGGCGCGGCGACGCACTCCGACCACGGACGTTCCATCTGCCACACGCTGTACTGCGCGGCTCCGGACGGCAACTACAAGGTAAAAGACCCTGAGAAGCTGATCCGCATCGCCAAGGAGTGGGGCGTGGAGACCGAGGGCAAGGACATCTATGATCTGGCGCACGAGGTGGCATATCTGGGACTGAGCGAGTACGGCAAGGTATTCGGCACCCAGAATTTCCTGAAGAGAGCGCCGCAGCACACGCAGGAGCTCTGGGAGCGAGAGGAGATTGCGCCGCGCGCGATCGACCGCGAGGTTTCCTGTTCCATGCATATGACCCATATGGGATGTTCCTCCAAGCCGGAGGCGCTGATCCGTCAGTCCCTGAGGGCAGGCCTTTCCGACGGCTGGGGCGGTTCCATGGCGGGCACGGAGTTCTCCGACGTCCTGTTCGGCACCCCGAAGCCGATCGACACCGAGGCGAACCTCGGCGTTATGAACGCTGACAACGTCAACATCGTGGTACACGGCCATGACCCGGCGCTTTCCGAGATGATCTGCGAGTATGCGGACAGCCCGGAGATGATCGCATACGCGAAGGAGATGGGCGCAAAGGGCATCACCGTATCCGGCGTCTGCTGTACCTCCAACGAAGTGGCAATGCGCCGCGGCATTCCGATGGCCGGCAACTTCCTGCAGCAGGAGAATGTGATCCTGACCGGCGCCTGCGAGGCGATCGTAGTCGACGTGCAGTGTATCTTCCCGGCGCTTGGTCCTCTGGCAAAATGCTTCCACACAAAATTCGTGACGACCTCTGAGATCGCTCAGATGCCGGAATCCGATTATATCCGCTTCGAGCCGGAGACCGCCGGCGAGAACGCAAAGGCGATCGTGAAGCTCGCCATCGAAAACTTCAAAAACAGAAAGCCGGAGCTCGTACATATTCCCGATATGAAGCAGAAGGCTACCGTCGGCTATTCCTTTGAGGCGATCGTAAAGACGCTCGACACCGTCACCAACTCCCAGGTAGACGAGACCGGCACCACGAAGCCGCTCATCGACTGCGTGAAGTCCGGCGTCATCCGCGGCGCTGTGGCCATGGTAGGCTGCAACAACCCGAAGATCCGCCCGGATACCGCTCACATCGAGCTGATGAAGAAGCTGATCGCAAACGATATCATCATCGTGGCGTCCGGCTGCGCTGCGCAGGCGGCTGCAAAGGCGGGCCTGATGGACAAGAGAGCGAAGGATCTGTGCGGCGACGGCCTCAAGAGAGTCTGTGAGCTGGCGGATATCCCGCCGGTGCTGCATATGGGCTCCTGCGTGGATATCAGCCGTATGATGATTCTGGTCGCCGAGCTGGCGAAGGATTCCGGCTGGAAGATTTCCGAGCTGCCGGTAGTCGGCTGCGCGCCGGAGTGGATGTCCGAGAAGGCTGTTTCCATCGGCAACTACGTCGTGGCGACCGGCATCGACACTTTCCTCGGCGTCGACCCGTACATCAGCGGTTCCGACAAGATTTATGACCTGCTGACCAACGGCGTCAGAGACTGGGTGGAGGCTGCTTACACGATCGAGACCGACATCGACAAGCTGGTGGACAGGATGATGGAGCGAATCGAGGAAAAGAGAGAGGCTCTCGGAATCTGACCCGGCGGCTGCGGGCGGCCTGCGACTGCGGGAGCGGCCCGCCGCCCGGCGCGACAATAATGAGGTGACTTGAAAAATGAAGATTGCTGTTACTGGAAAGGGTGGCGTGGGCAAAACCACGTTTGCCGCGACTCTCGCAAGGCTGTATGCGGAGGAGGGAAGACCTGTTCTGGCCGCCGACGTGGACCCGGATGCGAATCTGGGGCTGGCGCTCGGATTTTCCGAGGAGGAGCTGGAGCAGATTACTCCGATCACAAAGATGCGCAAACTGATCGAGGAGCGCACCGGGGCGAGCGCCGACAACAGATTTTACCGTATCAACCCGCAGGTGAGCGACATCCCGGACGCGTACGGAAAGGTCTGCAACGGAGTAAAGCTTCTCGTGCTCGGCACGGTCGACACGGCCGGAAGCGGCTGCGTCTGCCCGGAGCACGTGATGCTGAAGCGTATCATCAACAATCTGGTGCTGCACCGCGAGGACGTCGTCATCCTCGACATGGAGGCCGGCCTGGAGCACCTGGGCCGCGGGACGACCGAGGGCATGGATCAGTTTGTGGTGGTCATTGAGCCGGGTGCGCGCAGCATCCAGACGTACCAGAACGTCAAGCGCCTGGCCTCAGGCCTCGGCGTAAAGCAGGTGCGCGTGGTTGCCAATAAGGTTCGGGATGAAAGGGATGAAGCATTCATTCGTGCGAAGATTCCGCAGGAGGATCTGCTCGGATTTGTACACTACAATCCGGAGGTGATCGACGCGGACCGCAGCGGTTCCTCACCCTATGATTTCAGCAAGGCTACCGTCGATGAAATCAGAGAGATCAAACACCTGATTGATAAGTCGGAGGAATGACTCCGGTTTACAATATAATTTTTATAAGTGAGGCGATAAAAATGAGTGATTCAGGATTACCGAAACTTGAAGTGAGCGACATCATCCAGGCGCTCGATGGAGTGTGCAATTCTCAGGTGGACACGGCAGGCACCACGAAGCCGCTGCTGGCGTGCGTGGTTTCCGGCGTTCTGCGGGGCGCAGTCGTGATGCTCGGCGGCGAAGGCTCCGAGGTCAGGGACACGGAAGAGTACACGGCGCTGATGAAGAAGCTGATCGCGAACGACATCGTGCTCCTTGCGATCGGTTATCCGGTTACGGTGGCGCAGAATGCCGGGCTTCTGAACCCGGAGGCGAAGGAGCTCTGCGGAGACGGCCTGAAGAGGGTCTGTGAGCTCGCGGAGATTCCGCCGGTGCTACCGCTGGGCGGACTGGAAAACATCGGCAACGTCGTGACGATCGCGACGGCGCTCTCCGGAGATTCCGGCCTTGCGGTTCCGCAGCTTCCGGTCGTCGGATGCGACGCGGCGGGCGTATCGGCGCAGGCAGTGGAGCTCGGAAACACCTTTGTGGGGCTGGGCGTGGATACGTTTATCGGCATCATGCCGTATGAGGGCTCCCTGGAGGACGTGATTGCGGCGAGCGGCCTCAAGGACGGCGCAGAGGCGAAGCATACGGTATCCTCCAGCCTGGAGGAGCTCGGCGACGCGATCATTGCGGACATAGAGAAGAAGAGAAGCGCAATAGCAATCTGAGAAACAGATAAATTAAAATGTGGAGGTAGAAAAGTGAGATTATTAGATCTTATATTCAATGGTAACGACTTAGTATATGAGCGCGTGGAGAAAGCGGTCAACGAGGCGGTTGAGAAATACGGCGCGGACAAGGCGGTCGCTTTCCCGGATACGGCTTACAGCCTTCCGAGCTATTACTGCATGACCGGCAACAAGGTAGGCAACCTCGGCGAGCTGAAGGATGCGCTCGGCGTTGTGAAGTCCATGATGACGAGAAATCAGAGACTGCACGACGGCTTCCAGTCCGGCTGGGCGACCCTTCTGTGCGCAGAGTTTTACGAGGTTCTGAAATACATCGACGGCGCAAAGCCGTATGAAGCTCCGTATACCGGCCATCTCAGCGACGCATATGTGCGTGAGCAGGGCGTTCCGCTTGTTACCGGCGATATCCCGGGCGTAGCGGTTATCATCGGCCCGGCTCCGACGGCTGAGCAGGGCGCTGCCCTCGTAAAGAGCTATCAGGGACAGGGCATGCTGGTTGCCATGATCGGCGGCATCATCGACCAGTGCGTGGAGCAGGGCGTCAAGACCGGCACGAACGTGCGTATCCTTCCGCTGGGCGACGACATCCTGAGCGTTGCGCATGTCATTTCCGTGGCTGTCCGTGCGGCGCTGATTTTCGGCAACATCACGCCGGGCGACGCAAAGGGCCTGAACGAGTACACCATGAAGCGCGTGTTCGCGTTCGTCAACGCGTTCGCTCCGCTTGACAACGTTACGCTTGCATGCGGCGCAGGCGCAATCGCAATGGGCTTCCCGGCAATCACGAACGACTATCCGTTCAGCGTGCCGAAGAGCCTGATCGTGCAGCCGGATGTCGACAAGTGGAATGCGACCTCCCTGGAAGCGCGCGACATCAAGATCAAGATCACGAAGATCGATATCCCGGTCGCGTTCGCATCCGCATTCGAGGGCGAGATCATCCGCCGCGGCGACATGCAGATCGAGTACGACGGTTCCCGCGTGGACTGCTTCGAGCTGGTGCAGACCAAGGAAGCAAGCGAGATCGAGGACCACAAGATCGAGATCATCGGGCCGGACATCGCAGACATGCCGGTCGGCAGCAAGCAGAGCATCGCTTACATCGTACAGGTGGCGGGCAAGAACATGCAGTCCGACTTCGAGCCGGTTATCGAGCGTAAATTCCACTCCTACTTAAACTGCGTGGAGGGCATGATGCACACCGGCCAGCGCGACATGATCCGCGTCCGCGTGAGCAAGGACACCTTCAATGCAGGCTTTGGCCTGAAGCACCTCGGCGAAGTGCTCTATGCGAGAGTAAAGAGCGAGTTCGCAGCGGTTGTTGACAAGTGCCAGGTTCTCATCTACACCGAGCCGGAGCAGTGCACGAAGCTGCGCCACGAGGTGGCGATCCCGACGTTCGACAAGCGCGACGAGCGCCTGAACACGCTGACGGATGAGAGCGTTGACGTATACTACAGCTGCATCATGTGCCAGGCATTCTCCCCGAGCCACGTATGCGTGGTTACCCCGGAGAGACTTGGCCTCTGCGGCGCCGTTTCATGGCTGGATGCAAAGGCGACCAACGAGCTGGATCCGCAGGGTCCGTGCCAGGTGATCACGAAAGAGAGACCGATCGACGAGAGAATCGGCGAGTATGAGGATGTCAACGAGGCAGTCCGCAAGTTCTCCCAGGGCGCTCTGGATGACGTATCCCTGTACTCCATCATCGAGAAGCCGATGACCTCCTGCGGATGCTTCGAGTGCATCTGCGGCATCGAGCCGCTTTCCAACGGCGTGTGCATCGCAAACCGTGAGTACGCAGGCATGACCCCGATCGGCATGACCTTCCCGGAGCTGGCTTCCATGACGGGCGGCGGCGTGCAGACACCGGGCTTCATGGGCCACGGCAAACACTTCATCGCTTCCAAGAAGTTTATGAAGGCTGAGGGCGGCATCGAGCGTATCGTCTGGATGCCGAAGGATCTGAAGGAGCAGGTGGCTGAGAGACTGAACGCTACGGCGAAGGAGCTCTACGGAATCGACAACTTTACGGATATGATCGGTGATGAGACCGTTGCGGAGGATCCGGAAAGCTTGCTGGCATTCCTGGAGGAGAAGGGCCATCCGGCGCTCTCCATGGAGCCGATGATGTAAAAAATCCAAAATCAGCGCAGCTGATTTTCGGGGATTTGCAGGGCAAATCCCCGTATGGTGTCCGAAACGGGGACTGGCATTTATGGCAGGACCCGTGAGGGCAGCATGGATTTTTTAACGAGAGAAAAAATGCAGCGCATTTTTTCTCGAGTCTAAATTCCAAAGTCTAAATTATCCTATATTTATTGCGGTGACCGGGCTCACCCGGCGAACGTACGAACGTACCGGGCGCCTGCCCGGAATAATACAAAGAAAGAGAAACACGAGGAGGTAAAAAAGAAATGCCGTTTACTGCAAAATCAGGAAAATTCAATGCAAAAATCAATGCCGTTTCAATCGGTACCGGCGACAAGGCGATCACCATCGGAGGCGAGAACGTTCTTCCGTTCTATACCTTTGACGACGCGATCGAGAACCCGCCCAAGGTAGGTATCGAGATCACGGACGGCGGCGTGGAAAACGAGCCGGAATGCATTCAGAAATGCTATGAGGGCTGCGCATCGGTCGTCGACATGGCGAAAAAGGCAGTCACGTTTGAGGGCGTCGATTTCCTCAGCATCCGTTTGGAAGGCGGAGATCCGAACGGCAAAAACAAATCTACGGAGGAGCTGATTCAGCTGGTGAAAGACGTTGCGGCTGCTGTTGACGTTCCGCTTGTGGTCTGCGGCTGCAAGAACGTAGAGAAAGACGCAGAGCTTCTGGACAAGGCTTCTTCCGCTCTCGAGGGAAAGAACGCCGTCGTCCTGGCTGCAAAAGAAGAGAATTACAAGACAATCGGTGCTTCGGCAGGCCTTGCTTACAAGCAGGTCGTGGGCGCGGAGTCCGCAGTGGATATCAACCTTGCAAAACAGCTGAACGTGCTGCTCACCCAGCTCGGCGTAAAGGGCCAGAGCATCGTCATGAACGTCGGTACGGCGAGCGCGGGCTACGGCTTTGAGTATGTGGTTTCCACGATGGACCGCGTGAAGGCGGCGGCGCTGTCCCAGAGCGACGCGACGCTCCAGATGCCGATCATTACTCCGGTAGCTTCCGAAGTCTGGAACGTAAAAGAAGCGGCGGCTTCTGAGGCTGATATGCCTGAGTGGGGGAATCAGGAAGAGCGCGGCATCGACATGGAAATCGAGACCGCGGCGGCAGTGCTTGCGGCAGGTTCCAACGCCGTCATCCTGAGACATCCGGAATCCATAAAGACGATTTCGACCATGATTAAGGCATTAGTATAAGCAAAGTGAAGCATAAGGAGGAAAAAAGATATGGCACTGAAAGGTCTTGATATTTTCAAATTATCACCGAAGAAAAACTGTAAGGAATGCGGCAGCCCGACCTGTATGGCGTTTTCCATGAAGGTCGCTCAGGGCGCGGTATCCGTCGACGCCTGCCCGTACTTTTCCGAGGACGCAAAGGCTCAGCTGAACGAGGCGACCGCTCCGCCGATGAAGACCGTCAAGGTCGGCGCAGGCGAGAACGAGATGTCCCTCGGCGGCGAGACCGTCCTGTTCCGTCATGAGAAGACATTCGTGAGCAAGACGAGATATGCGGTTTCACTCTGCAGCTGCATGGACGACGCGGAGATCGACGCGAAGCTGGCGGCTGTTCCGCAGGTGGATTACGAGCGTATCGGCGAGAGAATGTACGTCGAGATGATCTATGTCAATTACGACGCTGCTTCCGGCAAGGACAAATACCTTGACCTCGTGAAGAAGGCAGCGGCTGTCGGCCGTGTGCTGATCCTCGGCTGCGACGACGCAGAGGTTGCCAAAGAGGCGGTCGCTCTCGTGAAGGATACCAAGCCGGTGCTCAACGGCGCGAACGCTTCCAACTACGAGGCGATGAACGCTGTCGCGAAAGAAGCGGGCATCGCGCTCGGCGTGCAGGGCGCGGACATCAACGAGCTCTACGACACCGTTGCTGCACTGGAGAAGCTCGGCAACAAGAACCTGCTGATCGACGCGGGGACAAGCTCCATCAAGGATGCGTTCGCGACCGCGGTGCAGTTCCGCAAGGCTGCCATCAAGGACAACAACCGCACCTGCGGTTATCCGTCGATCGTGCGCGTATGCTGCCTGGCAAAGGGCGATGCGCACATGCAGGCGGCTCTGGCTTCCCTGTTCACCATGAAGTACGGTTCCATCGTCGTTCTGGAGCAGATAACCTACGCGGAGGCGCTTCCGCTGTACGGCCTGAGACAGAACGTATTCACCGACCCGCAGAAGCCGATGAAGGTTGAGCCGGGCATCTATCCGCTGAACGGCGCCGACGAGAATTCCATCTGCGTCACCACCGTAGACTTCGCGCTGACCTATTTCGTCGTATCCGGCGAGCTGGAGCGCTGCGGCGTGCCGCTGAACCTCATCATCAACGACGCGGGCGGACTTTCCGTTCTGACCTCCTGGGCTGCAGGCAAGTTCTCCGCGGGCACCATCGCGAAGTTCTTCGCGGAGCAGGATATCGAGGGCAAGATCAAATCCAGAAAGCTCGTCATCCCGGGCAAGGTTGCCGTTCTGAAGGGCGAGCTCGAGGCGAAGCTTCCGGGCTGGGAGATCATCATCGCTCCGAACGAGGCAGTGCAGCTTGTGAAGTTCATGAAGGACCTGAACGTATAAAAAACGATAACGTTACAAGAAAGGAGAGAAACAATGGGCAAATTCATTACAATTGGAGAGAGGCTTTCCACGACGGCTCCGGCGGTCAACAAGGCTTTTATGGAGAGAGATCCGGAGCCGATCATCAAGCGTGCAAAGCAGCAGCTTGACGCAGGCGCCGTCTACCTCGATGTGAACATCGGACCGGCCGAGGGATACGGCGAGGATCTGATGAAGTGGGCGGTTCAGCTCCTGCAGAGCGAGTTCGACAACGTTCCGCTTGCGCTGGACACCTCCAACAAGAAAGCGATCGAGGCGGGCATCTCCGTCTACAACCGCTCCAAGGGCAAACCGATCGTGAACTCCGCGGATGCGGCGGGCAGAATCGAGAACGTGGACCTGGCGGCTGCAAACGACGCGATCGTCATCGCGCTGTGCAACGGCGAGGGCATCGCGAAGGACAACGACGAGCGTATGGCGTACTGCCAGACCCTGCTCGAGAGAGGCCTGGAGCACGGCATGGAGCCGACCGACCTCTGGTTCGACCCGCTGTTCCTTGTGGTCAAGGGCATGCAGGACAAGCAGATGGAAATCCTCGAGTGCATCAAGATGTTCTCCGACATGGGCCTCAACTCCACCGGCGGACTTTCGAACAACTCCAACGGTATGCCGAAGCACATCCGTCCGATCATGGACTCCGCGCTTGTCGCAATGTGCATGATGCAGGGCCTGACCTCTGCGATCGTCAACCCGAACGACCTGCGTCTGATGGAGACGATCAAATCCTGTGATATCTTCAAAAACAATACGCTGTACGCAGACTCTTATCTGGAGATCTGACGCAGCCTGACGGAGACGGCGGCGGGCCGCAGCAAAGCCCTTGACCGCCGTTTTCCGCAAACCGAACAAGTTCATCCTACTGCGCACCCGGAAGCTCGGCTTTCCGGGTGTATCAGCAAAAATATGCTGACAGCAGTCAATGCGGGGTAATTTTATGTACAAAGTGACTTTTCAGTTCGAGAACGGCGACGACGTGACCGCGTTTGCCGCTCCCGGTGAAAACCTTCTCGAAGTGGCGCGCAAGACGAACGTCGCCATCGACGCGCCGTGCAGCGGAAATGCAGCTTGCGGAAAATGCAGAGTAAAACTGGCAGGCGGAGAGCTGGACTCGGCAAAAACGAGACATATAACGGAGGAAGAATATGCGCAGGGCTGGAGGTTGTCCTGCGTCAGCAAGGTAGTCGCAGATGTGGAAATACTCGTTCCGGATATTGCGTCTGCCTATCGAAGCAGGATGAAAGTTGCGGATCTTGGTTCTGCGGAGGAATTGCAGATTTTTGAAAAGACAAAGGCCGACATTGCGGATGCCGGAATTGCCTTCAAAAATGACCTGGAAGTTGTATCTGTCGTCATGGAGGAGCCCTCCCTGGACAACACCATGCCGGACAATGAGCGGCTGGTGTGGGCGGTGGAGGACGCCTGCGGCGTCTCAAGCGTAAAACTGCCGTTTGCCGTGCTGCAGAAGCTGGCGGAGGTGCTGCGGAAGTCTGCATTCCGCGTGCAGCTCGTCATCCGCAGGGCGGACGACCTGGCGGAGGTGCTGGATATCCTTTCGGCGGACGAAAAAGCGCAGGTGTGCGGACTTGCGGTGGACATCGGGACGACGACGGTATCCGCATTGATTATCGATATGACAGACGGCGCGATCCTGGCCAAGGCGTCTGCCGGAAACGGGCAGATCCGCTACGGGGCCGACGTGATCAACCGTATCATCGAACAGCAGAAGGACGGGGGAAGGAAAAAGCTGCAGGACGCGATCATCAGCGAGACGCTGAACCCGCTGATCGACGCGATGTGCGGCGCTTCCGGTGTCTCGCCGCAGCACATCTACCGGATGTGCGTGGCCGGCAACACCACGATGAACCATCTGTTCGCCGGCGTGGATGCCGACCCGGTGCGCATGGAGCCGTTTATCCCCACGTTCTTTGAGACAGACTCCCTGTATGCACAGGACCTGGGGCTGCACATTTACCCGCACGCGCGCATCATCATGGCGCCGAACATCGGCAGCTACGTGGGCGGCGATATCACCGCCGGCACGCTGGCGAGCACGATCTGGAACAGTGAGGAAATGTCGCTCTTTATCGACCTGGGCACCAACGGAGAGCTCGTATTCGGCAACTCCGAGTTTATGATGAGCTGCGCCTGCTCGGCGGGCCCCGCCTTTGAGGGCGGCGACATCAGCTGCGGCATGCGCGCGACGGACGGCGCCATCGAGGCCTGCACGATCGACAAGGAGACGATGGAGCCCACGCTCACGATCGTCGGCGACGAAGGGCAGAAGCCCATCGGCATCTGCGGTTCCGGCATCATCGACATCATCAGCGAGCTGTTCCGCTGCGGCATCATCAGCCCCAAGGGCAAGTTCATCCGCGAGGGCGAGCGCATCCGCCATGACAAATACGGCATGGGCAGCTACGTCATTGCCTTCAAAAAGGATGCGGCGTCCGTCAAGGACATCGAGCTCACCGAGGTCGATATCGACAACTTCATCCGCGCCAAGGGCGCCATTTTCTCGGCCATCCGCGTCATGCTGGGTTCCCTGGACTTTGACGTGAGCATGATCGAGCGGGTGCTGGTGGCGGGCGGCATCGGCAGCGGCATCAACATGAAAAACGCGGTCAGCATCGGCATGTTCCCGGACATCGAGCTGGAGAAATTCACCTACATCGGCAATTCCTCCCTGTCGGGCGCCTACGCGATGCTGTACTCCAGCGAGGCGGAGGCCAAGGTGGCCGACGTAGCCCACAACATGACCTACCTGGAGCTCAGCAACGAGCCCTCGTATATGGACGAGTTTGTGGCGAGCTGCTTCCTGCCGCACACCGATGCGACGCTGTTTCCGTCGCTGGAGATGAAGTAGGGTTCACCGGAAAGGCAGACAGGAGAGTGCAGCATGGATTTTCCATATGAGAAAGACAACAAGGAGCGGGTTCCGTTCGAGCACTACAAAGAGGAATACGTAAAAAAAGACCCGCAGGAGATCAGCGTGCGCACCGGCTTCCCCTATTCGGAGGAGCGGCGCTGCTTCACGGTACGGTTTCTGGGAAAGGACTATGAGGTCGGTTTTCCGGAGTTTACGGTGAGGCGCACGCAGGAGGACGGCGATTACTGTCCGCTGTGCTCGATGGCGGCGGCGCAGATTCTGGTGATCCGCTTCCTGATCGAGGGCTGCCGGGTGCCCGGCACCGGGAAATTCCTGACGTACCGCGAGGTGCCGTGGGGCGAGGTCTATTACCGCCAGTTCAACGGCAGGTGCATGATGCGTCTCGCATTCTCCTACGGCAGCCGCATCGACGCTTTTTGCAGCGTATGCGAAAAGCTGGGCGCGTCGGAGATCAAAGCCGGCGACGCGGGATATGAGTTTGAGCTGTTTGACGGATTTTTCATCCGCTTCCAGCTCTGGGGCGGGGATGAGGAGTTTCCTCCGTCCTCCCAGATTTTATTCAGCGACAATTTCCCGGCCGTGTTCCACGCGGAGGACCTGGTGGTCGCGTGCGACGTGATCCTCGGAACCCTGAAACAGATGTGAGGAGAAACAAGGCGATGCAAGACAGAAAAAAACATATAGTCCGGTACAAGGAAGTTATGTACGCGGGATAAACGCGGTACGCAATAAAAAAATGAAATAGAAAGGGGAAACAAAGCAATGGGATTCAAAACAGACATTGAGATCGCTCAGGAGACAACGATGTCCCCGATCACGGAGATCGCGGCAAAGGCGGGTATCGACGCAAAGTACCTGGAGCAGTACGGCAACTACAAGGCAAAGATCGACTACAACATGCTCAAGGAAACCGACCGCCCGGACGGCAAGCTGGTGCTGGTGACGGCTATCAACCCGACCCCGGCAGGCGAGGGCAAGACCACGACCACGGTAGGTCTGGCGGACGGCCTCTCCAAGCTCGGCAAAAAGGTATGCGTAGCGCTGCGTGAGCCGTCCCTCGGCCCGGTATTCGGCGTGAAGGGCGGAGCTGCAGGCGGCGGATACGCACAGGTTGTCCCGATGGAGGACATCAACCTCCACTTCACCGGCGACTTCCACGCGATCGGCGCGGCGAACAACCTGCTGGCAGCGATGGTGGACAACCACATCTACCAGGGCAACGCGCTGAACATCGACCCGCGCAAAATCACCTGGAGAAGATGCGTGGACATGAACGACCGCCAGCTGCGTTTCGTTGTGGACGGCCTCGGCGGAAAGACCAACGGCATGCCGAGAGAGGACGGCTATGATATCACGGTTGCGTCCGAGATCATGGCAGTGCTGTGCCTGTCCAGCGACATCACGGACCTGAAGAACCGTCTGTCCCGTATTATCGTCGGCTATACCTACGGCAAGGCATCGGAGCAGAAGCCGGTGACGGCGGGCGACCTCCACGCACAGGGCGCAATGTGCGCGCTGCTGAAGGACGCGCTGAAGCCGAACCTGGTACAGACGCTGGAGCACACGCCGGCGATCATCCACGGCGGCCCGTTTGCAAACATCGCGCACGGCTGCAACTCCGTCATCGCGACCAAGATGGCCCTGAAGCTGGGCGACTACGCGATTACCGAGGCAGGCTTCGGCGCAGACCTGGGCGCAGAGAAATTCCTTGACATCAAGTGCCGCATGGCGGGCCTGAAACCGAACGCAGTGGTGATCGTGGCGACCGTGCGCGCGCTGAAATACAACGGCGGCGTGCCGAAGGCGGAGCTGAACACCCAGAACCTCGAGGCGCTGGAGAAAGGCCTTCCGAACCTGCTGAAGCATGTGAGCAACATCAAAGACGTTTACAAGCTCCCGTGCGTGGTGGCAATCAACGCATTCCCGACCGATACGCCGGAGGAGCTGGAACTGGTGGAGCGCAAGTGCAAGGAGCTCGGCGTGAACGTGGCCCTGTCCGAGGTATGGGCGAAAGGCGGCGAGGGCGGCATCAAGCTGGCGGAGGAGATCATCCGTCTGGTAGAGGAGCCGAACG
>CANRIG010000076.1 GCA_947630595.1 uncultured Lachnospiraceae bacterium | reverse complement strand
TGGGATTCGAACCCACGCGCCCTTGCGGACAAACGGTTTTCAAGACCGCCTCGTTATGACCACTTCGATACCTCTCCTCGCTCTCTCTGCGATCAGCGCGATAATTATATTAGCAGTTTTCACCATCCCTGTCAACAGGATTTTTCAATTTATTTTATCTTTTTTTAATAATTGATTCCGCCAGCAAGAGATCCTCCGGCGTCGTAATTTTAATGTTTTCATAGGAGCCTTCGATCAGTTTTACCGGCACCCGGCTGATGTATTCCGCAACCATCGCGTCGTCGGTGACCGGCACGTCCGGCAGTTCCCCGCTGAGCAGTTCCCGATAGGCATGGTAGATCAGCGGAAACGCAAACGACTGCGGCGTCTGGATCATCCAAAGCCGGTCGCGCGGCAGCGTCTGCTCCACGAAACCGCCGGCGTCCGCCAGCTTGATCGTGTCCTTCACCGGCATTCCCACGACGCACGCGCGGCACCGCGGAAGCTCCCGCAAAACGCGCTCCAGTATCCCTGCGTCGATAAATGGGCGCGCCCCGTCATGAATCAGCACGTAATCGCAGGGGTCGGCCGCCTTCAGTCCCTCGTACACGGAATGGTAGCGCTCGCGGCCCCCGGGCACGACTGCGGTGACCTTGGTGTAGCCAAAGGCCTCCACGATATGCTCGCGGCACCACGCTTCCTCCCCGGCGCCGCACACCAGCACGATCTCCTGGATTTCCCCGCACGCCTGAAACACGTCCAGCGAATAGCAGAGCACCGGTTTCCCAGCAATCTGCAGATACTGCTTTCTGGTCTCGCTTTTCATCCGGCTGCCGCGGCCGCCCGCCAGCACAACTGCCGTATTTTTCATTGCCTCCACCTCCGTAAATGTGATGTCAGCGTTCTCCCAGCTTCAGGTTTGGCACCGCGTTCAGGTCGAGCCCATGGCGGACGCCCTTGCAGAACTCATAATAGCCCGCCGCTCCGATCATCGCCGCGTTGTCGGTGCACAGAAGCGGCGACGGCCGGTAAAACCGCACGCCCCGGCTCCGGCATGCCTCCTCCATGGCGCTGCGCAGCGTCTGGTTGGAAGCGACGCCGCCTGCGATCGCCAACTTGCCGATACCGGACTCCTCCACCGCCAGCATTGCGTGCTCCACCAGCACCGAGACCACCGCCTGCTGAAAAGACGCGGCCACATCGGCCTCGACGACCGGCTCGCCTTTCATCCGGCAGCCGTTCAGATAATTGAGCACCGCCGATTTCAGGCCGCTGAAGCTGAAATCATACGGAGCGCCCTCCACTTTGGCCCGTGGAAATGGGATCGCCTGCGGATTGCCCTCCCGCGAAAGGCGGTCGATTTTCGGGCCGCCGGGATAGCCCAGGCCGATCGCCCGCGCCACCTTGTCAAAGGCTTCCCCGGCGGCGTCGTCGCGCGTGCGCCCCAGAATTTCATAAACTCCGTAATCCTGCACCTTTACGAGATGCGTGTGCCCGCCGGAGACTACCAGGCAGATAAACGGCGGTTCCAGGTCGCGATTCTCAATATAATTTGCCGAGATGTGTCCTTCAATATGATGCACGCCGACCAGCGGAAGCCTTTTCGCATAGCTGATGGCTTTGGCCTCGGCCACGCCCACCAGCAGCGCCCCCACGAGTCCCGGCCCGTAGGTGACGGCCACCGCGTCCAGATCGTCCAGTCCGACTCCGGCCGTGGTCAGAGCTTCTTCGATCACCTGATTGATTTTTTCAATGTGCTTCCGCGACGCAATTTCCGGAACCACGCCCCCGTAGAGCTTGTGCAGCTCAATCTGGGAGGAAATGACGTTGGAAAGCACGTCCCGTCCGTTTCGCACCACGGCCGCCGCCGTCTCGTCGCAGGAGCTCTCGATTGCCAGTATTCGGATGTCTTTTTCCATTTGCAGATGCCTCCGTCATTCCGTAAAATCAAGTTCCGCTGTCCTACCGTCCCTGCCCGGAACGGTGCGCGGGAAAATTTTGCACATCGCGTCCATGTATTCCTCCGGGCGCACCAGCGACGGGCTGTAATGCGTCAGCCACAGTTCCTGCGGCTGCGCGCGCCGGGCCAGCTTCGCCGCCTCCGCCATGGTCATGTGCTTGTATTCCACCGCCTTCTGCGCCTTTTCCGCTTCCCCGTACATGCCCTCGCAGATAAACAGGTCGGCCCCGGCCGCCTGCGCGGCAATCGTCTCGGTCGGGCGGGAGTCTGTACAATATGTGACTTTTATGCCCCTGCGCGCCGGCCCCAGCACGTCCTCCGGCCGGTAAACGCGCCCGTCTTCCTCTATGATTTCACCCTTCTGCAGCCTGCTCCAGAGCTTCATTGGAATCTGCGCCGCTTTTGCGCGCTCCACGTCAAAGCGTCCGGCGCGACAGATCTCGATGGTGTATCCGTAGCAGAGCACGTTGTGATTCACCTTGAATCCCGTAATCCGATAGCCGCGCTGTTTAAACGACTGCACGGCTCCCTGGATTTCCTTAAATATAATAGGAAACGGAAGCTCCGGCGCAATCACGCGCAGGGCATTGACTACACGCTCCAACCCCCGCGGGCCGATCAGCGTCAGCGGCTCCGTCCGCTCCGCGTTGCCCATGGTCAGCAGCAGCCCCGGAAGCCCGCTGATGTGGTCGCCGTGGTAATGGGTGAAACAAATTGTGTCAATCGGTTTGAAGCTCCAGCCCTTTTCCTTGATCGCCACCTGCGTTCCCTCGCCGCAGTCAATCAGCAAATTGCTGCCGTTAAACCTTGTCATCAGCGCCGTCAGATGACGATGCGGCAGCGGCATCATACCGCCGCTGCCCAGTAAACAAACATCAAGCATAAGAATCCTCCGCCGTCCACATAATCAAAGCGTCTTCCTGTGGTTTTGCATAAAAATTTCTGCGGATGCCGACCGATACAAAGCCCAGCTTTTCGTAAAGCCGGATGGCCGCCGCATTGCTCCGGCGCACCTCCAGCGTGTACCGCCGCACCCCGCGTCCGGCCCCGCGCGTCATCAGCTCCCGCAGCATCCGCAGACCCACGCCGCGGCCACGGTATTCCGGGGCCACCGCTACATTCGTGATATCCGCCTCGTCAAACGACTGCAGCATCCCGCAGTAGGCGGCCACCCGCCCGCAGTCACGCACCGCCAGATACAGCGTATCCGGCGACTGCAGAGAGGCCAGAAACCCGTCCACGCTCCACGGCATCGAAAAGATCCGCCGTTCCAGCGCCGCCACCTGTTCAATATCCTGCGGCTGCATTCCGGAAATTTCCAGCTGTGCCGCGTCCATCTTCATACCTCCACCGTCCGGCATTGCTCCGCCTCTGTGCGCTCGTCCAACTTCGGCTGCTCTGTCTTTGCACGTTCGCCCGGCGCCTGCCGTTTCTCCGCCTCCGCGCGTTCGCGCTCCGCCTGCGACAGCCGCAGATAATCCGGCGCGTGTTCCGCGGCCGTCTCCGTTTTCCCTTCGCGCACATACTGCAGCGCCAGCGCCGCCACCGCGGACGCCCGCTGCCGGTTCAGGTGAGCCGGCGCAAAATCATACGGCACCTGCAGCAGCGTTTTCAGCATTTCCCGGTATACCGGAACCCCGTCTCCAAGAAAGGTCACCGCTTCTCCCAGCGCGTTCAACTTTGCGGCCAGTTCTTCCACCGCCAGCGGGGCCTGCTGCGCAACCACACAGAGCCGCCCCTCCTCAAACCGGTAAATTCCGGTGTAAACCTGGCTTCGCCTGGCGTCCATGATCGGGCACACCAGACGGCCGCAGCCGCATAAGTTGTAAGCCAGCGCATCCACCGTCGGGATATGCACCAGCGGCTTGTCCAGCG
This sequence comes from uncultured Lachnospiraceae bacterium, assembly GCA_947630595.1. Classification (GTDB taxonomy): domain Bacteria; phylum Bacillota; class Clostridia; order Lachnospirales; family Lachnospiraceae; genus Choladousia. Next base: position 11,297 of record CANRIG010000076.1, on the reverse strand, counting down.
CCAAGCCCAGTCCTTTCGCCGTCGCCGACCCGATGCGCAGCCCCGTAAACGAGCCGGGGCCTCCCGCCACCGCGATCGCATCCACCGACTGCAAATCCAGTTCAATCATCCGCACCGCTTCGTCCAGCATCGGAAGCAGCGTCTGCGAATGCGTCTTTTTATGATTTACGGTGTACTCCACCAGCAGGGTGTCGTCCTCAACCACCGCCACGGAAGCCACCAGCCCGGAACTGTCCAGCGCCAATATTTTCATCCGTCAATACCTCTTCCTTCCATCGTCATTATTACGAAAGCCCGCGAACTTTCATTCATGTATCGTGACCCTCCGATAATCAAACCCGCGTTCCGGCTTCTTTTCCATCGTAATCCAAACGGTGTCCTCCGGCATCAGCTCACGGATCAGGTTCGCCCATTCCACCAGACAGATTCCCTCGCCGTAAAAATAGTCCTCGTATCCGATCTCCTCCATCTCCTCCGGGTCACCGATTCGATAGACATCGAAATGATAGAACGGCAAACGCCCCTCCTCATAAATCTGCATGATCGTAAACGTGGGACTATTGACCGGCTCCGTGATGCCCAGCCCCTCCGCCATGCCTTTGGTCAGTACCGTCTTGCCCACACCCAGGTCGCCGACCAGCGCAAACACCTGCCCGGCCCGGGCCTGCTGCGCGAGCTCGCGCCCCAGCGCCAGCGTCTCTTTTTCCGAATTTGTCTCTCTTACCATGCAGCCGTGTACGCCTCCACTTTTGTTTTCCAGCTTTCCACTGGCTTCTGTCTTCCGACATTCCACCGGTTTCGTTTTCCAACATTCCGCCGACTTCCGTTTTCCAGCTTTCCGCCGGCTTCTGTTTTCCGGCTTTCCGCCGGCTTCTGTCTTCCGGTTTCCTGCCAGCCTCTATCTTCCGATCTTTATTTCATTTTCCGCTTCTGAGCAGGCACATGCTTCTCCAACAGCGCCCTGACCTGCGCCTCCTGCTTTCCGAGCTGCTTTTTCACCCAGATGTAAGCATTCTTTTTCCCGGTGTACACAAAGATGCTGCGCCCCGTCTCGCGCACCTTTGTCACCTGCTCCCAGCCGGCCTGCGCCGACGACTCGCCCTGCTGCACCGCGATGCCCTCGTCCGACACGGCGTAATGCAGCGGTTTCTGGAACACCGGGTTCAGCTTGACCTGCCGCACCGCATTCGTGTACAGCGTCCAGGGCTGATACACCAGAAACAAAACCCCGAACAGCAGATAAATCCAGGAGTTCGGCGTCCCGCCGCTCACCGGCAGCACATAATACAACACCAGCGCCAGGCCTGCGACCACGCTGAAAATGCCGCTGGCGCCGTGGTACGCGTGGTACATCAGAAAACGGTACATATCGCCGGTTTTCAATTTAATCTGAAACTCCGTTTTCATCCTCTACCTCCTGCGCATGCAGAAACGCAAACGGCTTCTCGTCATGCAGAAAATGAAGCAGCATATAGGCGCACACGACGGCGACGCGCTCCTCGCGCAGAATCCGCCGCACCTCCGCGCGATCGGCCAGCACCACTTCGATCTCCTCGGAATCCTCCAGCAGCTCGGCGCTGATCTGCCCCTTTGCATAGCCGTAAACCGTGCCGCAGCACTCGTCCGTCATGCCGATGGTCGTATAATACGGCCGCTCATACATGGCGTCCGCCTTCACCGGCCGCAGCTCCAGCCCCGTCTCCTCGCGCATCTCGCGCACCGCCGCATCGTGGTAGCTCTCGCCCGGCTCCAGAAGCCCAGCCGGAAATTCATAAATATAATTGTCAATCGCATACCGGTACTGGCGGATCAGAACCACCCGGTCGTGCTGCTCGCCGTAAAGGCTGAAAATGATCACCCCGTCCGGCTCCTGACGCTTCGTCTTCAGCTCCAGGCCGTCCTCTGTTTTGGAACGGGACGCCACATAATAACGTCCGGGCTTCCCCAGCTTGTTCTCTACTTCCAGGTTGAACAGATTGACAAACGGATTCTCTGTCGCCTGTGTAATTTTCTTGATTTTTCCCATAAATATCACCCGCTGTCCGTGCCGCCGCGCGGCGTAATTGTCCCGATCATAACATAAAAAGGAGGAACCTTGCAACCAATTTTGCAACGGTTCCTCTGCACAATTCTGATTCACATGCCCAAAGGAGCACACACCGGTCAGCTCTGCGTCTGTCCTTTCCGCTCCGTTACCTGCTGCCCCTGTGCGACATTATGCAAAACTCTGCTGATACGCTTATATAATAACATAGTCGGCACAGAAATCAATACGCCTTTTAACAGATTCAGCGGCGCAACCGCAAACAGCGCCAGCGTGGTCACGCTCGTAATCCGGCCGTTGATCGCATTTCCCATGCCCACGATCGCATCCAGCGGCATTCCGTAGAGCTGCGCAAACGCCGGAATCAGGTAAATCGCGTTGAACGCGCTGCCGAACACAGCCATCACGGCCGTGCCGAGCGCCAGCGAAGCCAGCGCCATCTTTTTCGTCTTCTTTACGTGATACAGAATCGCCGCCGGCACGACAAACGAACAGCCGACCACAAAATTCGCCAGATCGCCGACAAACGCCGTCGTCGTCCCCTTTACCACCAGTTTCAGCAGAATTTTGACCAGCTCGATGATCACGCCGCCCACCGGCCCAAGGCAGAACGCGCCAATCATGACCGGAATCTCGCTGAAGTCCAGCTTGTAAAAGCCGGGCGCCAGAAACGGCACCGGAAAGTCAAGCAGATGCAGCAGCATCGCCAGCGCGCCCAGCATCGCGCAGATCGTAATGTAACGCGTCTTTCCAACCTGTGTGATTTGACTGCGCAGCAGCCTGGTCTCTACGACCTCCGCCACCGCGACGATGGCCAGAATCACCACCGCGCACACCAGCACAAACTGCAGGTTGTCTCCGATTGTCTGTAAAATTCCTGTTCCCATGTTTCCTTTCTCCTTTTCCTGAAATATTCGGGTTATCCCGTATTTAAGAAAAGCTCTTGCCTCTGCATTCGCAAAAAGAATACGCAAAATTTCCCAACAAAAAACGGCGCGCAAGCTTTCATCCGAAAAACTTCGCGGCCGCCTTGTACCATCGCAAATACTACGCCTTCTTCTCTCATCCAGACTATACTGTCGGTCCCGGAATTCATCTGCCGATGTCACCGGGTCAACCGCCTGCGCGGCTCGCGGACTGTACCGCCGGTGGGGACTTGCACCCCGCCCCGAAGAACTATTCTTAAATTATGGCTATTATAACTCGTTGTCCGCCGTTATTCAAGCGGTTTCATATAAAAATTTATCACCAAAATTTATCACAGCCCCGCAATCTCCATCCGGTCAAGCACGCCCTGCACGTCGATGCCGGGGTGTGTGAAATAAATCTGGCAGATCTGTTCTGTCAGCGCGCGGCTGATTTTCTGCGTCTTCATAATGCGCTCTACCGTCCTGCCCTTTTCCAGCTCGCGCACCACCGCCGTCACGATTCTCCGCAGGTCTGTGCTCTCAAAATCCGCCGGACGGCCTGCTTTTCCTGCGTCTGGCCGCTGACGGCCTGCTGTTTCTGCCTCTGACCGCTGACGGTCTGTTGTTTCTGCATCTCGCTGATGGCCTGCTGCTTCCTCAGACAGTTCTATCCTGTTCACGCGGACGTCGCCCGTTTCCTCATCGATTTTCAGCACCGCCATCGTCGCCGGACGGCCAAAGCGCCGCGGCCCGCAGCTTCCGGGATTCAGCCACAGCCGGCCGCCGGTCACCTTTTCTTCGTATTTGTGCGAATGTCCGTAAATGATGATGTCGGCCCGCTCCGCCGCTGAGGATATCTGCGCTTTGTTATGGATCATGTATATTTTTTTGCCGTACATCTCCAGGGAAACTTCCAGCGGCATCGTCCACGCCCAGTCCCGGTCGCAGTTGCCCCGGACCACGGTCAGCGGCGCGATTTCATCCAGCCGCCCCACCATCTCCCGCGAGGCGATATCACCCGCATGAAGCGTACACTCAACAGATCGAAGCACATCGATCAGTTTCGGCCGCAGCATATTATGCGTATCCGAAATTACAGCAATCCTGTGCAAAGACATCGCATCAGCCTCCCGTTCCCGATTTGCCAAGCTCCCAGAACGCAACCGCGCTTGCCGCCGCTACGTTCAGCGAATCCACACCGTGCGCCATGGGAATTTTCACGGTAAAATCACAGGCGGCGATCGTCCCGGGGTTCAGCCCCTCAGTCTCATTTCCGAGAATCACCGCCAGCTTCTCCTGCGCCCGCAGCCGGGGATCGGCAATGTCCGCCGAATCGTCGCAAAGCGCCATCGCCGCGGCGGCAAAGCCCATCTTCTTCAGTCCTGCGAGGTAATCCGGGGCCGGCTCCCGCAGAAACGTCCACGGAATCTGGAAAACCGTTCCCATGCTCACGCGGATGGAACGGCGGTAAAGCGGATCGCTGCAGCCGTGTGTCAGCAGTACAGCGTCAAAATTCAGCGCCGCCGCGGAGCGGAAAATGGCTCCGACGTTAGTCTGGTTTTCGACGGCTTCCAGCACCGCAATGCGCTTCGCCCCGGCGCAGACTGTCTCCGCGTCCGGCGGGGTGCGGCGGCGCATGGCGCAGAGCACGCCCAGAATCAGCCGGAAGCCTGTAATCTCCGTGATGATGTCGGAGTCAGCCATGTAAACCGGAATGTCGCCGCATCGCTCCAGAATGTCGTCGGCCGGATGCGTGACCTGCTTCCGGTCGACCAGAAGCGAAAGCGGCTGATAGCCGGCGTCCAGCGCCCGGCAGATGACCTTGGGGCTCTCCGCGACAAAAATGCCGGGCTGCGGCTCATACCAGCGCAGCAGGTGCACTTCCGACCTGCAGGCGTAGGGCTCCAGCCCCGGCATGGAAAGGTCGCTGATCTCGATAATGTTGGGCATGGCTTGTCCTCCGCTTCTCCAGTATTTCACTTCTTCAGTATTTCGCTTCCTTGGTATTTCACTTTTTTGGTATTTCGTTTTCCCGGTATCTCGCTTTTAGGATATCTTTTTTTGTGCCTGTTTCTTTATTTATGTTTCTTTATTTATGTCTCTTTTTATATCGTTTTTGTATTCTCATTTTGTATTCTCAATTTCTTTGCATCCGCATTTTTGTATCCACGGTTTTCCTTGCTTCTGCATTCATCCCAGTGTATAATAGGCCGGTAGCTTCCAAAAGCAGAACAGAAAGGATATCTATGATAGAAAGACAAATGCTCCGCCGTTTTCTCGTTATGTGCGGCGGAATTCTGATGATGGGACTGGGTGTGGCGCTGTTTAAGCTGTCCCTGATGGGAAACGACCCTGCCACCGCCCTGCCGATCGCCGTCAGCGGCCGCATCGGCCTCTCCTTTGCCCACGCCATGCTCCTGACCAACGGACTCTGGTTCGCCGCGGAGCTGCTGTTCGGGCGGCACTTTATCGGCCCCGGCACCTTCGCCATCTGGATCGGGCTCGGATATCTCACTTCGATGTACACCGATCTGATCACGGCGCACTGGGAAATTCCGCAGGCGCTCGGCGGGCGTCTGCTGCTCATGGCCGCAGGCGTTCTGGCGCTGAGCCTCGCCGCTTCCCTCTACCAGACCGCAGACCTTGGCATCAGTCCCTACGACTCGCTGTCGCTCATGCTTTCCAGACGGCTGCCCCTGCCTTACTTCTGGTGCCGCATCCTCACCGATTCCGCCTGCACCATCGGCGCGCTCCTGCTGGGCGGCATCATCGGCGTCGGCACGCTGGTCTGCTCGCTCGGGCTGGGGCCCTTTATTTCCTTTTTCGACCGTCACGTCTCGCAGCGTCTCTGCGGGACAAAAGATTCCGAATGACCGGCCGCCGCACAGGCGGACGGTCGCGGACGGTCTGATTTCACTTGCTCTTTCTTCTGCGTTTTCCGGTCACCGACTCCACCGTCAGCCGGAAAACCTGCGTCTGCGGCATGATCGCCCGGTTGAAGGGGAAGCCTTCCTGGCGATAGTGCTTCATCAGAATGCCGAGGGCGTTCTCCTTTTCCTCGTCAGGCAGAATCTCCATGCGTCCCCGCCCGATCACGCTCTCGTACTCCATCGTGCAGTTGCCCTCTTTCTCCTCCAGCGCCAGACGGCATCCGCAGTCCATCTCAAAGCTCGCGCGGCTGTCCCTCTGCATCAGCTCATACTTTGTGCCTTTTTGCGCTCCGTGAAAATACAGGGCAATCTTTCCGTCCTTTACCTCCATGCCGAAATTAAGCGGCAGGATATAGGGATAGCCGTCATCATTCAGGGCAATCCGGCAGACGTCGCATTTTTCCATGATCGCCACAATTTCTTCAAAATCCTTTACTTCTCTGTCCGAACGGCGCATTCTGTATTCTTCCTTTCTCTTATAAGTTTATCTTGTAAATTTATCTTGTAAATTTATCTTGTAAATTTATCTTGTAAATTTATCTTGCAAATTTATATTCATTTTTTATGCATTTCTTTATACATTTATTCATTTTTTATACATTTCTTTATACATTCTACGTTCTGTTTCCGGCTGCAGCCGCCTCCTGACACTTCAAGCCGCTCCGGTCATCCTATGCATGGAGCATTCCGTTTGCATCGAACATTCTGTTTGCATCGACCGGCCGTACCGGCCTGTCTGCGCCCATTATATCCCGTTTCCCGGCGAAATACAATCCTTCAAAAAAAGAGTCCCCGTTTAAAATACCCTCGTTTTAAATACTTCCAAAGAAACATCTCTAAGTTTGCCAATCACATCATAAACAATCAAGTACTAATGTTTGTAAATGACACCTGATGATTATTCCTATTGATCATCCAAATAGAATCGCCTTTTAAAGGAGATAATTATTTGAGCAGCCGCTTAACTCCATCACAATGAATCTCTGCGTTATCCAATCTGGCGATGGTTAAACCGCTCCGGCTGCAGGCCAGACAAGTCAGCAGGCGGCCACCCAAAAAACGCAAAAAAACTTTGGAAAACGCCGCAGGTTTTATTTTACATTTCCGCAAAAAAGGCGTAGACTGTATAGTCGAAACCGCACAGACCCAACTGCCCGGTTTCATCCTTTGAATATGAATGGAGATGTATAAAATGCAACGAACCAACATTGACATGCTGAATGGAAGCATCGGCGACAAGCTTCTGCTGTTCGCGCTGCCCCTGGCGGCTACCGGCATGCTGCAGCAGCTGTTCAACGCGGCGGACGTGGCCGTGGTCGGCCGTTTCGTCGGCAAAAACGCAATGGCGGCCGTCGGCAGCAACAGCGCCGTCATCGGCCTGCTGGTCAACGGCTTTGTCGGAATCGCGCTTGGCGCCAACGTCGTGATTTCCAAATTCACCGGTCAGAAAAACAAAGAGGGCATCGCCAGAAGCGTGCATACCTCCGTGCTTTTCTCCCTGCTCGGCGGCATCGCAATTACGCTGATCGGCGAGGGAGTCGCGCCGCTCATCCTGAGCGCGATGTCGGTGCCGGGTGAAGTGTTTCCGATGGCGCTGGCCTACCTGAGGATTTATCTTCTGGGAATGCCCGTGATTTTTCTCTACAATTTTGAATCCGCCATTTTCCGGAGCCAGGGCGATACGCGGACGCCGCTGATCTGCCTCGTCATTTCCGGCGTCCTCAATGTATTTCTCAACCTGTTTTTCGTCTGCGTGGTCGGCATGGATGCCGACGGCGTGGCGCTGGCGACCGTGCTGTCCAACCTCATCAGCTCGGTGCTGCTGTTCGCGCTGCTGTGCCGGAGAAACGACGCGATCCGGCTGGAAGTCTCCAAAATCCGGATTCATGGCGACTCGCTGAAAGCGATGGTGCGCATCGGCCTGCCCGCCGGACTGCAGAGCATGGTCTTTTCCCTGTCCAACATCTGCATCCAGTCGGCGGTCAACAGTCTCGGCGCCGACGTGATGGCGGCCTCCTCGGCTGCGTTTAATATTGAAATTCTGGCGTATTACCTGATCAACTCTTTCGGTCAGGCCTGCACCACCTTCGTCGGCCAGAACTACGGAGCCGAAAACGTACCGCGCTGCCGGAGGATCACCACCATCAGCCTGATCATGGACGTGTGCATCACCGCCGCCGTGTCCTTCCTCATCCTTATATTCGGAAAACCGCTGATCGGCATTTTCAACGGCGACCCGGAAATCGCCTCCATCGGCATCATCCGCCTGCGCTTTATCCTGGCCGGCGAAGCGGTCAACGCCGTCATGGAAATCATGTCCGGAGCCATGCGCGGCTACGGCTATTCCCTGATGCCGGCGGTGCTTACCTTCATCGGCGTCTGCGGCATCCGTATCGTATGGGTTTATACAGTTTTCCGGGCTTCGTCCACATTCTTCACGCTGATGATGGTATATCCGGTCAGCTGGGTGGTGACCGCAGCCGCGCTCGTGGCCGCGTACCTGCACTTTATGCAGAGGTTCCGCAAGGCATGAGCCGCACCAAAGCCTCACAGCTTCATGGTCAGGGAAATCCGCTTTTTTTGCAGATCGACCGACAATACTTTTACCTCGACGATGTCCCCGACGCTCACGACTTCGAGCGGATGTTTGACAAACTTCTTATTAGAAAGCTGCGAGATATGTACCAGCCCGTCCTGATGGACGCCGATATCCACAAATGCGCCGAAGTCGATGACGTTGCGCACAGTGCCCTTAAGAATCATGCCTTCCTTTAAGTCTTTCATCTCCAGCACATCCGTCCGCAGAATTGGCTGCGGCATCTCATCGCGCGGGTCGCGGCCCGGCTTGGACAGCTCCTGCACGATGTCGCGCAGCGTCGGCTCGCCGACGCCGATTTTTTCCGCCATTTTCCGGTAATCCTTAATGAAAAAGGCCTTTACGCCCTTCCCGGCGATCCAGTCCTGGGCATAGCCGAGCTCGTCCAGCAGACGGCCTGCCGCCTCGTAGCTCTCCGGATGGATGCTGGTGGCGTCGAGCGGGTTGTCGCCTCCCGTAATGCGCATGAAGCCCGCGCACTGCTCATAGGCCTTCGGGCCCAGCTTCGGCACCTTCAAAAGCTCCCTGCGGCTGCGGAAGCGCCCGTTCGCCTCGCGGTAAGCCACAATGTTCTTCGCAACCGCCTTGGAAACGCCGGAAATATGCTCCATCAGAGGCGCGGAAGCGGTGTTGAGATCGACGCCGACGCGGTTCACGCTGTCCTCGACGACGCCGTCCAGCGCTTCGCCCAGCTTTTTCTGGTTCATGTCATGCTGGTACTGGCCGACGCCGATCGAACGGGGATCGATCTTCACCAGTTCCGCCAGCGGGTCCTGCACGCGGCGGGCGATAGAAGCCGCGCTGCGCTGTCCCACGTCAAAATTCGGAAATTCCTCGGTCGCCAGTTCGCTTGCCGAATAAACGGAGGCTCCGGCTTCATTTGTGATCATATACGCCACTTTCTGCGGCAGTTCTTTTAAAATCTCCACAATCACCTGCTCCGATTCCCGGGAGGCCGTGCCGTTTCCCAGGGAGATCAGCGTCACGCCGTATTTCCTGATCAGCCGCTTGACCGTATCCTTGGCCGCGCGGATTTTGGCCTCGTTGGTGGGCGCGGTCGGATACACCACCGCGGTGTCCAGCACTTTTCCGGTGGCGTCGACCACGGCCAGCTTGCAGCCGGTGCGGAACGCCGGGTCCCAGCCCAGCACCACCTGGCCGGCAATCGGCGGCTGCATCAGAAGCTGCTCCAGATTTTTCCCGAACACCTGAATCGCGCCGTCCTCCGCTTTTTCCGTCAGGGAGCTGCGGATTTCGCGCTCGATCGCCGGAGCGATCAGCCGCCGGTAACTGTCCTCAACCACCTCGTTCAGCACCGGCGTCGTAAAGCGGTTTTCCCGCACGATCACCTGCCGCCGCAGATATGAAAGAATCTGCTCCTCCGGCGCCTCGATTTTCACGCTGAGTATTTTTTCCTTTTCCCCGCGGTTCAGCGCCAGAATCCGGTGGCCCGCCGCTTTCGCGACCGGCTCCGTATAATTATAATATGTCTCATAAACCGACTGCACGCCTTCCTCGCGCGCCGAGGACACCAGCAGCCCGCTCTTGACCGTCATGTCGCGGATGCGGATACGGTAGTCCGCCTCGTCCGAAATCTGCTCCGCCAGAATATCCTTCGCCCCGCCGAGCGCTTCCTCCACGGTGGCCACCCCTTTCTCTTCGGAAAGAAACGCCTCCGCCTCCTGTTCCAGCGGCTTCTGCGTCATCTGCAGCAGAATCAGCGCCGCCAGCGGCTCAAGCCCTTTCTCCTTTGCCACCGTCGCCCGCGTCCGCCGTTTGGGCCGGTAGGGGCGGTACAGGTCTTCGACCACCACCAGCGTCTGCGCCGCCTCGATCTGCGCCCGCAATTCTTCCGTCAGCTTGCCCTGCTCCTCGATCGTCGAAAGCACCTGCTGTTTTTTCTCTTCCAGACTGCGCAGGTAACCGAGCCGTTCCGACAGTTTGCGCAGCACCTCGTCATTCAGCGTGCCCGTCGCCTCCTTGCGGTAGCGCGCGATGAAGGGGATCGTGTTGCCGTCATCGATCAGGGCAACCGCCGCTTCCGCCTGCCACGGCTTAATCTCCAGTTCCTGTGCGAGTGTTTTGATGATATCCATACTTTTCTCCTGTCTCTTTCTGAATCAATTCGCTTTTGCTATTATAGCGGAAATCTTGCGGCAGGGCAAGCGCAATTCCGGTTCTGGCAAAGCGCTGGTTTCGGTTCAGGCAAAGCGCTGGTTTCGGTTCAGGCAAACAACGGTTTTATTATCCAAGTGGAAACGGCTGTCCAGGGTTGTTTCATGAAGAATAATTAAAATAAATAAATCGGCTGATTTTACGAGGGTTATGGGAATTATACATTTTTCCGATAACCCTCGACTTTTTCTCTTTGTAGTGGTATAATGTCTATATGATATAGGTATGCGCTACCTATACGGAAAGGAGGACATTATGCCTAAAACAGAAAAAAAGTATCCGGACTGGGTACAGGAACAACGGACAAGAGGGACTACGATTAAAAAGAAAGGCGATACGTATTATCTCTACAAACGTACTTCCAGACGGGTGCCGGGGAAAAAATACCCGCAGCCGGTAGACACCTATATCGGCATCGTCACCCCGGAAGGCATCATAAAAAGTGGGAAGAAAAAGGTATCCATCGGGGAGATCGAAGTGAAGGAGTATGGCTTTTCCCGGGCCGTATGGCAGCTATGCCCCGAAGGGTGGAAGAAACCCCTGGGAGACGACTGGGAAGATGTACTTCTTGCGGTCCTGCAAAAATGGTCTCCGGAGACCTACCTCATGAAGGAAAGAACCATAAAAACGGAACAGGAAATCCA
>CANRIG010000075.1 GCA_947630595.1 uncultured Lachnospiraceae bacterium | reverse complement strand
AGGGCCGGAAAAGGACTGATTAAAAACAGCCTGTCGGCGGTGCTGGAGACGCTCTGCGGGGGCGGCTACGACGTCACCGTGCATCCGACCACCGGCGGTTATGACGCCAGGGACACGGTGTGCCGGCGGGCGCGGGAGTTTGACGTGATCGTCTGCTGCGGCGGCGACGGCACGCTCGACGAGGCGGTGGCCGGGCTTGCGTGCAGCGGCGTGCGGCGGCCGGTCGGCTATATTCCGGCGGGCAGCACCAACGATTTCGGCAGCAGCCTCGGTATTCCGCGGCAGATGGAGCAGGCGGCGCAGCTGGTTCTGGAGGGAGAGCCGTTTGCCTGCGACATCGGCAGATTCAATGACGACTATTTTGTGTACGTGGCGGCGTTCGGCGCGTTTACGGACATTTCCTATCAGACGAACCAGGACCTGAAAAACCTGCTCGGGCACGCGGCCTACATTCTCGAGGGGATGAAGCGCTTCGGCACCTGGAAGAGCTACCCGCTGCGGATTGAGAGCGAAGAGTTCACCGACGAGGGCGAGTTTTTGTACGGGATGGTCACCAATTCCAATTCCGTCGGCGGCATCAAGGGCCTGCCGGGGAAGCATGTGGAGCTGAACGACGGCCTCTTTGAGGTGATGCTGGTGCGCACGCCGCGGACGCTGACCGACTGGCAGGCGGTGCTGCAGGCGGTGCTGCTGGGCGATGAGTCGAGCGGCCATGTGGTGCGCTTCAAGACACACAGCCTGCGTATCCTCTCGCAGGAGCCCGTGGCCTGGACCCGCGACGGCGAGAACGGCGGCGAGCACACGCGCGTGGAGCTGAAAAACATGCAGCAGGCGCTGGACATCATCGCGGTGCCGGCTGCGGAGCCGGTGCCGGTGGCTCCGTGACGCCGTACCGGAGACGCCGGGATTTTCCGCCCGCGCGGCTGGAAACGAACGGCATGACAGATGGAAAAGATACCGTGGCTGACCCGGCGGTCAGGGACACGGAGCAATAAAAATGTATGGAGGGATTTTATATGCTGTATGTGGGAATTGACCTCGGCACGTCGGCGGTAAAGCTGCTGCTGATGGACGGGGCCGGAAAGATTCAGAAAATCGTGTCAAAGGAGTATCCGATCTATTTTCCGCATCCGGGCTGGTCGGAACAGCGCCCGGAGGACTGGTACGAGCAGACGATGGCGGGACTGGCGGAGCTCTTTGAGGGCTGCGACAAAAGCCAGGTGGCCGGCATCAGCTTCGGCGGCCAGATGCACGGGCTCGTCATCCTCGACGACCAGGATCAGGTGATCCGCCCGGCGCTTCTGTGGAACGACGGCCGCACCTACGAGGAGTGCGACTACCTCAACAACGTCATCGGCCGGGAAAAGCTGTCCGAGTACACGGCGAACATTTCCTTTACCGGTTTCACCGCGCCCAAGATTCTGTGGGTGAAAAACAAGGAGCCGGAGAATTTTGCGCGCATCGCCAAGATCATGCTGCCCAAGGACTACATCGCGTACCGTCTCAGCGGCGTGCACTGCACGGACGTTTCCGACGCTTCCGGCATGCTGGTGTTCGACGTGAAGAACCGCTGCTGGTCGAAGGAGATGCTGGAGATCTGCGGCGTCCGCGAGGAGCAGATGGCGAAGATTTTCGAGAGCTATGAAGCGGTGGGCGACATCCTGCCGGAGATCGCGGAGCAGCTCGGCATTCCGAAGACGGTCAAGATCGTGGCGGGCGCCGGGGACAACGCGGCGGCTGCGGTCGGCACGGGCACGGTCGGCGACGGCATGTGCAATATCTCGCTCGGCACGAGCGGCACGATCTTCATTTCCTCAAAGAATTTCGGCGTGGACAAGTTCAACGCGCTGCACGCGTTCGCGCATGCGGACGGCCATTATCACCTGATGGGCTGCATGCTCAGCGCGGCTTCCTGCAACAAGTGGTGGATGGACGACATCATCGGCACGGACGACTACGCGGGGCAGCAGGCGGCGATTGAAAAGCTGGGCGAAAACCACGTGTATTTCCTGCCCTACCTGATGGGCGAGCGTTCGCCGCACAACAATCCCAACGCGCGCGCGACTTTCATCGGCATGACGATGGACACCACCCGGGCCGACATGACGCAGGCGGTGCTGGAGGGCGTGGCCTTTGCGCTCCGGGATTCCCTGGAGGTGGCGAGGGCGCTCGGCATCCACATCGAGCGCACCAAGATCTGCGGCGGCGGCGCGAAGAGCCCGCTGTGGAAAAAGATCATCGCCAACGTGCTGAATCTGAAGGTGGACGTGATCGAGAGCGAGGAGGGCCCGGCGCTCGGCGGCGCGATGCTGGCGGCGGTGGCCTGCGGCGAGTACGCTTCCGTGGAGGACGCGGCGGCGAAGCTGGTGCACATCATCGACACCGTGGAGCCGGATCCGGCGCTGGTGGAGAAGTACGAGGCCAGATACGCGCAGTTTAAGGAGATTTATCCGGCGTGCAAACCGGTCTTCGACGTGATCACGGCAAACGGCAAATAATCTTTCGTTTATTCATTTTTGAGGAGGAAAACCTATGCAGATTAAGAGCGTGACGGATGCATCCTTTAAAAAATACGGACGCATCGTGGAACAGATTGATTTTTCCGGCCTGGTGGAAAAGCTGGCTGAGACGCCCTGCCCGCAGGACGTGGTGTATGAGCCGTCGATTCCGGAGCTGGAGCAGCTCCCGGTGTTCGCCGAGCTGCAGAGCAAGGCTTACGGCGAGCTGCCGATCCAGATCGGCTACTGCAACGGCAACAACTACAAGCTCAACGCGGTCGAGTACCACCGCTCCTCGGAGATCAACGTGGCCGGCACGGCGGCGGTGCTGCTGGTGGGCTGGCTGCCGGACGTCGCGGCGGACGGCACCTATGACACTTCCCTGATCGAGGGCTTCCTGCTGCCGAAGGGCATGGCGGTCGAGCTGTATGCGACCACGCTTCACTATGCGCCGTGCAACGCGGACGCGGACGGCTTCCGCGTGGCGATCGTGCTTCCGCGCGACACCAACCTGCCGCTGGAGAAGGAGCACGCGGGCGGCGAGGACGCAAGGCTTACGGCGAAAAACAAATGGCTGATCGGTCATCCGCAGGGAGGACTTCCCGAGGGTTCCCCGATGGGACTCGTGGGAGAGAATATCTGCATTAAATAGAAAGAAAACAGAAGGAGGATAAAACAATGAACAACATTCCCAAAGTAAAAATCGGCATCGTGGCAGTGAGCCGCGACTGTTTCCCGGAATCCCTTTCCGTGAACAGAAGAAAAGCCCTCATCGAGGCTTACAAGGCAAAATATGACGAGGCCGACATTTACGAGTGCCCGATCTGTATCGTGGAGAGCGAGATTCACATGGTGCAGGCTTTAGAGGACGTTAAGGCTGCAGGCTGCGAGGCGCTGGTCGTTTACCTCGGCAACTTCGGCCCGGAGATTTCCGAGACGCTTCTGGCGAAGCACTTCGACGGCCCGGCGATGTTCGTGGCGGCAGCGGAGGAGTCCGGCGACAACCTGATCCAGGGCCGCGGCGACGCTTACTGCGGCATGCTCAACGCCAGCTACAACCTCAAGCTGAGAAACATCCGCGCTTACATCCCGGAGTACCCGGTAGGCACGGCTGAGGAGTGCGCGGACATGATTCATGACTTCATTCCGATCGCACGCGCGGTGGTCGGCCTGAAGAACCTGAAGATCATCAGCTTCGGTCCGCGTCCGCTGAACTTCCTGGCATGCAACGCGCCGATCAAGCAGCTCTACAATCTCGGCGTCGAGATCGAGGAGAACTCCGAGCTCGACCTGTTCGAGGCGTTCAACAAGCACGCGGGCGACCCGCGCATCGCGGACGTCGTAAAGGATATGGAAGCGGAGCTCGGCGAGGGCAACAAGAAGCCGGAGATCCTTTCCAAGCTGGCGCAGTATGAGCTGACCCTGCTCGACTGGATTGAGGACCACAAAGGCTACCGCAAATACGTGGCCATCGCGGGCAAGTGCTGGCCGGCGTTCCAGACCCAGTTCGGCTTTGTGCCGTGCTATGTCAACAGCCGCCTGACCGGCAGAGGCATCCCGGTGTCCTGCGAAGTGGATATCTACGGCGCGCTTTCCGAGTACATCGGCACCTGCGTGAGCGACGACATCGTGACCCTGCTCGACATCAACAACTCCGTGCCGGCGGATATGTACGAGGCGGAGATCAAGGGCAAATACAATTATACGCATAAGGATACCTTCATGGGCTTCCACTGCGGCAACACCTGCTCCAAGAAGCTGACCTCCTGCAATATGAAGTATCAGCTGATCATGGCGAGAAGCCTGCCGGAGGAGGTTACCCAGGGCACGCTGGAAGGCGACATCGTTCCGGGCGACATCACGTTCTTCCGTCTGCAGAGCACGTCCGACAACATCCTCCGCGCATACGTGGCGCAGGGCGAGGTGCTGCCGGTGGCGACGCGCTCGTTCGGCGGCGTCGGCGTATTCGCGATTCCGGAGATGGGCCGCTTCTACCGCCATGTGCTGATCGAGGGCGGCTATCCGCATCACGGCGCGGTGGCGTTCGGCCATCACGGCAAGGCTCTGTATGAGGTATTCAAATATATCGGCGTATGCCCGTGCGAGATCGGATACAATCATCCGGCGGGCGTACCGTACAAGACAGAGAATCCGTTTGCATAAGACGGACGGGGCGCGGCCCCTCCGGGCGGAGACTCTCTGAAAGGCAACGGCATTGCAAATGTGTGAACAGGGGTTTCCGGGATCCGGCGCCGAAAACGGCGCCGGGTGCGGAGCCCTTTTCGCATGACGGAGGAAGAAACAGTGGAAAAGAAAGTTTTTGGAACGTTAAAGGACGGGACGGAAGTCTCACTTTATTCTTTTACTAACCGCAACCAGATGACAATGACGGTGACCGAACTGGGCGCGATCCTGGTCAGCCTCACGCTTCCCGACCGGGACGGCGTGCTGCGCGACGTGGTGCTCGGCTACGATACGCCGCAGGAGTATCTGGACAACAGCTGCTATTTCGGCGCGGTGCTCGGGCGCTGCGGCAACCGCATCGACAAGGGGCGCTTTGTCATCAACGGGCAGACGTATCAGCTCGCTGTCAACGACAATGAAAACAACCTGCACAGCGGGACGGACGGCTACGAGCGCCGCGTATGGGAAGTAATGTCCGTGGATGAGGCCGGCAACAGCATCTGCTTCGGGCTGACGAGTCCCGACGGAGATCAGGGGTTCCCGGGCAAACTGCAGATTACCGTGACCTACACGCTGACCGACGATAACGAGGTAGTCCTCAGCTATCGCGGCAGCGCGGATGCGGATACGGTTGCCAACCTCACCAACCACAGCTACTTCAACCTCGCCGGCCACGACGGCGGCTCCATCGAACGGCAGGAGCTGCAGATTCTGGCGGAGGCGTACACGCCGGTGCGCGACCATCAGTCCATCCCCACCGGGGAAATCGCGCCGGTGGAGGGCACGCCGTTTGATTTCCGCACGGCCAAGCCGATTGGCCGGGACATCGGCATGGACAATGCGCAGCTTCGCTATGCCGGAGGCTACGACCACAATTTCGTGCTCGCCGAAAAGCCGGGACAGCGCCGGAAGATGGCGGAGGCGTACTGCGCCAAAACCGGCCTTGCGCTGGAGGCGTACACCGACTGCTGCGGCGCCCAGTTTTACGCGGGCAACTTTATCACGGCCCAGACCGGCAAGGGCGGCGCGTCCTACGGCAGACGCCAGGGCTTCTGCCTGGAGGCGCAGTATTATCCAAACGCCGTCAATCAGGAGGGCTTCGCGTCCCCGCTGCTGCGGGCGGGCGATACGTACCGGAGCGAGACCAGCTACCGGTTTTTCGTGCGGGGCTGAGGGCTCAAAAGACAGATTTGACGGCCAATATCTGATATGAAAGAACGCCGCGAGCGGCAGAACCTTCCGGAAGACGTCCTGCCTCCCGCGGCTGTTTCTTTAAGGGGACGCATTTATGAAACCTCCGAAAAACCATGCGGTATACTATGCGCTGGCGGCCCTGGCGGCGGTGGCGGCGCTGACGTTCCTGGGCTGGCGCTACTACATGCACGGGATCGAAAAAAACAGGCTGAACGAAGCTGCGGATGCCAGGACCTACCGGCGGCACTATGTGATTATTCCGGATGATTCCGCGTCCCCGCTGTGGCAGGCGATCTACGAAAGCGCCGGCGCGGCGGCGGAGGAGAAGGACGCCTACGTGGAGCTTCTGGGCGACTGGGCGGCCGGGGACTACACACCGCTGTCGTATGTCGATATCGCGATCGCGGCGCAGGTGGACGGCATCATCATCCGGCCGGACGGCTCGGCCAACATGCGCAGCGCCATCGACGCGGCGGACGCGGCCGGGATTCCGGTGGTGACGGTGATCGACGACGACACGGCCAGCAGCCGCAAGAGCTTCGTCGGCTTCAACAACTACCAGCTCGGCAGCGCCTACGGACGCGAGATTCTGAAATGCGTGGACGACTCGACGCAAAGGATCGCGGTGCTGTTCAAGAGCGGCAACGCCGGCAACGAGCTGGTGTTCCGCAGCCTCAAGGCGGCGATCGAGGACAGCCTGCCTGAGGAGCGGAAAGGACAGATCGAAATCCAGTCGATGACCATCCCGGCGCGCAACACCTTCGACGCGGAGGAGGTCATCCGTGACCTGTTCAAGGACGGGGACACGCGGCCGGACATTCTGGTCTGCATGAACGAGACGGACAGCGAGAGCGCCTACAACGCGATGGTGGACTACAACCAGGTGGGCAGCGTCGATATCATCGGCTATTATCAGTCGGATACCATTCTGGACGCCATCGAAAAGGGGATCGTCCCCATGGCGCTGACGCCGGACACGGAGCAGATGGGGCGCTACAGCATCGACGCGCTGGAGGAATATCACACAATGGGTTATACGAGCAGCTACATGAGCGTGGATCTCGGCGTGATCACGCAGCAGAACGTGGACGATTACCGGGAAAACGGCACGGAACAGGAGCGGTAGGAAGATGGAAAGACGACAGACGCAGCCTGGATTGACGGGACGGCTATCCATCCGTTCCAAGCTCATTCTGACCTTTGCGCTCACGGCCGGCCTGATGCTGGCGGTGGATATCCTGCTGTACGGCGTGATCAACCGCACCATGAACGAGCTCGACGAGGTCTATGCGACCAACGTCAGCCTCAACGAGCTCACGGAGTGCCTGGAGGATATTCACGGGACGATTCTGGAATACCTGAACACCAAAAGCTCCGATTCGCTGGAGGATTATTACCGGAATGTGCAGGATTTCCGGGACATGCAGGAGCGGCTGAACGACAGCATCGTCGACAATGAGCGAAAAATTCTGGAAAAGAACATCCGCAGCATGTCGGAGACGTATCTGGGGCTGGCGGACGAGACGATTCAGGCCAAGCGCGGCCGCAACGTCGAGTCCTACAAGGCCGCGTTTGCGGAGGAATCGGAGCTTTACCAGTATATCCAGACGGCGATTTACTGCTTAAACAGCATGCAGTTTCGCCACAATTCCGACAACTATCAGATTCTGCGCGACTCGCTGAGCTACATGGAGATTCTGGGCACGCTGGTGATGGTGGTGGTGGCGGTGATCAACCTGCTGATTCTGTTTCTTCTGATCCGCACGATCACGGAGCCGCTGCGGATGCTTGCCCGCTCGGCGGACGAGGTGGGGCGGGGCAATTTTGACATCCGCTTTCCCGAGGCGCCGAGCCGTGACGAGGTGGGTGTGGTGACGGATGCTTTTGAAAAAATGGTGCGCAGCATCCGCGAGTACATCGACAAGACGAAAGAGAGCATGGAAAAGGAGCAGAAAATGATGGAGCGCGAGCTTTTGATGGAGACGCATCTGAAAGACGCGCAGCTCCGCTATCTGCAGGCGCAGATCAATCCGCATTTCCTGTTTAACTCCCTGAACGCGGGCGCGCAGCTGGCGATGATGGAGGACGCGGAGAAGACCAGCATTTTTATCGAGAAGATGGCCGACTTTTTCCGCTACAACGTGCGCAGCAGCGAGGGCACGGCGACGCTGGCGGAGGAGCTGGAGGCGGTCGACAATTACGTGTATATCCTGAACGTCCGCTTTTCCGGGGAGATACATTTTGAAAAACGGGTGGCGCCCGGCGTCGAGGACGTCCGTCTGCCGAGCATGATTCTGCAGCCGGTGGTGGAGAACGCGGTCAACCACGGCATCCGCGAGGTGGAGTGGCCGGGCTGCATCTGGCTCACGGTGGAGCGGGAGGAAGGCTGTCTGACCGTCAGCGTCCGCGACAACGGCCAGGGCATGACGCAGGAGCGCATCCGCGAGGTGCTGGAGGGCTGGGTCCGGGACGAGACCGGGCAGCGGGATTCGACCGGCATCGGCCTGGACAACGTCATCAGCCGGCTGGAGCTGTTTTTCGGGCAGAAAGGGCTGCTGCAGATTTACAGCGAGGGGCCGGGCTGCGGGACGGAGGTGCGGCTGAAGATTCCGTGCGGGTAAAAAATATTCTGCGGGTGACCGGCACGGATGCAGAAGTATATGTTGTTGCGAAGCCGTGTTCCGCGGGATACAGGAATACCGGCCGGGGACTGCAGCGTTGACGAGATCCGGCAGTTAAGTCGTATTGCACAGATACGGGAATACCGGCCGGGGATACGCGTTGACGAGGTCCGGCAGTTAAGTCGTATTGTACAGATACGGGAATACCGGCCGGACGGAAACTGCAGCGTCCGAATTATGAAGGAGAACGGTATGTACAGAGTTTTAATTGCGGACGACGAGGGCATCATGCGCGACGCCCTGAAAAATATTATCGTGAGCAATTTCGGGAACGAGTGCGAGCTGGCGTTCGCCAAGACGGGGCGCGCCGTGGTGGAGCTGGCGGAGACGTTCCGCCCGGATATTGTGTTTATGGATATTCAAATGCCGGGTATCAACGGGATTCAGGCGATCAAGGAAATCCAGAAATTCAACGGCTCGATCAAATTTATCATCATCACGGCCTATGACAAGTTCGGCTACGCGCAGGAGGCGATCAACCTCGGCGTGCTGGATTACCTGACGAAGCCGGTGAAGCGCGCGCTGGTGACCGAGGTGCTGGGGCGGGCGATGGAACTGATCGACGCCGAGCGGAAAAAGCGCAGCGACAACCTGCGGATTCAGGAGAAGCTGGAGACCGTGATCCCGATCGTGGAGAACGGATTCATCAACGCCCTGATGTTTCAGGAGGACAGCTCGGGAGACCTTTCCTATTACCGCACGCTGCTGGACCTGCAGCAGGACTATGCCTATGTGATGCTGCTGCAGTTCGGCGAGCCGGACGGCGGGGGCGAGGGCATCCTGACGACGCCGGTGGGCATGAGCGCGCGGATGCAGGAGCTGTACCCGGAGCTGTGCGAGGTCTGCAAGGGATTTTTCCAGTGCATCGCCGGCCCGATTATGACGAACCGCATCGTGCTCGCGGTGCCCTGCGAGGGGCAGACGCAGGAGTATGGGGAGCGCATTCAGATCATCGAGCAGGCGCGCCACATGCTGCGGAAGCTGAGCGGCAGGTTTGAGGCCAAGTTCCGGGCGGGCGTGGGCAAGCCCTACCGCATCGAGGAGCTCAAGCTGTCCTACCGGGAGGCGTACCGGGCGCTGGCCCAGAGCACGAGCAGCGTGGCCCACGTGGACGACCTGGCCGTGCGCGGCGAGTACGTCGGAGATTACCCTGGCGAGACGGAGCGCAGGCTGTTTCAGCAGATTGCGCGGGCGGACTGGGACGGCGCCCGGCAGACGGCCAACCAGTTCTTCGACTGGATGCTTCGCAATTATTATGATGAGAAAGAGGACATTCAGCTCAAGGTGCTGGAGTTTGTGATCTGGGCGGAGCGGGAAGCCTTTTTCAACGGCAACTATGAAAACTACGATTTCCTTTCGCGGAAGGACTACCTGGCGACGGTGCTGGCCTGCCAGGACTACACCGCGCTGCGCAGCTGGTTTTTGCAGAAGCTGGAGGAGGTGTGCCGCAAGACCGCGGCGTACCGGGAGGAGCAGTCGGAGAGCGTGGTCTCCCGGGCCAAGACGTACATCGACGAAAACTTTTCCAAGGAGCTTTCGCTGGACGAGGTCTCGCAGGCCGTCAACATCAGCCCCTACTATTTCAGCAAGCTGTTCAAGGAGGAATCCGGGGAGAACTTCATCGAGTACCTGACAAAGGTGCGGATTGCCCGTGCCAAGGAGCTTCTGCGCAACCCGGATCTGAGCATCAAGGAAATCTGCCTGCAGTCCGGCTACAGCGACCCCAATTATTTCAGCCGGATTTTCAAAAAGCAGGAGAACGTGACGCCGAGCGAATACCGGGAGCGAATGTGAGAGTGAAACTGGTGAGATCAGGCTGTCGGAGTGAAATTACAGAAATCAGGTTGCGAAAGTGAAACTGAAACTGGTGAGACCAGGCTGTGAAAGTGAAATTGCGGAAATCAGGTTGCGAAAGTGAAACTGAAACTGGTGAGACCAGACTGTTGAAGTGGAATTGCGGAAATCAGACTGCGGAAGTGAAACTGAAACTGGTGAGATCAGGCTGCGGAACGGAGGACGATGAGTATGAGAAAAAACAGAATGGAAGATAAAATGGCCCATATTCTGACTTTCGTGCTGCTGACGTTCGCCGTGTTCTGTCTGGGCGGCTGTGCCGGAAAGAATCCGGCGCCGGAGGCGCAGCAGGAAGAAACGCCGGAGCGGCTGCAGATCGGCATGAGCTTCGATTCGTTTGTGATCGAGCGCTGGCTGCGGGACCGAGACCTCTTTGTGATGACGGCGCAGGAGCTCGGCGCGGACGTCAACGTGCAGGTGGCGAACGGCGACGCGCAGGAACAGATTTCGCAGATTCGCTATTTCATCAAAAAGGGCGTGGATGTGATCGTGATCATCGCGGTCGACGGGGAGGAGCTTTCCCCGGTGATCGCAGAGGCGAAGCGCGAGGGCATCCGGGTGGTCTGCTACGACCGGCTCATCTCCAAGGCGGACACTGATTTGTACATTTCGTTCGACAATGAAATGGTGGGGGCGCTGATGGCGGAGGCGATGAAGGAGGCGCTGCCGGACGGAGGGAATATTTTTGCCATCTACGGCTCACCGGCGGACAACAACGTGCCGGTGGTGCAGAAAGGCTTTCTCGACGGCATCGAGGGCAGCGGGCTGAACATCGTCTATTCGGCGTACTGCGACAACTGGCTGGCGGAGCTGGCCTTCGACGCGGTGGAGGAAGGGCTGTCGACCACGCCGCGCAACCTGGCCGGCGTCATGTGCGGCAACGACGACCTTGCGAGCCAGGCGTTCCGGGCGCTGGCGGAGAACCGCCTCGCCGGAAAGGTGGTGTTGGTCGGCCAGGACGCGGAGTTGTCCGCGTGCCAGAGAATCGTCGAGGGCACGCAGTACATGACCGTCTATAAATCGGTGGAGACGCTGGCTAAGCGGGCGGCCGAGTTTGCCTGCGCGGTCGGCTACGAGAAAATGTCGGACGAGGGCCGGATTGCGCAGCCGGAGATTCCGGAGGCGGTCGGCGGCTTCCAGGAGGAGCTTGCCGGGCTTGACACGATCAGCGACGGGCGCTACGACGTGCCGTATTACAGCATCGAGCCGGTGGCGGTGACCCGCGACAACATCGACCAGGAGATCATCGCCAGCGGATTCCACACGGAGGAGGAAGTGTACCTGAACGTGAACCGCGAGACGGAGCAGGAGCGGTAAGCACGGCGGCAGACTGTTACAGCAGCTCTTTCGTTTTCCGGGCGAGATACAGCGGCAGGTTGGTAATGGAGCCGTCTTTGCGGTAGCCCCGCTTTGAGAAACGGATGGCGTATTCCGGGTGCCGGTCGGAGATGTATTTTTTGAAAGATGGCGCGGATTTGCTTTCGCCGCCTTTCGCCTCGACCGGGATGATCTCGGTTCCGTACTGCAGAACAAAGTCGAGCTCGCTGTTCTTGTCGGAGTAATAGCGCGGCTCCACGTCAAACTGTCCGCGCAGCTGCTGCAGGACGTAGTTTTCAGTCAGCGGGCCCTTGAACTGATAATCGGTTTTCAGAAGGATTGCGCTGTTGTCGATCCCCGCCATGTGCTTGAGCAGACCCGTATCAAACAGGAACAGCTTGAACTGGTCGAGCCTGTCAAAGGCGGAGAGCGGATGTTCTATTTTGGAGACATTGCAGACGCGGTTCAGCATGCCGGCTGAGACGAGCCATTCGATGGCTTCCTCGAAATCGCGCGCCCTGCCGCCTGGACGGACCGCGCCGTAGATAAACTTTTCGTTCGGCTTGGCAAGCTGCGTGACGATGCTGCGAAATACCATCAGAATACGTCCGCTGTTCACGCTGCCGTTGTGTTTGGAAAAATCGTTTTCGTAGATCTCGACCAGCTCTCTTTGAATCTGGGAGACTTGGGCCGGATCGCGGTATTTTACCCAGGAGGAAACGCACTCGGGCATTCCTCCGATGATGAGATAGCTGTTGTATGCCTCGAGCAGCCGGTGATGAAAGAGTTCCTCGATCTGCTGACCTTTTTCAATGGTTTCATAGTAGGCAAAAAGCGCCGGCTCGGCGGCCTCGAGAAATTCGTCAAAGGTAAGCGGGTACAGGTCAAGGAGGTTGACCATTCCCACCGGGTAGGATTTCGGCTTTGCGAGCAGCGTGCCGAGCAGGCTCCCGGCGGCGACGACATGGTATTCGTTCGCCTTCTCCCTGAAATATTTGAGTGTATTCAGCGCTTCGGGGCATTCCTGAACCTCGTCGAATATGACGAGCGTTTCTCCCGGCAGGATTTTCTCTCCGGCAATCATGGACAGAAGCTCTATGATGCGCTGCGGATTTTTGTTTGTCTCAAAGATGGATTTCAGTTCGTCCTCCTCGTCGAAGTTGAGATAGACGCAGCTTTTGTAATAATTCTTCCCAAATTCTTTCATCAGCCATGTCTTGCCGACCTGGCGTGCGCCCCGGATGACGAGCGGCTTGCGTTCTGCGGAGGCTTTCCATTTGAGCAGATCGGAAATGGCGTTTCGCTTCATCTGATTCACTCCCCCTTTTCATGACTGCATATAGCATAACACGTTTTTCTGAGCTTTTCAATGCCGTGGAAACACATTTTTCTTAGTTTTTTAACGACATTTATACACATTTTTCTGGATTTTTCGATAGTCAAAATACACATTTTTCTGAAATGCTGTCTCTGAAATATAGTTCCCGGGACGCAGCAGGGAAAACCGAATACTTTTTGCAGGGAAAATCGAATACTTTTCGGATGGAAAAATGCACCTGAAACGGTTATAATGGATTGGAAAAGAGGAGAAATCCGCTGTCTGCCAGCCGTCGAGGCAGGGCAGTGCGAATGAAAAATCTCGTGGGAGGTGAGAATATGCGGCTGGAAAAACTGCAGGATTATCTGAAACAGAAAGGCTGGAAATATTCCTACGCGGAGGCGGACGGCTGCGGAAGCGTAGACTGGGAATACCGCGGACTTACGTACCATGTGTGGGAATTTCCGGAAGACGGCGCGGAGAGCAACGTAAAAAACGTGGGAAGAATGGAAGACTACACTGGAAGCTATGAAGCGGATATCCTGAATATCATAAAAGAGTGGGGATAAAAGACAGGAAAAAAGGCCAGCCGTGTAAAGGCTGACCCCGTTATATCGCGTAAAAGCTGGCCTTGTCACGCAATGTAAAAGCCGGCGCATCCGACGTCGTACTGCTTTACCGTCATGCCGAAAAGCTGCGCATCCGCGGGCTTCAGATTTCCGGCCAGTATTTCAAGGGCGCCGCGGTGCAGCTGCATGATCAGGTCGGGGCTTACCGGAATCGACCCGTGGGACGGATAAATCTTGTCGAAACGTTCCCGAAGTGATTCCAGCTTTTCCAGACTGTGCAGATAGGCGTGCATCTCGCGCTGAACCCCGAACATGAAAATCACGCCGTCCTGAACGGTGTCCCCGCCGTAGAGCACGCGGCTGGCGGTATCCAGCACGGCGATGCTCCCCGGCGTATGGCCGGGAATGGAGAAGATTTCGAGTCTGCGGCCGCCGAGGTCGATGACATCTCCCTCCTCCACCGGCACAAAATTCCCCGTCCGTCCCTGCGTATTATAGTAATTGGACGCCTCCGCGGGGTGCATATAAAAAGTATCAAACTCCGCATTGCTCCCGATGTGATCCGGGTCCGCATGCGTATTCAGCAGTTCCACCGGCAGCGATACGAGCTCGCCGGCGATCTCTTTCGCGTTGTGAACCTGCATTCCGCTGTCGATCAAAAGCGCCTTTTTCTCCCCGGCGAGCAGGAAAAAGCGCACGTTGCCGTCCTCAATGCGCCACGTATTTTCCGACATTTTTATTATTTCCATCCGTTATCCCTCCTGTCAGTTTTTTATTGCTCTACAGCTTTTTAATTCATCCAGCATGATTTTTTCAATTTTTATTACATCCGGCTGCGTTGGGGTAAAACGTACGCCTCTATGTAATAAATTGATTATCTTTTTTGCATTCTTTTCCATTTCCTGTATGATTTTGGGATCTGTGATTCTTACAGGCTGACCGCCTTTTATGTATTGCCCGTTAATATATGCCGCAGTTACAGGAAACATATCCTGGAAAAGAAGAACTGCTTTCCGATCAAAAATTTTTACAATTTTAATTGTATCTGTCGGCTTATGCTGTTCGTGTTTCTTTTGTATCAGACGTTCAAATTTCTCAATTTTAGAACTGCAAGGCACCAGCCAATACAGTTTTGTTCCGTTGTCCCGAAAGGCAAAGTAGTGTGGCCGTTTTGTGTTTTCATAATTGATTTTCAAATAGGGATCCTGTATTTTTTTAAAAAATTCATCGGAAACGAAATACAGATTTCCTGTCAAAATCTCCATAAATAATGATTCTCCCTGTATGAATTAAGCCCCCTGCCGTTTTCAGTCAAGGGGCTTAAAAACTTTTCCACGGTCTATTTGTTATTCGCATGACCGGGAGCGAACCACGGTTTCACGGCCTACTTATTATTCGCATGGCCGGGAGCGAACCACTTTTCAAGGCAGCTAGCCGCCTGTCAACATTATTATATGCAATCCAGACAAATATGTCAAATGTCAATTCACTTTATGCTTGAGTTTCCGCGGCCCTAGTTACTGTTCACACGTTCCATCAAGGCTCTATATTTTATTGTGCAAGATGCTGAAAATAAAATTTATGCTATCCACATGAAATATCCATACGGCAGGGCTTTTGTTTATTGCAAAAGTCCTTTCTGATTCTCTGTGTATAACTTTCCCTGCGTCCCCGGATTCCGGAATAAATTTCACAGATGAGCGGGAAAAATGAAGCGTTTTTCCCATCCCGTACGGCTCATCCACAGGACTTATCCCCCGTCAAAATGCCAGTCCCGTTTTCCGCGCCAATTCGCTTTTTTCTGCGTTTTCTGTTACAATCCGGTCTTTAACAGTTGTGTAAGTAGAAAATCGCCGCAACCGCCGAATCTAAGCGGCTTGCAGCGATTTGAATC
>CANRIG010000074.1 GCA_947630595.1 uncultured Lachnospiraceae bacterium | reverse complement strand
TGAAACACTGTTTTCGATGACGAAAGAGCACCGGGGACGGTGTTTTTTTTGCGCGTAAGCAATGAGCCGTGCAAAAATGAGTGCTCGGTTCAAGCGGCCATTTATGGGCAGCTTGAACTGAACGCTTATTTTTATAGGGCGAACGCCCGCGACCGACAGAGCGGAGCTCTGGAGGTCAGCACGGCTCAATGATTCGCTGATATCACCCAATCTGGCAATATCGCCTAAAATAGCAATATGAGTTTGTACACTTCGTCGCTTTTTCATACGATGATCATGCGATATAATAGATATAGTTTTATCACGTACATGAAAGAAAATAATTGAATAAATCCTGGTATAATATATTTAACCGGGGAGCCGGAGGGGCGATATATCAGCCGCTGGACTTGCAAAAGAAAGGGGCTGGTGCGTATGGTTACATACAGCGATTTGTTTGCTTTTGTGACTATGCTTTGTGCGATTGTGACTCTTGTGATTTACACAATACGCCAAAAATAGCGCCCTCGTCTTGAACAGGATAAGGCGCTATTTTTGCGACGTAACTGCCAGCGGCTAGCTGCATCTAGCTTCCGGCTTTCTTGCTAAGCATATTATAGCATTTCAGCGCAGAATGTCAACCGGTTCCGACCGGTTTTTGTTCTGCTCAGCCCGCCCCATAAACTCCGCAATTATTTTAAAATGAAGCCCCAAACTGAAATATTATTTGACATTTTCTCCAAAACAATTTAATGTTAAAAGAGCGTACAGCAGACAAACAAACCGCCGCATTCGTTTGCGGCGGGCCGAAATCATTTCAGGGAGAGGTAAGCAGGTGGCGGGAATCAAGGATGTTGCCAGACACGCCGGCGTCGGCGTAGGCACCGTATCGAGGATGCTGAACAACAGCGGCTATGTGGCGGAAGAGACGCGGAAAAAAATCGAGATTGCGATGAGAGAGCTGAACTATACGCCGAACGAGCTGGCGCGTCAGCTTTACCGCAAGCGCACCGGTATCATCGCCGTCCTTGTCCCTAATATCGCAAATCCGTTTTTCTCACAGTTTGTAAACTATGCGGAGGCGGAGCTGTATGCGGCGGGCTTTAAAATGATGCTCTGCAATACGCAGAACGAGAGCAATGCGGAGCTGGAATATCTGGATATGCTGAACCGGCACATCGTCGACGGCGTGATTACGGGCGTGCACTCCCTGAATGTGGAGGAATACCGGAAAATACAGAAGCCGATCGTGGCTTTGGACCGCTATATCGGAGAGCACATTCCGGTGGTCGCGGTCGACCACAGGGAAGGCGGACGCCTGGCGGCGGAGGCGCTGGTCCGCAATGGCTGCCGGAGCGTGCTGCATTTCCGGGGCGCGGTGGCGGTCGAGTCGCCGTATCATGAGAGACATTTTGAGTTTGAACGGGTTATGGCCCGCAGTCATGTCCGGACGATCCCCTATGAGCTGGAGTGGAACCGTCTGGATTTCCGGTATTACCAGGAAATTGTTCAGGACGTGTTTGCAAGGGAAATCAGTTTTGACGGCGTGTTCGGCGTGGATGAGATTGCCATCGAGTGTATGAATGAGACGATCCGCAGGCACCGGAAGGTGCCGGGGGACGTAAAATTTGTCGCTTACGACGGGACGTTTATCACAGAGCTTGTGGAGCCGAGTATGACAGCCGTTGTGCAGCCGGTGGCGGCTCTTGCGAAGGAGTCCGTGCGGCTGCTCAGCGATCTGATTGCGGGGAAAGAATACAAAAATAAACAGGTGCTGCTCAGCGTAACGCTCCGCAAGGGCAAGACCACAGTTGTTCCATAAAAATGTATAAAATGACGAATGGAAAATTGGCTACATTGTATAAAAAAGAAAAAAATGCCAAAAAAGACTTGACTGCTGCCGTGAAAAAGACTATGATTGGAGCATAGAAAGAAACAGTCTTATTTTTTTAAAAGGAAATGGAACGCGTTCCATTTCCGGACAGAAAAAGAAGCTGACGCATACCTGGATTCGGGCACAGCAAAAGCACTATATTTTTTTACCAGATATGGAACGCGTTCCACAAAAAAGGAGGAATGCCGGAAACAGCAGACAAAATGAAGCAAAACAGCTGCAGGAGGAAACGACAGGCAGCAAAAGCAGTAAAAAAGAAACAATAAAACCATGTAAAAACAAATTAGGAGGAAAGAAACATGAAAAAGAAGATTCTCAGTGTTTTACTCGCATCAGCTATGGCAGCTTCCCTTATGGTTCCGATGACGGGCTATGCGGAAGAAAAGAGCATCACGGTGATGGTAGAGAGCGGATCGCCGGCAGAAGTGCTGGCAAACGCTACGGCAGCGGACTTTGAGAACGAGACCGGCTGCAAGGTTGTGGTGGACGCAGTTGCCTACACCGGCATGTATGATAAGATTTCCACTGAAATCCGCGCAAATCAGGCGGCGCATGACGTAGCGTGCCTTGACTTTGTATGGCTGGCAGCATTCGCAGATGCAATTGAGCCTCTGACCGATGTGGACACGAGCGACTTCCTGCCGACGCTGGAAGGCAGCGGCACGGTAGACGGAAATCTGCTCGGTTATCCGATGTGGGTAAATGCAAAGATCCTGATTTACAGAAAAGACCTGATTTCGGAAGACAAGGTTCCGACGACCTGGGAAGAGTACCAGGCGCTTGCACAGGAACTGACCACAGATGATATGAAAGGTACCTGCGTATTCGGCAGCGGTTCGGATGCAGTCTGCTCCTTCCTCGACTTTGCATGCCAGGCGGGCGCAAAGGGTCTGGTATTCGACGCTGACGGCAACGTAAACATTACGGATCAGGCTTATGTAGACGCACTGAACTTTATGGTAGAGAATGCAAACGCAGATTATACGCCGGCAGACGCTCTGGCTACGGCGGCGACCGAGTCTCAGGAACTGTTCACCAACGGCCAGATTGCAATGCAGCTCAACTGGAGCCATCAGTATCCGGCGGCAGTGGCAGCGCTTGGCGCAGACAAGGTTGGCTGTGCTCCGATGATCGCAGGCAGCGCAGGCATCGGCGCAACGACGGGTCCGTGGTATGAGTGCGTGATGAAGAATTCCGAGAACAAAGATCTTGCGCAGCAGTATGTTGCATATATGTATGATCACAATGCAGATTACATGGATCTGACCCTGAAGATCGCAGGCAGAACCTCCGTGTACGAAGAGGCTGCAAAGGAAGCCGGCAACGAGCACACCACCGCAGTTCTGGATACGCTTGCTGCAGAGCAGTCCCAGGCAAGACCGATGGTAACGACATGGGCACAGATCGAGGAAGTGCTGACGGGTGTTGTGGAGTCCTGCATTGGCGGTGCAGACGTTACGAGCACGCTGGAGTCGGCGGCTGCTGAGATTGAAGCAATCGGCAAATAATAAATAACAGCATTCAGGGTGTTCCCAAAGTCTTCTGAACAGCTTGGGGGCACCCTTTTTCTTTCATCGCATGAAGGAGTACAGACAATGAAACTGATTTCAAGAAAAACGCTTTTGTTGTTCTTTCTGCCGGGCGCGGTTTTCATGGGCGCATTTCTGATCTATCCGATTATAATCATGCTCAGGGACAGCTTTTATGATATCGGGATCACGGGAGACCGGACGTTTATCGGTCTGGCGAACTATGCCCGTGCTTTTACGGCCGGCGGCTTTTTAAAGCAGCTGAGAAATACGCTGGTGTACATTGCGCTGGCGGTAGTAGTTGAAACGGTGGCGGGACTGATTTTCGCCCTGTTTTTTGAACTGAATTACAGGGGAAGCAAGATTGTGCGTTCCATCATGATGACGCCGCTGATGATCGCGCCTCTGGTGGCGGGCCTGATCTGGAAGCTGATGATGAGCTCCAGCTTCGGCATCGTCAACGAGCTGCTGACGCGGGTGGGCATCCTCTCCAGCAGCAGCGACATCCTCTGGCTGGCTGATACGAAATGGTCGCTGATCGCCTGCTGTATAGCGGACATATGGCTGACGACGCCGTACATGATGCTGATGATCCTTGCGGGTCTGCAGGGGCTGGACTCCGGAATGCTGGAGGCGGCCAGAATCGACGGCGCCAACATGCTTCAGCAGATTCTGCTGATCAAGATTCCGAATATCAAGCCGGTGCTGCTGACGGCGCTGTCGGTCCGTATCATTGACGCGGCGCGCACGTTTGATATCATCTGGGCGATGACCGAGGGAGGACCGAGTAGTTCCTCCGAGACACTCAGCATCGTGATCTACAAGACGCTAACGCGGTACAACCAGGTCGGATACGCGAGCGCAATGGCGGTGGTATTTATTGCCGTGCTCGTGATCTTTACGCTGGTATTTATGCAGAGTCTGTGGAATCCGAAAAAGAAACTGAGCTGAGGCCGGGCGACAGGAGGATGAGAAAATGAAAATGAGCATTGGAAAAAGAATCGGAATTATAGCCTCGATCATTCTCAGTGTGTTCTGGCTGTTTCCATACATTTATACAATATGCTGCGCGTTCAAGCCCGGTTCGGAGGTCGTCGCCGTGCCGCCCGCGTTTTTCCCCAAAACCTTTTCAGTGGAAAACTTCTCGGGACTGTTTGAGCGCATGGACGTCTGGAAATATCTGTTCAACAGCCTTTCCACGTCGCTGATCAGCACCATAATCGCGCTTGTGCTCGGTTCTCTGGCGGCATACGCGATACAGCGATCCGGGGCAAAGCTCTCTATTTTGCTGGTGGTGCTGGTGCTGTGCCTGAAAATGATCCCGACGTCGAGTATTTCGGTGCCGATTTACGGCCTGATCTGCGATCTGGGACTGTACGACACCAAAATTGCCCTGATCATCGTCTATGCGGCCGTCAATATGCCGTTTGTGATGTGGACGATGCTGAGCTTTTACGAGGGCATCCCGTCGACGCTGGATGAGGCCGCTTACATAGACGGCGCGAGCAGCTTCCAGACCTTCCGGAAGGTGATCCTGCCGATTTGCGCGCCGGGACTGGCGACGGCATTCATCTTCACGCTGTTTCTTGCCTGGAACGATTTCCTGCTTTCCCTGCTGCTGACCAGCATGAACGCAAAGACCTTTACCGTGGGTCTGGCCGGTTTCCTGTCTGCATACAATCTGGATCTCGGGCCGATGTGCGCGGGCGCGTTTGTATTCAGCTTCCCGGTGATGGTTCTGACGCTTGTGGCGCAGCGGTACATTGTCCGCGGCATGACGAGCGGCGCAGTGAAAGGATAATGCGAAGCGGGAGGAACCTATGCCAAGAGAAGTAATGTTGGAAAACATCAGGCGGGCGCAGGCCGCGATTGACCGGAACCGGGAAAGCACCGGCCGGGGGAGTATGCGTCAGCATTATCACTTTATGGGCCAGACGGGCTGGATCAACGATCCCAACGGGCTGATTTATTTCCGTGGAAAATACCATTATTTTTATCAGTACAATCCGTACTACGGCTTCTGGGATTACATGCACTGGGGGCACGCGGTCAGCGACGATCTGCTGCACTGGGAGTATCTGCCGCTGGCGCTGGCTCCGAGCGAGTCCTATGACGATCATATGCGCGGCGGATGTTTTTCCGGGAGCGCGATCGAACACGACGGAAAGCTGTTTCTGGTGTTTACCGCCGCGACGAACCGGGGCAATGATTTTGAACAGACACAATGTGTTGCATGGAGCGAGGACGGGATTCACTTTGAAAAATACGCGGGCAACCCTGTTCTGACGGCCCCGGAGGGCGTGGTCCCCAGCCTGTTCCGCGACCCCAAGGTGTGGGAGCATGACGGCAGTTTTTATCTGGTATGCGGCGCAGGCGTGCTGCGCGGCGCAGACCGGAAAAGCGTCGGACAGGCGCTGCTTTACCGCTCGCAGGATCTGCTGCACTGGGATTTTGTCAATGTGCTGTCGGACAACCGCGGGGAATGGGGCTTCATGTGGGAGTGCCCGGATTTCTTCCGGCTCGGCGATCAGTATGTACTCACCTGCTCCCCGATGGGCGCCGGGTCCAATACGGCCGTCTATTTTGTGGGAGACTTTGATTACGATACGGGGAAATTTTCCTGCCGCACCTCGGGGGCGATCGACCGCGGCATGGATTATTATGCACCGCAGACCTTCGCTGCGCCGGACGGCAGAAGGATTGCCGTCGGCTGGGCAAACGAGTGGCAGTGGATGCCGTTCTGGAAGGACTGGGGCCCGACGTATCAGGAGGGCTGGTGCGGATTTTTCAACCTTCCGCGGGAAATCCGCATGCTGCCGGATCACACGCTGCAGTTTGTGCCGATCCGGGAACTGGAGGCTCTGCGTACGGACGCATGCAGAATGGAACCGTTTGCGGTGGATGAGCAGGAACGTGAGCTGACCGCGGGTGACGGGGTTTCCTTTGAAATGAAACTGAAGGTCGATCTGCAGGAGACGGACGCGGAGCGGCTGGAGCTGTGCCTGCGCTGCGGCGAAGGCAGAAAAACCACCTGCATGTTTGACTTGAAACGGGCGGAGCTGTGGGTGGACCGAAGCGAATCGGACGGATGGAGCAGGGACGTATCACGGAGTGCACTGTTTCTGAAAGGAAAACGGGAACTGGATATCCACATTTTTTCGGATCAGAGTTCTCTTGAAATTTTTACGGATCAGTATCAGAATAATCATGCAAACAATATTTTTGCCGGAAACGCGCAGAATCAGATCCGGATCCGCGCGCACGGGGGCAGGGCAGTGATCCGGGACTATGAATCCTATGGGATGAAGGAATGCTTCCGGTAGCCGTTTTCTGCGGCGGCGGGCAGGGCATCTGCCCGGAGCGCCCGGGGCGCGGGAATGCGGCTGCCGTGGGGCGTTGCCGGCAGGAATGCAGTTGCCGCAGGGCGTTGCCAAGAATCGCTGCGGCTTTGTGAACTTGCTGTGATTTTGTTAGGTTACGAATAGGGAGGGCTCAGTTATGGCCGGGAAGAATTATTATGACGTGACGGAGTGGCTTATCGGCGACCCGCATGAGGACATCGGGGCGGTGATCAACAGCATCATTGCCGATATCAAGGGCAGGCAGACGGACCCTGACACCGGGGAAGGCGGAAAGCCGGGCGCGGTGATTTATATTCCGACAGGCGATTATCATCTGCGTACGCAGGTGGTCATTGATGTCAGCTATCTGAAAATCAAGGGATCCGGGCATGGATTTACCTCGTCCAGCGTCCGCTTCAATACGCCGGAGAGCGAGTGCGCCAACTGGCATGAGGTATGGCCGGGCGGCAGCCGCATTCTGGTGGACCGCGAGCCGGAAGCGGGCAAAGACGAGTCCGCAGGGGCCGCGTTTTATGTAAACCGAAGCGGAGAGCCGCGGATCAGCTCGGTGGAATTTGCCGATTTCTGTATCGACGGCCTGCATTTTTGCGACGACGGACAGGGTAAAAACGACCCGGAAAACACCTATGTCAACGGGAAAACGGGCATTTACATCGCCTGCCCGCACGACTCGTTCCGCATCACCGGCATGGGCATCATCTATCTGGAGCACGGTGTGACCGCCTACAGCGCGGACGCCATGTCCATCCATGACAATTTCATCGCGGAATGCGGCAGCTGCATCGAGCTGCGCGGCTGGGGCCAGGCGGCCAAGGTTACGGACAACCTGATCGGGGCCGGCTATCAGGGCTATTCCATCTTTGCGGAAAATTTCGGCGGACTGCTGGTCGCGGCGAACAATGTTTTCCCCCGCGGCAGGAGCAGCGTTCATTTCCGGGGCGTGGCCCGTTCCTCGGTTACCGGCAACCGCTTCCATTCCTTCTATCCGGGCATGCTGGTGCTGGAAGGAAACTGCACGGAAAACCTGATCGCTTCCAACCATTTCCTGCGCGACCATGAGCCGTGGCCGCCCATGAAGTCCTACGACAACGGCCTGGACGACCGTTTCGGGCTTCTGTGCATCAGCGGCACCAACAATTCCGTGATTGCCAACCACATTTCGGAGACGATCGACACGCAGTACCTCAAACCGCTCGGGACGAAGCCGGTGATCCTGCATCTGACGGCGGGGTGCGGCAACTACATCGCCAATAATCATATCGTCGCCACGACCGAGACCTCGGAGGCAAAGGACGAGGAGACCGGTTCCGGCGCCTGCTTTGCCGCGCAGGTCGGTGCGCTGCTGACCGCGGACAGGCTGGAGGAGCTGGATGTCGTGGCGGTGCTGGTGGAGCCGGAATCGTCACACAATACAATACTCGACTCCGGAAGCGACGACCAGGTCGTCATGGACCGAAAAGTCAACGCATTCCGCGCGACGCCGTCGATCGGGTGATCAGGCGGGATTTGTAGAGAGAAAAGACAGATTTGCAAAGAAGGATACGGTGCAGTACCGGCGACGGCGCTGCACCGCATTTTGTGAAGATACAAAAATTGCGATGAAAAAATGTGAGGGAAGTACACTTTTTACGATGAAAAAATGTAAGAACAGCACACTTTTTACGACGAAAAAATGTACTGCCTTTAATAAAGATGTTTTTCTAATGATTTTGCCATATTTACAGACTGCTTTCACAGGCCTGGGAAATAAGCTGGTCTATATCGTAAACGGCATTTTCAATCGCTTCTGAATGATACCTCTCATACATATTATAGATGCGGTCGGTCAGATGCAATTCATCCCACTGCATCAAAACTTTGTCGGCTGTCATATGCTTTGCTTTTGCATACTGTTCCAGCAGAAATATAAAGAATTCCATTTCTTTAGACATATTCGTCTCTCCTTAAATAAAGAGAATTTCCCGGATCGCCGGTTATCTGCTCATTTTCCCACATATCAAAAATGCCTGCGGGCGAGAAATCCCACATTTCCAGTTTTTCATCCGCCAGCATCTGGTACGTCTGGGACAGCAGAAACTTTCTCAGCGCATTCATCGGCTCGATTCCGTATTTACTGTAAATTTTTTTGACGATTTCGATGCTGTAATAGCTTAAAAGGAATGGCATCAGATTGGTCATGGTTCAATTACCTCACAGAATTTCAGGTATTTTAAGGCTTTGGCTGTCTTTTCAAAATCATTAGGCTTTTTTTGTTGCTTATTTCTGCCGACACTGTATATTATAATGCTCCCGGAGCGCAAATACAATATGCTGTTTCGTACTTTACCCGCAGCTTTCCCGCTCCACAATCCGGCACGGAAATTCCACGCGCAGATTTTCCCGGTGCCCGTGGAGAATCCGGTCGTGGAGAATCTGCACCGCCATGTGCGCCATGTCCTCCCGGGGAATGTGCACGGTGGTGAGCAGTGGATGCGTCGTCTGGGCTTCCTCCACGTCGTCGATGGAAATGACAGAGATTTTCCGCTTTCCCAGCCCCTTTTGTTCCCGCAGCGCGCGCAGCGCACCGAAGGCGGTGCTGTCGTTGGCACACAAGACGGCCGTTATTTCCTCATGTTCCAGCAGCCGGTTCATTGCGGCATAGCCTTCTTCCCGCGTCTGGCCGGTCGGGATGATGCAGCCGTAATCGAGCGGCAGCTGATTGCGGATCAGTGTGTCATTGTATCCGACGTAACGGCTTTCCGACGAGCAGTCCCCGATGTAGCCGATTTTTCGGTGCCCCTTATTAATAAGGTAGGACACGGCCAGCGAGGCGGCCTTCTGGCCGTCGCAGACGACCTCGTCAATCTCAAAATTCATGGGATTGCGCCAGATGCCCACCAGATTGCGGGTGCATTTCAGGAGAAGATCCAGCAGCCTGCGGGAGCATCTCCCCAGCACAATAATGCCGTCGCAGGCGCCGATGCTGTCCATCTGCAGCGTCTCGTTGGCCGTCAGGATACGCTCGACGGTAAACCCTTTCTGAAAAATTTCTATTTCAAGATAGCGGTAGAGCTCCTGGAAAAACGGGTCGCTCTCCAGCGATTCCACCCTTGCGAGCACGACAACAATATGCAGCGTTTTCTCCCGTTCCTCTGCGCCCAGCTTCAGCTTTCGGGCGGCGGAATTCGGGATGTAGTTGATTTCGTGCGCCGCAGCCCAGATTTTTTCCTTGAGCTGCTCCGAGGCGCAGGTGGTATAGCTGTTGTTCAGCACCCGGGACACCGTGGAGGGAGAGGTTCCCACCATTTCGGCAATTTTTTTTAGTGACATAGCGATTCCCCTATCAAATTTTCTGGCAGCCTGCCAGACGTCAATCCCGCAGGACAACAATCTGCCGAGTCTTCGCCCGCACAGAAAATTAAAGACAAACGTTTGCGTAATCCTGAGAAAACGTTTGAGAAATTTTGCGTTGAATTAAATAAATATCCGTGCTAATATCCTCATCAGAACTCAGGCAAAACCGCTTTTTCTTTCCTTTTACAGCAATTATTGTAGCGTATCTTTTCGGAAGATTCAACAGGAGAAAGAGCAAACGTTTGAGTAAATAAGGGGTTTTTGAGGAGGAAGCAACATGCAGCAGCTTATTATTTTTATCA
Organism: uncultured Lachnospiraceae bacterium; assembly: GCA_947630595.1. GTDB lineage: Bacteria > Bacillota > Clostridia > Lachnospirales > Lachnospiraceae > Choladousia. The sequence goes on along the minus strand of CANRIG010000074.1, from coordinate 5,645 downwards.
TCGTGGGATTTGCGGCGGAGATGATCGACGGCACCATGGGCATGGCCTACGGCGTCAGCAGCAATACGTTCCTGCGTTCCGCGGGGGTCAGTTCCGTGATCTCCAGCGCCTGCGTGCACATCGCAGAGCTGTTTACGACGCTGGTGTCCGGCATTTCGCATCTCAAACTGAAAAACGTCAGCAGGGATTTGTTTTTCAAACTGCTGATTCCGGGCATTCTCGGCGGCATTCTCGGCGCGTATTCTCTTGTCTCTTTTGAGAGCAGGATTCTGGATATCCTGATCGACGCTTATCTGATCGTCATGGGCGTGATCATTTTTTCAAAAATGTTCCGGAAGCAGAAGGAGGCGCGGGAGTACGGAAACTACGTAGGCGTCCTGGGCCTGGCGGGCGGTTTTTCCGACGCGCTCGGCGGAGGCGGCTGGGGACCTGTCGTGACCTCCACGCTGATTGCGTCCGGGCACGACACCAGAAGAACCATCGGCACGGTCAACACGGTAGAATTTTTTGTGACATTGGCGGAGACCACGACATTCGCGGCCATGATGCACGACTTTCAGTCTTACGCTTTGGTTATCATCGGACTCATCATCGGCGGAGTCGCTGCGGCCCCTCTCGGTGCAATTTTATGCAAAAAAATTCCGGTGCGGGCAATGCTGGGCATTATCGGCACGCTGGTGGTTTTCCTGAACGTGGTAAAATTGATGCAGCACATTTGACTCGCTGCTGAGGTTCAATAGTGCCATACGGCATCTGAATCATATTGCATGTATATTTTGCATATATGTTGAAAGATAAATATGAAAAAATAATGTGAAAAATAATGTGAGTCATACTGGTCACCGCGCCTGCAGTCTGATACAATAAAGAAAAGTCATACTCAGGAGGGGGATCATGTACGAGAATCAGCAGTTATGGATTGCGCAGGCGGAAACGCCGCAAAAGGAAAAAATATGCATTCAGCCGCAGATGGCCAACCGCCACGGACTGATCGCGGGCGCGACCGGCACCGGCAAGACCGTGACGCTCAAGGTGCTGGCGGAGACGTTCGCGGACGCCGGGATTCCGGTGTTTATGGCGGATATGAAGGGCGACGTTTCCGGCATCAGCCAGCCCGGCGATGACAATGAGAAAATGCAGAAACTGATTGCGGACTACGGATTTCAGAATTTCCAGTACCGCGGATACACCACGAATTTCTGGGACATTTTCGGGGAAAAGGGGATTCCCCTGCGCACGACGATCAGCGAGATGGGGCCGACGCTGCTGGCGCGGCTTCTGGAACTGAACCAGACGCAGGAGGACATCCTGACGATCGTCTTCCGCATTGCCGACGACCAGCAGCTTTTGCTGATGGACATGAAGGACCTGCGGGAGATGCTGAAATATGTGTCGGAAAACTGCAAGGAGCTGGCGTCGGAGTACGGGACGATGAGCAGGCAGAGCCTGGGCGCGATTTCCCGCGGCCTGGTGGCGCTGGAAAATCAGGGCGCGGATTACTTTTTCGGCGAGCCGGCGATCGACATCCGCGACTGGATGCGCTGCGACACGAACAGCCGCGGCGTGATCAACGTCATGGACGCCACAAAGCTGATCAATTATCCAAGGCTGTATTCGACCTTTATGCTCTGGATGCTGTCGGAATTATATGAGACTATGCCGGAGGCCGGAGACCTGGACAAGCCGAAGATGATCTTCTTCTTCGACGAGGCGCATCTGCTGTTCAACGACGCGCCGAAAGCGCTGCTGGATAAAATTACACAGATTGTGAAACTGATCCGTTCCAAGGCGATCGGCATTTACTTCTGCAGCCAGAGCCCGTCCGACATTCCGGACGAGGTGCTTTCGCAGCTGGGCAACCGGGTTCAGCACGCGCTGCGCGCTTACACGCCGGCAGACCAGAAAGCAGTCAAGGCCGCGGCGCAGTCGTTCCGCGTCAATCCGGAATTCGACACCGCGGAAGTGATCACCCAGCTCGGAACCGGCGAGGCGCTGGTGTCGTTCCTGGATGAAAACGGCGCGCCGGAGGTTGTGCAGCGGGCGCATATTCTCTGCCCGCAGGCGAGGATGGCGGCGGCCACGGAGGAAGAGCGGCAGAAATGTATCCAGGGCAGCGACCTCTTTACAAAGTACGGCCAGGCGGTCGACCGGGAATCCGCTTATGAAATCCTGGGAAAGCGGTTTGAGGAGGAAGCGGCTCAGGAGGCGGCGGAGAAGGAAGCCGAGGAGGCGCAGAAGCAGGCGGAGAAAGAGGCCAAAGAAGCCCAGAAACAGGCGGAAAAAGAGGCCAGAAGACGCCAGAAATCTCTGGAAAAGGGCATCGACAGCGCTATAACGAGCCTGGGCCGCGAGGTGGGCAGGTCGCTGTTCCGGGGCCTGATGAACAACCTGAAAAAATAGGACGGCAATTTTCACCGGCGATCATATCCCGGCGGCTTTCCTAATAATTATAGTAACAAATCCGTTTGGGAGCTGCACGTGAACCAGTCAATCGGAAACAAAAAATCTGCTGCGGAGGAGAAATCACCGGAAATCCTGTCCTGCATATCGGCAAAAATAATCCAGTACCTGATGCTTGCCATGCTTCTGGTACTGGTTTTTGCTGTATCCGCATACGCGGGAATCGCCCGGATGAAACAGAAAGGCCAAAATCCGGGCGGCCTGTCCGGCGGGACGGGCGGCACGGAAAATGTCACAGAAGATACCGGAATATCAAATGAGACAAAAGGCGGATCGGAGACGGAAGAGGCGAAGGGCACGATCGTTCTGGACGCGGGACACGGCGGCATGGACCCCGGCGTATCGGGAGCGGGTGGCGTCACGGAGCAGGAGCTGAACCTGATTTTTGCAAAAAAGCTGGAACGACTGCTGACGGACGAGGGATACCGCGTGGTTCAGACGCGCACGACCGAAGCCGGGCTGTACGACGAGGGGCAGACGCGCAAAAAGGCGCAGGATATGCAGCGGCGCTGCGCCGTCATTGAAAAGGAACAGCCGCTTCTGACCGTCAGCATCCATCAGAACAGCTACCCCGACGCTTCGGTCCGCGGGCCGCAGGTGTTTTACTATAAGCAGTCAGCGGAGGGAGAGCGACTGGCGTCCTGCATTCAGGAGCGCATGAATGAGCAGCTGGAGGCGCCGGAGCCGAAGAAAGTGAAGGGAAATGACACATATTATATTCTGAAACGTTCTGTGAGTACGACGGTAATCGTGGAGTGCGGGTTCCTGACGAATGCGGACGAGGCGGCCCTGCTCCAGCAGGAGGAATACCAGAACCGGGCGGCGCAGGCGATCTGCGCGGGGATTCTGGATTATCTGGCAGCGCCGGGGCCATAAGAGCAGAGTATGGTTACGGTATGCGTCATGCCTGCTTTCCATAGAGGAACGGGCGCATCAGGTGCACGTTGAAAAATTCGATGACGGGCCCCATGAAAAAGGCGGTGATGATCGTGCCGATGCCGACCACCGTCGGCAGCTTCGCCCAGGTGCCGCCGGAGAGCAGCCACAGCGCCGCGCCCGCCGTCACGCAGAGCAGGTCGCTGGCGATCCGGCAGTACTGGAACGGCGCGGCTTTCCATTTATTGGCCGCGACCAGGGAAATCGCGTCGTAGGGCGACACGCCGAGGTCGGCGGTAAAGTAGATGGAGGAGGCAAAGCACAGGATCACCAGGCCGATCAGGAGACAGACGAAGCGCGCCGGCAGCGAAAGCGCCGGAAACGCGCGCAGCAGCGCCAGGCGCGTAAACTCGGACACATACCCCAGCAGCGTCAGGTTGATCACGGTGGCGATGCCGATGTAATGCCGGTCGAACAGGAAGCTGAACAGCAGCAGAAGCAGGTTGATGATCACGTACAGAGTGCCGAACGGGATGGGAATGACGGCGTCGAGGCCGCTCATCAGCACCTGAAACGGGTCGACGCCGAGCGCGGCCAGCTTGAAAATGCCGACGCTGACGCCGCAGGTCAGCACGCCCACGACGGACATGAAAATTCTTTTTTGCATTTCTGAAAGTCTCATATTGATTTTTCCTTTTCTGATACCATGCAGGTTATTTCGCAGTCGTGCAGATATTTCGGCAGCCCATGCCCCGGCAGTATTCATCCGATGCTTTTCCGGGAAAATTCGCGTAAACCGGCGGATCCGATTGGGCTGCATGAAAAAAATACCGCAAAAAAATGGAGCTGCTGCAAAACGCGGCGGGCTTGCCGCAGATCCGGCTGTCCGCCAGATCTGTGACAGGCCCTGCTGATGCTTTTGCAATAGCTTCACATAAGACCGGATAAAATTCCGGCGCATCCTGCGCGGCCGGGCGCAGGGAGCCTGATGTCAAAGCTTGATATTTTTGAACAGGGAAGCCAGGGAAGTGGTCGCTTCCTCCGCCTTCGGCAGCCTGTAGGTTTCTTCCTCGACGGCCTGCGCGGGCGCGTCCTCGAGCGCTTTCATGCTGAGGCTGAGCTTGCCGTCCTTGATGGCGATGACCTTCACCTTGACCTTCTGGCCCTCTTTGAGCACAGCGTTCGGATGCTTGATGCGCTGCTGGCTGATCTGAGACACATGGACAAGGCCGGAGAGGCCGCCGCCGAGATTGACAAACGCGCCGTACGGCATCAGGGATTCCACGGTGCCCTCGGTCACAAGGCCGATCTGTACGTTGGAGATTCTGGTCTTGCGCTCCTCGGCTTCCTTTTCGCGCAGGATGTCCCGGGCGGAAAGCACAAGGCGCTTGGCCTCCGGGTCAGCGGTGATGACGCGCACCTCGATCTCGCGTCCCACGTACTCGTCCAGATTTTCCACATAGCTGAGGGAGAGCTTGGACGCGGGGATGAAGCCGCGGATGCCCTCGACGTATGTGGTGACGCCGCTCTTGACCGCTTCGTTGATCTTGACCGTGATGTTGGACTGGTCTTTCAGAAGCTGCTGCAGGCGATCCCAGCCGAGTACCGCTGCCGCCGCTTTCAGGGAAAGCTGGATGCGCCCCTGTGCGTTGTCGCGCTGGATGACGGTGGCGGAGATGGACTGGCCAACCTTATAATCGTTGAATGTGAAATTCGGATCGTCGCTCGCGTCCTCGCGGCGGACGATGCCGTCGGTGTAAATGCCGAGGTCGACGATCATTTCTTCATCGGAAATGCCGATGACCGTGCCGGTCAGGATGTCTCCCTCATGGATCGGCTTCATGGAAGCGGTGATTGCCGCGTCGTAATCCGCCATGGTTTCTGCCGGAGCCTCCGCCGTCTCGGGAGCAGCCTCCGCAGCCGGAGCTTCCGCCGCCTCAGGAGCAGCCTCTGCAGCCGGAGCCTCTGCCGTTTCCGCAGCAGCCTCCGCAGCCGGAGCTTCCGCCGTCTCAGGAGCAGCCTCCGCAACAGCCGCTTCTGCCGGCACAGTTTCGTTTACTGGTGTGGTTAAAATTTCTTCGCTCATATTTGCCTCCGTCATCTGATTGTTGTTTTGGGCACAGTGTCCTATATTGTCTATTATTTTAACACAGTCAACGTCTTTTGGGTACTATAAAATATGGAAAAAACAAGAAAATAGTTTCAAAAAGAGGGTCAAAGTGTTATACTATGTCGGGTCTTCGACACTTGTAACTGAATAAAATCCCCGCAATCCGCAGAAATGCGGTATTTTTTTGTCAAATTTCTCT
>CANRIG010000073.1 GCA_947630595.1 uncultured Lachnospiraceae bacterium | reverse complement strand
ATTTTTCGTTTTTCCATACATCATATATGTTATGTAAACTATGGGGTGGCATACTTCATAATGTGGATTTGCTGACTATTTTACAATTTTTTGCCCGTTTCATAGGGTTTTCCGGGCTTTTGTGTGTCAAAAAGCAAAATTTCTTCCCTTATTTTTTCCCTTACCGGGCGTTCCTCAAGGGAAAAATAAAAATCCCCGCAGCGCCCTGTTTATCAGGCTTTGCGGGATTTTTAAGGGAAAAAAATCAGTCCCTTTTTCTCCCCTTGTAAATCGCAGAATTTTTGGTTTTTGAGGACATTTTTGTGCAATATGCACAAAGAAATGAAGGAAAAAGACGTGAAAAACCGCCCGGAATGGTTATACGGGCGGATGGAAGGCAAAAAGTGAATATTTTACCATAATAATGAGTGTAATCACAGGTTTCTGACGCATATTTGGTTTACATAATAGAATGACGAAGTAAATATATAGATATTTTCAGAATATTTCGCTTAAACCCAGAAATGCCGTCCACCACCAGATATGTCACTCAATCCAGCGCTCCCACGCCCACGAAAAAAGGCAGCCATGCGACTGCCTTTTTTGGAGAAGGTATTTCTTCTAATTGGGGTGTAGCAAAAACTATATAATGTATTGGGGGGTTTTACGATGCTTATTATAGCATCACCCGCCAAATAAGTGTGCACAAAGTTCACAAAAATGAATATTCGTTTTTGTGGATACTGCACAATTGCCTTGTCTGCATCAAAGTCCTGAACCGCCTACATCGAAAACAGCGCCTCAAATTCCTCGCGCCCGATCTTTTCTTTCTCGATCAGCAGCTTCGCGCAGGCGTGAAGCACGCCCATGTGCTCTGATACCATCGTCCGCGCCTTGGCGTGGGCGTCGTCGATGATGCGCTTGACCTCGCGGTCGATCAGGGAGGCAATCTCCTCGCCGTAGGCCCTGGTGTGCGCCAGGTCGCGGCCGATGAATACCTCGCTGTCCTCGTTGTCGTAGTTAATGAGGCCCACCTCGTCCGACATGCCGAACTTGGTGACCATCGCCCGCGCGATGCCGGTCGCCTGCTTGATGTCCTGGGAGGCGCCGGTGGTCACGTCGCCGATGACCAGCTCCTCCGCCACGCGCCCGCCGAGGCTGACGATGATGTGCTGCAGCATCTTGCCCTTGGTGTCAAACATCTCATCCTTTTCCGGCAGCGGCATCGTGTATCCGGCGGCGCCGCGCCCGGTGGGAATGATCGAAATCGTGTGCACCGGCCCCACGTCCGGCAGCAGATGAAAGAGGATAGCGTGCCCGGCCTCGTGATAGGCCGTGATCCGTTTTTCCTCCTCGGAAATCACGCGGCTCTTTTTCTCCGCGCCGATTCCTACCTTAATAAAGGAGCGGTTGATGTCCGCCTGGCGGATGTAGACGCGCTGCTCCTTCGCCGCCAGGATGGCCGCCTCGTTCATCAGGTTCTCAAGATCGGCTCCGGTAAAGCCCGCGGTCGTGCGCGCCACCTCTTTGAGGTCGACGTCGTCCGCCAGCGGCTTGCCCTTGGCGTGAACCTGCAGGATTTCCTCCCTGCCTTTCACGTCCGGGCGGCCCACCGCCACCTGCCGGTCAAAACGCCCCGGGCGCAGAATGGCCGGGTCGAGGATGTCGACGCGGTTGGTCGCCGCCATCACGATAATGCCCTCGTTCACGCCGAAACCGTCCATCTCCACGAGCAGCTGGTTCAGCGTCTGCTCCCGCTCGTCGTGGCCGCCGCCCATGCCGGTGCCCCTGCGACGCGCCACCGCGTCGATCTCGTCGATGAAAATGATGCACGGCTGGTGCTTCTTGCCCTCCTCAAAGAGGTCGCGCACACGCGACGCGCCGACGCCGACGAACATTTCCACGAAGTCCGAACCGGAAATGCTGAAAAACGGCACCCCGGCCTCGCCGGCCACCGCCTTCGCCAGCAGCGTCTTGCCGGTGCCCGGAGGGCCCACCAGCAGCACGCCCTTGGGAATGCGCGCGCCCACCTGGATAAATTTTGCCGGCTCTTTCAGAAAAGAAACGATCTCCTCCAGGTCTTCCTTTTCCTCCTGCAGCCCGGCCACGTCCTTAAATGTCACACGCTTGGCGTCCGGCGTGACCATGCGCGCGCGGCTCTTGCCGAAATTCATCATTTTCGCGTTGCCGCCGCCCGCCTGCCGGTTCATCATGCTGAAAAGGAACATCAGCAGCGCGCCCATCAGCAGCACCGGCAGAATCGCCGTGAGGAACACGCTGTCCCGCGTCACGTCTCCGACCTCGAGCAGTACCTGATCATACTTGCTGACCAGCGCCTCCGCCGTCTTGACATCCGTGACGTTGACCACCTTGATCTCGCCCGACAGCAGCGTCACCCGCAGAACTCCGGTCGGCACTTCCTTATTTTGTGTAATGGCGACTCTCGAGACGTCGCCGTCCGCGAGAGACTCCTCTAATTGGCGGTAGGTCCACGTCTGGCTGGCCTGCAGCCTGTCGCGGAACGTCGCCACCAGCAGGAAGATCACAAGGATCCCCGCCAGATAAAATACCAGTCCTTTGGCATTTCGGTTCAATGACTTTTCATCTCCTTTGCTTGTTCGCTCTGTATTCTGTCAGTTTCCGTCTAGTCCTCCAAAAACTCAACGATGCCGATAAACGGCAGGTTCCGGTAGCGCTGCGCGTAATCGAGGCCGTACCCGACCACAAATTCGTCGGGGATGTTGAAGCAGGTGTAATCCACCGCGACGTCCGTCACCCGGCGCTCCGGCTTATCGAGCAGCGTGCACAGCCGCAGAGACCTCGGATTGCGCTTGCCCAGTATCTCGATCAGATAGCTGAGCGTGCGCCCGGAATCAATAATATCTTCGATAATCAGAACATCCTTCCCGTCCAGCGGTTCGTCGAGATCCTTGACGATGCGGACTACGCCGCTGGATTTCGTATCGCTGCCGTAGCTGCTCACGGACATGAAATCCATGGACACCGGCACGGTGATGCGCTTCGCCAGCTCGCACATAAAAAATACGCTGCCTTTCAGCACGCAGATCAGATGCACGCTCCGTCCCGCGTAGTCGCTGCTGATCTGCTTCGCAATCTCGGCAATCCGCTCGTTAATCTGTTCTTCCGGCAAAAAAATCCTCACTTTTTCTCTCATAGGCCCTCCTCCAGTTGTATTTTCATGACAAGCTTCGTCTCTTCCGTAACCTTTGCCGCCTCACTGATGCGGTAACCCGGAATCCACAGCACGTGCGGCCCGTCCGCAAACAGCCCCAGCGCGTCCCGGCGGGCGCGCGGCACCTTACAGTCGATCAGATAATCCTTCAGCTTTTTTCTGCCTCCCTGACGGTTGACCACCAGGTAATCCCCGGTCTTTCTCGTCCGGAACTGAATATTACCTTTTATTGTATCATACGAAAACCATTTCGTATACTTTTTTTCCTGCATTATTTCCGGCAAAAGAGCCGGGTCAAATTCCGTCAGCTCCACGCGGATCCGGCAGTCTCCCGCCTGGTAAAGGCCTGGGCCGCTGATCTCTACAAAGGGCGGCTCCTCAAACTCCTGCGCCCGTGTAAAGCGAATCCGGTCAGCTTCCCGCACCGCGCGCACCCGCCCCGGCAGGCTGATCTCCTTCCCGCAGTCCATCTCCGCCAGCGCCGACAGCGCCTGCAGGTGCACGCTGCCCAGGTCTCGCAGGCTGCCCGCGCACAGCCCGGCCGCCTGCTTCAAAACCTCCGTGCGGATCAGTTTTTCCTCCCGCCGCAGCCGCGGCAAATGCAGGCAGACGTCCCCGTCCTCCCAAAAGATGCACGCCCGGGCCGCGCGGTCGGTCACGCCCTCCAGGTACGCGCGCACCTGCTCCAGCTTCTGCGCGGCTTCGGCGATGTGCGCCTGCGCCTGCGCGTTCAGCTCCCGCTCCATCAGAGGCAGCACCGACAGCCGGATGCGGTTGCGCGTGTAATCCGTCTCCAGATTGGTACGGTCGGTGCGCCAGCCGAGCCCGGCCTCCCGCAGGATAGCCTCGATCCGCGGCCGATTGGTAAACAGCAGCGGGCGGATGATGCGCCCGCGCACCGGCCGCATGCCGCTCAGCCCCTCCAGGCCGCTGCCGCGCGCCAGGTTCCACAGCACGGTCTCCGCCTGGTCGTTCTGGTTGTGCGCCACCGCAATCCGGTCCGCACCGCACGCAAGGCGCACCTCCTCAAAAATCCGGTAGCGCTCCGCTCTCCCGGCCTCCTCCAGCGACAGGCCCCGCTCCTGCGCCAGGCGCTTCACCTGCGCCGGAACCACCCGGCACTCCACGCCCAGCTCCCGGCACAGCCGTTCGGTAAACTCCGCGTCCGCGAGGCTTTCCTCCCCGCGCAGGCCGTGTTCCACGTGCACCGCGGTCAGCGCAAACGGCGTTTCTTTCTGATACGCCCGCAGCGCCCAGAGCAGGCAGACGGAATCCGCGCCGCCCGACACGCCCGCGATCACGTGCATCCCCGGCTCAATCATATGATATTGTTCGATCACAGAAAAAATACTGCGCATCCCGCCACCTTTTCGTTCGTTCATCCGCTTCGCGCGTCTTTTTCGACATGTCACATATTATTTATTCCACAGCGTGCCGACCAGAATCGTCATATCGTCCCTGGCCTGCAGCTTCTGCATCAGATACACCTTTTCCATCAGGCGTCTGGCGTATTCCCGCGCGTTGCGCGAGGCGCTGCGGCCCACCAGCTCCGCCATCAGCCGTTCGCGCTCCTCCTCCGGCAGCGCTTCCAACACGCCGTCCGTCATCATCACCACGCTGTCGCCCGGCCGCAGCTGCCGGTGCATGCTCTCGTAGTCCGACTGCTGCATGACGCCGGCCGGGAACGCGCCGGCGCCGATCACCTCGATCTCGTTCCCGCGGTAGAGAAACGTCGGCGCCGCGCCCGATTTGATCATGTCGCAGCCCGCGCCGTACAGATCGACCATGCACAGGTCGATCGTCGAAAACATCTGCTGCCGGTTCTGCAGCAGCATGCAGGAATTGATCATGCGCACCGCCGTCTCCTGCGGAAAGCCCGCGTCCAGAAACTGCTCCAGCAGCTCGATCACGGTCTCGCTCTCCCGGCAGGCCCCGACGCCGGAGCCCATGCCGTCCGCCAGGCTCATCACGACCTTGCCCGTGTCCTTTTCCAGAAAGGCGAAATTGTCGCCGGAAACCATCTCCCCGGCCCTGGTAATCCTGGAGATGCCGCACAGCAGCTGAAACTTTGTATCCGGCACGAAATGAAACGCGGCCGGCTCGCGGCTCACCGCGGCCCGGCAGTTTTGCGCCGGGCGCATCGCCTCCCCGCAGCACTCCGAGAGCAGCTGGGCAATGCTTCTGGCGGACACGCAGGTCCGCCTGCCCGCGCGCAGCAGCAGATAAATCTCCGTGCGCCCGTCCTCGCAGGCAAAGACGCGGACGCCGCCCAGCTCCACGTCGAGGCCGCGCAGCTCCCGCCGCAGCTTCCCGCCGATCTTCTGCTCGCGCCGCGGCGCTCCCGTAAAGCTCCCGGACACATGCCGCAACAGCTGCGCCGTCTGAAAAATCTGTTCTCCCGCCGCCATCCGCTGCTCCATCATGCGGTTGTTCCACATCAGCTCGGTCCGGGCCTGTCCATAGCACGCATGCAGCGCATGCTCCAGCCGCTCCGGCCGCGCGCACTGCTGGGCGAGCCGTTCCTGCAGCTTCTGTGAAACGCCTTCCCCATGTTCCAGCGCGTCCAGCAGCTCATACAGCATCCGGCCGTGCCGCGCATGGCCCATGCACACAGTCTCCCGGCCACAGCCGGCGCAGACCTGCGCGCGCACCTCCGCAAACAGGCGCTCCACGTCACCGTCACCCAGCCGCTCCTTCTGGCAGGGCAGCCGCTGAAACAGCTTCGCCAGTCCCAAAAACGCGTCCGCGTACCGCTGCAGCTGCTCCTTCTCCGGCAGCGGACATGCCATATCTCCGAATCCGGAAGCGTACGGCTCCCGGCCTTTCCAAATTCCCGGCCTCGCGGCCGTCCATTCTGACGCCAACACTTCGCTCATATGATTCCTCCCCACATTCGCCCGGGTCTTCGCCGGTTTGCCCGGCCGCCCGCACCTGCGTGAAGTCATCATAACCGATTGCCGCCGCGAGATCTGTCAAAATTGCAGAGCAATCCAAAATTTGATAACGATTTCCGTGATAAAAAAAGAGGCTGCACGCCTCTTAATTTTCCGCTTTGAACAGAATCTCATCCCGGTACACCAGACCCAGCTTGTCTCTGGCCACCTTTTCGATATACTCGGTAGAATTCACATAGTCCTTCAGGTTTTCAATCTCGCCTGCGCGCATCTCCTCATCCTTGATCTGCTGCTCAAGCTCCAGCTTCTGCGACTCATATTTTTGATTTTGTTCGCCCAGCTTCTGGCTCTGCACGAGCAGACCGATGAGCAATACCATAACGACCGCCGCGATCGCAACCATCCCCCTTCGGTTGCTGCTGCTCGGCCGTCTTTTTCTTCCTGCCATAAAAGCTACCCCTTATTCTAAATTTAATTACATTGTACCCTTTTTTCCCCACAAATTCAATTATTTTCTTAAAAAACCGGCAAAAAATTTCGAGCGGTTTCGCCAAAATTTTCACAATCAGGCGCACAAAATTCCGCACGCCCCGCAGCACGGCGGAAAGGCCGCGCACCAGCGGGCCGCTGAGCGTCATATGATAGAGGACGGCGCCGATGGCGATCCCCGCCGCCACGTACCCGCGTATCACCCCGTCCGTATGGGAAAAGGCCAGGCAGAACGTGGAAAAACCCGCCGCCAGCCAGTACAGGAAATCCTCGGCGGACACCGCCGCCAGCCCGTGCCGGAACGCCCGCCGCAGCGAGCGGAGGATATCGTAGGCCAGCGTCAGGGCGGCGCCGTGCAGCACCGACAGCAGAAACACGGCCGCCTCCTGGCGGATCACGCCGCTCATCATCGGAATATCCTTCGAAGCAGGCTGCCCTTTTTCGCCGCACGGCTGCCTGAGTAGACGATGCTGTCCACATGGCCGTCCACGTCCGCCTCGCCCTGCTCCAGCGTCAGCCTGCCGATGTGCAGGTTTTTCCCCTTTATGGTCAGCATTCCCTGCTCCGTCTCCAGCACCACCGAGCTCTCGTCAAAGGAGAGCACGTCCGTCACGCCCGTCACACGTCCCTGCGTCCGGTCCGTCCAGGCGATGCTGTGCGCTTTTCCGCTCTTTTTCTCTTCCATATCCGCTCCGTCTGCAGTCATACTTACTCCATTGTATGAGAACGGGGCGGCGGGTATGCCTCTGCCGACGAAATCAGTTCACCCCAAAATCGTCACAGGTAGCGGTACATCTCCGCCGCTTCCTCCTTGCGGACGGTCTCCTGCACCGTGAGCACCTCGACTTTGACGGAGCGATTCCCGAACTGTATTTCGATCTGGTCGCCCTCCTTGACGGATACGGAGGCCTTGGCCGGTTTTCCGTTGACGAGCACGCGGCCCGCGTCGCAGGCCTCGTTGGCTACGGTGCGCCGCTTGATCAGGCGCGATACTTTCAGATATTTGTCCAGACGCATCTTTTTCCTCCTGTCTGTGCCGAAAAAATCACCCCGGAACTCCTCGCAGAAATTCCGGGGTACGTGATAGCCTTCATTGAAATCCGGATAAAAACGGATTAGTTGATCTGATCCTTCAGAGCCTTGCCTGCCTTAAACTTCGGAGTCTTGGAAGCCTTGATCGTCATCGCCTTACCGGTCAGCGGATTTCTGCCTTCTCTTGCAGCGCGCTCAACTACCTCAAACGTGCCAAAACCAACAAGCTGCACTTTTTCACCCTTTTTGAGCTGCTCAGCAACTACGTCCGTGAATGCCTTCAAAGCCTTTTCCGCGTCCTTTTTGGACAGTTCTGTCTTTTCCGCAATCGCAGCAACTAATTCTGTTTTATTCATCGTTATTTCCTCCTCTGAATTTGGTCTGCTGTTCTTTACCACAGACAATCTCTTGAACCTATTTCTCTGAATATGGCCCTGGTAATATTTATATAATGTTATATCCGTTTTGTCAAGGATTTCCGGCATTTTCGGGGGAAAATCTCGCTTTGCCGGCTTTCGGCTCCAGCTGGGCGATGACCTGACGGGCCGCCGCCGCGAAAGCTTCCTTTTCCAGCCTCTCCTGCTCCGGCGTTCGGTTCTGCTTTTCCGCGCGCTTGATCTCCTCCCAGCGGCCCGGAATCTCCTCCCGCTGCGGCTTCCCTCCGTCCGCGGCAAACACATGCGGATGGCGGCGGATCATCTTGCGGGCGACGCCGCGGATCACGTCCTCGATCCCGAACAGGCCCTGTTCCCGCGCGATCTGCGACAGGAGCACCACCTGCAGCAGCACGTCTCCCAGCTCCTCGCAGAGATTCGAGGCGTCCCCGGACGCGGCGCAAAGGTCGATGCCGGCCAGCGCCTCCGTCATCTCGTTGATCATGCAGGGCTTGAGGCTGTCAAAGGTCTGCGCCCTGTCCCACGGGCAGCCGTGCTCCCCGCGCAGCGCCGCCACAACCTCCACGAATGCGCCGAAGCTCTCCTGCGCGCCGCGTTCTTCCTGTCTCTCCATCGCTTCATCTCACCCTTCCATCCGAAAGCGGCAATTCCGGGCCCGCGGCAGTCCGCGCATACAGGGAACCGCCGCAGACCCGGCAGCCGGTTATTACAGCATCCGGTGAATCATATCCAGCACCTGCGCGCCCAGCGCCTCGGACTTCGCGTCCGCGTCCTCCAGCGAAGCGCCCTTGATGCCGTAGTAGAATTTGACCTTCGGCTCCGTGCCGGACGGACGCACGCACAGCCATGCGTCGTCGGTCAGGTCGTAGTAGAGCACGTTGGAAGACGGCAGGCCGGTCGGCTTCACGGCGCCGGTCGCCACGTCGACGATCGTGTCCGCCTTGTAGTCGCGGACCGCGGTCACTGCGTAGCCGCCGATCTCCTTCGGCGGATTTTTGCGCAGCGTCTCCAGAATCTCCTGAATCTTCTGCAGGCCCTCGATGCCCTTTAAGGTGATGGACTTGATGTCGTCCTTATAATAGCCGTAGCGCTCGTACAGCTCGACCATCGCATCCCAGAGGGTCTTGCCCTGCGCCTTGTAGAACGCGGCCGCCTCCGCCAGCGCCATCGAAGCCACAATTGCGTCCTTGTCGCGGGCGTGCGTGCCGATCAGGCAGCCGTAGCTCTCCTCGAATCCGAACAGGTACGTGCCTTTGCCGCTCTGCTCAAAGCCGAGGATCTGCTGTCCGATGTATTTGAAGCCGGTCAGAACCTCGATCAGGCCTGTCCCATAGTATTTCGCAATCGCGTCCGCCATATTCGTGGTGACGATCGTCTTGATGAGAACGCCGTCGTCCGGCAGGCCCTTCGTCGCTTTCCGCTGGCCGATCTCATAGTCCGCCAGCAGGCAGCCGGACATATTGCCGGTGAGGGTGTGGTATTCGCCGGTCTTTGCGTCCTTCACGCGCACGCCCAGACGGTCGGCATCCGGGTCGGTCGCCAGAATCAGGTCGGCGTCGATCTCTTTGCCGAGCTTCAGGCCCAGCGCAAAGGCTTCCTCCGCCTCCGGGTTCGGGTAGCTGACGGTCGGGAAATCGCCGTTCGGAAGCTCCTGCTCCGGCACCACATAAACATGCTCGAAACCGAGCTCTTTCAGCACGCGGCGCACCGGGATATTGCCCGTGCCGTGCAGCGGCGTGTAGACGATTTTCAGATTCTTGCTCTCCTGTTTGATCGCCTCCGGATGCAGCACGAGGCTCTTGAGATGGCCGATGAAGGCGTCGTCGAGCTTCGCCCCGATCACCTCGTACAGCCCTGCCGCAACCGCGTCCTCCTTGCTCATGGATTTGGCCGCCGTGTAATCGGTGATCGCCTTGACCTCAGCCATGATGCCGGTGTCGTGCGGCGGCGTGATCTGCGCGCCGTCCTCCCAGTACACCTTGTATCCGTTGTACTCCGGCGGGTTGTGGCTGGCCGTGATGTTGATGCCGGCGATGCAGCCCAGCTCGCGCACCGCAAACGAAAGCTCCGGCGTCGGCCGCAGCGACTCAAACACGTACGCCTTGATACCGTTCGCCGCCAGCGTCATCGCCGCGAAATCCGCGAACTCCGGGGACATCCTTCTGGAATCGTAGGCAATCGCCACGCCCTTCTTCTGTCCGTTCTCCTTTATAATATAATTTGCGAGGCCCTGCGTGGCCTTCTGCACCACATAGCGGTTCATGCGGTTCGTGCCCGCGCCGATCACACCGCGCAGACCCGCGGTGCCGAACTCCAGCTCCGTATAAAACCGGTCCCGGATCTCATTCTCATCCGCCGCGATCGCCTTTAATTCTTCCCTGGTCGCCTCGTCGAAATGCGGATTTGTCAGCCACTCCTCATACACTTTCCTGTAGTCTTCCATGTTCACCCTCCTGTGTTCCTTTGCGGCGGCGACGCCGCTTTTCTGTAATCATAGCATGAAAAAATTTAAAAAGAAACTATCTTTCCAGCATTTTCACAAAATTATTCTTCTTTTCTTCCTGGCGGTTCAGGTTTTCCAGCTTTTCCAGGAAACGCCGTGAAACCCAGGCCTTGTTGCTTCCATAATAATAATTCGCCAGCTTGCGGAATTTCTCCGGGTACAGCATGCGCACGGACAGAAGCCTGCGCTCCTGCGCCGAAATCGGCCGCTCCTGCGTGTAGCTCTCCAGCATCCGCATCCCCAGCCGCGGGTTCCAGTCGTTCTTCTCCAGAATTTTGCGCATGAAGCGGTAGAGGTCGCTGATCTGGCAGTCGAAGCGGCAGCTCTCGAAGTTGGTGGTGGCGACGCCGTAGCCGCACATCAATATGTGATGATGGTTGTAGTCTCCGTGGCACACGGTCCCGGCCTCCTGCGTCTGCGCAAAAAGCCGCCCGTCCTCCCCCTCCAGCCTCCGCTCGGCCTCGGCCGCCTGCTCGAAGTAGCGGGAAAAGCAGTCCAGAAACAGCCGCTCAAAGTCACATTTTGCATTTTTTTTGCGCACAAAAGCGCGCACCTTTTTCAGCTCCGCGTTCTGTGCGCGCACCTCCTGCAGCGGCGGCTGAGCCGTAAAACTGCGCCGGAATTCTTCCTCGCCCGTGATGCGCATCAGCCGGTGCAGCCGGGCCAGGTTGCACACGGCCAGCAGGATTTCGTTTTCGCTGGCCGTGTCACATTCCCGTCCCACGTACCATTTTTTCACAACGTATTTATTTTCTTCCCAGTCCCTGGAAATCAGCGCGCCCTCTTTGTTGGGCACGATCAGGTCCACCCGCTCGTAGCCGCCCGCCTGAATGCGCTCCATCACACAGTTCTGGAACAGGGCCTTGTGCTCGGAGCCGCTGTAATCGCACAGAATCCGCAGGCCCTGCGTCGTTTCACAAATATATGAGCCGCGCCCGCGCCTTGTGCTGACCACCTCCATCTCATATTGTTCCAGCACCTTTAACGCTCTGTCGTTCATTCCGCTCCCCCATTCCTGCGGCGTTCTTCTCCGCTGACGCCGCGTTCTTTCTATCATATGAACAGGGGTGCCAAAATAGTACGGCCCTAAAACTGAAACACGATTCCCACGGCCGCGGCAAACAGAAACCAGACCGCGGGGTGCAGCTTCTTCGTCTTTTTCCACTGCAGGAGCACAAAAATGACCGCGCACAGAATCAGGCTCTTGACCTGCGGCCTCAGCTTTCCGTTTTCCTCCACAAACAGCGACACGCGGATCATGCTCAGCACCGCCGCCGCGATCAGTCCCGTCACCGCCGGGCGGATGCCGCGGAACACGGCCTGCACCGTCCGGTTTTCATGAAAACCCTCGAGGAATTTGGCGATAATGATGATAATCACGATGCTCGGAAACACCAGCGCCAACGTCGCCAGAATGCCGCCCGCGAGTCCCAGCGTCCGGAAACCCGCGAAGGTGGCCATGTTGATGCCGATCGGCCCCGGCGTGCTCTCGCTGATGGCGATCATGTCGCTGAGCTCGCTCATCGTAAACCACGGATAGCGCTCCGCCATCTCCATCAAAAACGGGATCGTCGCCGGGCCGCCGCCGATGGCGAACAGGCCGGTCTTGAAAAATTCAAACATCAGCAGAAACGCCTGGTTCATTTGTCAGCACCTCCCGTCACGCGGTCCAGAATCACGCCGGCCACGGCCGCGCACACGATCACCAGCACGGTCGGGACGGGCGTAAAAAAGGTCAGCACAAAGGCCGCCGCGCAGATCGCCACGCAGGCGGGGTTGATGAGGCTCTTTTTTCCCAGCGTGTACACGGTGTTCAGCATCAGCGCGCAGACGCCGCCGCGGATGCCCATCAGCGCGTACTGTACCGCCGGATACTCGATCAGCGCCTGCAAAAACAGCGCCACCACCGTGATGATCACGATCGAGGGCGAGGCCATGCCCAGCGTGGCCACAATGCCCCCGGGGATGCCCTTGCGCTTGTAGCCGACAAAAGTGGCCGTATTCACTGCGATGATGCCCGGCGTGCACTGGCCGATGGCATAACAGTCCAGCAGCGTCTCCTCCGTGACCCAGTGCCGCTTTTCCACCAGCTCGTATTTCAGCAGCGGCAGCATCGTCAGGCCGCCGCCGAACGTGAGAATGCCGATGCGAAAGAATGCCGCATACAGGTTCCATAATTCATTCATATTCCGTCCTTATTCCTTTCCTGTTCGTTCGCGCGCCACAGCGGCGGTCTGTTGGTTGATTCTGGAGGCCAGCACCCCGGCCCCGAAGCCGTTGTCGATGTTGACCACGCTGACGCCACTGGCGCAGGAGTTCAGCATCGCCAGCAGCGCCGCCAGGCCGCCGAAGCTGGCTCCGTAGCCGACGCTCGTGGGCACGCCGATGACCGGGCAGGCGACCAGGCCGCCGATGACGCTCACCAGGGCGCCCTCCATGCCGGCCACCGCGATCAGCACGTTGGCGTCCTCAAACGCGGGCAGCCGGTGCAGCAGCCGGTGAATCCCGGCCACTCCCACATCGTAGACGCGCTCGACGCGGTTGCCGTACAGCTCCGCCGTGACCGCGGCCTCCTCCGCCACCGGCAGGTCGCTGGTGCCGGCCGCCACCACGGCGATTTTTCCCTTTTTCTCCGTCTCCCGCCGGTTCACAATGCCGATCTGCGGAACCGGGTCATAGAAAAGCTCCAGCTCCTGCGGCAGCTGGCCGGCCTTTTCCTGCGACAGCCGCGTGATCATGATGTTGGCAATGCCGCGCGCCTTCATCGCCGCCGCAATGCCGGCGATCTGCTCCGCCGTCTTGCCCGCGCCGTAAATCACCTCCGGCATCCCCTGCCGGAGCCCGCGATGCAGGTCGATGTCCGCATAATTGCCGACCAGCATCTGGGGCTGCAGGCTGATGTCCGACAGCGCCTCGGCGGCCGTCTTTTCCCCGCGCTCGACCTGCTGCAAAAGTCTGTAGATTTCGTCCTGTTCCATGTGACTCCTTTCTGTCTGCGTGTGCGCGCTGTCTGTTCCTCGATCTGCGCGCGCTTTTATAGTTGGGTCTTCTGGTAGGCGATTCTCGGGCTTCCGTCCTCCATGTAGACCCGCCCGCACTTCTGAAAACCGAGCTTCTCCAGCACGTGCTGCATCACCCGATTGTCGTCGTGCGTATCCATGCGCAGATTGCCGCACTGCGCAAAGGCCCAGAGAATGCACTGTGCGCCGGAGCCCTTGACATTTCCCGCCGAAGCGATCCTGTGAACGACGCCGTAGGGCTGGTCATTAGCCCAGCTGCCGTTCTCAATCACGCGGTACAGCGGGTCTTCCCCGATGAAAAAGACAAACGCGGCCTCGAGCTTTCCCTCCTGCTCCGCGACATAGCTGATGCCCTCCTGCATGTCTTTGCGGATCAGCTCCTCCTGCGGATAGCCGCTGTCGCCCCACTGGTGCGGGTTGCCCGTCTGCGCCATAAACGCGCGCGCATGCGCGTAAATCTGCATGATTCCGTTTAAATCTTCTGTCGTCGCTTTTCTGATTTCCATATAGACTCCTTTCTCCGGCCATTATAGCACACTATCCTCCGATCGGAAACCTGTTTCGTCACGCCGGACGTCACGCTGAAAATTTTTTGTGTCTGCGATACGGTGCGGCCGGAGTATCCCCCACGGACTGGGGCAAAGCTCCGGCGAACTAATCGCTAACTGCGACTAAGCCGCTCAGGAGAGCCCTCGCGGCTAAGTCTCCATAAGCGCTGGATTTCGCCTGCGCAAAAAGCGCCCCTGAAATGTCCGCGGGGGATACTCCGACCGCGCCTGCCTGCACAATAAAAATTCCAGCGCATGACGAAACCGGAGCGGCGTTCGGGCGCCCTCCGGTCTTCTGTCATCGTTTGAATCTATTATTACATATGATTTTTGTGATCTCTGCGGCTTCTGTGGTTTTCCTCCTTTCCCGTCTGCCGCATAATTTTCATTCATTTTGTTTCTGCATTTGACTGCGCTTTCCATAAGCGAGTCCCCGGCCATACGGCGATCCGTTCTCTTTTACTATTTTCTCTTACTGGTTTTTCTCACCGGTTTCTCTTATCATTTTCTCTTACCGGTTTTCTTCACCAGTTTCTCTTATCAATTTCTCTCGCCGGTTTCCCCTATCATTTTCTCTTGCTGTTTTCTATCGCCAGTTTCTCTTATCAATTTCTCTCGCCGGTTTCTCTTACCATTTTGCATCCGTTCTATTACTCTGCCATGATCTGGTATTTCCGCAGGAATTCGTCCGCGAGCGTGATCGTTCCGATGCAGTCCGCGCTGCCGGTCATGTTGGCGTTCATTTCCTCGTCCACCTTTACGGTCAACGTGCCGCCCGGCATGTGCACATAGACGCAGGGATCGGTGAGCCCCAGCTGGTAAGCCACGCCTGCCGCCGCGCAGCAGCTGCTGCCGGACGCCAGCGTGTATCCTGCGCCGCGCTCGTAAACCTCTGTATAAATATTATTCTTGTCCGCAATGCGGATGATCTGCGTATTGATGCCGTCGGCGAAGCGGCCGGACTGCTCCAGCTCTCTGCCGATTTTGCAGACGGCTTCCTTTGAAATTTCTTCCATGGGAATGATGCAGTGCAGATTGCCCATCCACACGCAGGTGCCCTCGTACTGCTTTCCTCCATAGGTAACCGGCACAAGCTCGGTCTTCGGCGCTTCCGGAGCGCCCTCCTCGCGCACCGGCTCGGTCTGGCCGCAGTACAGTTTGCCCATCTGAATCGTCATCACCTTGCCCTGCTCGTCATGGTAGTGCACCTGCACGGAACGGCTTTGCGTCTGCAGCGTGACTTCCTTTTTGACCACATAGCCCGCGTCTTTCAGATATTTGGCGAAAATGCAGAGGCCGTTGCCGCTGATCGCTGCCTCGCTGCCGTCCGGATTGTAAATTTTCACGCCCATTTTGCCGAAAATCTGCGTCGGCCCGACCAGAATGCCGTCCGAGCCCGCACCAAACTGGCGGTTGCAGATGCTGCGGATATCCTCCGGTTTCAGCTCATAGCTGTTTTTTACACAGTCGTAAATCAGATAATCATTTCCAAAGCTCTCATACATGCCAAGCGTCATTTCCATCTCTGTCTCCCCTTTCTCGAGTCTGCTCCCATCCTATGATATGTTGTTCTGATGTTATTTTACACGCCATTTTCTTTTATAAAAAGTAATATTCTGCTTTATTTCTTGCAAATAGTGCGGTATGATGATACTAGGGTGCAGGGTGGCTTCATGACTGTGCAAAAATTCGCACCGGTATAAAAAATCATGCCTGCAAAAAACATACATCCGCCGCCCGCAGACTATCCCCCTGAGGTGTATCATGACCGCACGATATCAGAAAACCGGTTACCTGACCGGCGATTTCCGCCTTTTTTATCTGACCAGCGCGGAGGAGCGCGATTTTCAGAGCCATTACCACGATTTTCACAAGCTGCTGTATTTCGGCAGCGGCAGCGTGAGCTATTATATAGAAGGAAAAACTTATCAGCTCCAGCCGGACCCGTTTTCCGTTGTAGTACTAGGTTTTTTCCGTCGATTTTGAAATGAAGTTCATTTATAGATCACCTATGTC
>CANRIG010000072.1 GCA_947630595.1 uncultured Lachnospiraceae bacterium | reverse complement strand
ATGTCGATGGGCGTCTGCGGACACACGCCGTGGGGCCAGCTGGACAGGGTGAAATTCCTCTGCCCGGTGCCCGGTTACGACCGGCATTTCGGCATCACGCAGTTTTTCGGCATCGAAATGGTCAACGTTCCGCTGTACACGACCGGCCCGGACATGGACATGGTGGAAAAGCTGGTGTCCGAGGACGCGTCCGTCAAGGGCATCTGGTGCGTGCCCAAGTATTCCAACCCGACCGGCATCTCCTACTCGGATGAGACGGTCAGACGGTTTGCGCATCTGAAACCGGCGGCGCCGGACTTCCGCATTTTCTGGGACAACGCGTATTCGATTCACCATCTGTATGACGACGATCAGGACGTGATCCTCGAGTTGCTCACGGAGTGCGCGAAGGCGGGCAACGAGGATATGGTATACAAATTCATCTCGACCTCCAAGGTCAGCTTCCCGGGCTCCGGCATCGCGGCGATGGCGGCCTCCGAGGCCAACCTGGCGGACGCGAGAAAGGCCATGTTCTATCAGACCATCGGCCACGACAAGCTCAACCAGCTCCGCCATGTGCGCTTCTTCAAGGACATGGACGGCGTGCGCGCGCACATGAGAAAGCACGCGGCCATCCTGCGCCCGAAGTTTGAGGCGGTGCTCGACTGCCTCGACCGCGAGCTGGGCGGTCTGGAGATCGGCTCCTGGGTGCGCCCCAAGGGCGGCTACTTTATCTCCTTTGACTCCATGGAGGGCTGCGCAAAGAAAATCGTGGCCAGGGCCAAAGAGGCCGGAGTCATCATGACCGGGGCGGGCGCTACGTTCCCGTATGGAAAGGACCCGAAGGACAGCAACATCCGTATTGCCCCCTCTTTCCCGACGCCGGACGAGCTGGCCCTCGCGACCGAGATTTTCGTCCTCAGCGTCAAGCTCGTCAGCATAGAAAAGCTGCTGGAGGCGTAAATTTCCGCCAAAGCCCGGACATTCCGTGTTTTTTGCTTGCCCAACCTGCCGGAATGGGGTATAATATCCGGAAAGGGCAGAGTCAAGCCACAACAAACAAGCGGTCTGGCGTCTGCGCAGCAGAATGTCAGACCCTTGTTTTGTTGTGATTTGACGAGCGAAGCGAGTCCGGAAAACCGGAGGTTTTACGGACTCTGCCCGTGCTATAGGGCGCGCAGTTCACTCTCGCCCCGAAAGGAAAAACGGAGAAAACAGGGAAGGAACGGTTTGAAAATGAAACGGTGCATTATATGCGGTAATGTGGGGGATGACAGCAGTACGGTATGCGAAGTATGCGGCAATCCATATATAAATACGCCGGAAAATACAGCCGAAGCGGACGTGGATTCCGCGGCGCAGACAGCGGAAAGGCAGCCGGAGCAGGCAGCCCCGGCGCAGGCTGAGAGACGTCCGGCCAGCGACAGAAAGGCAGCCGGAGCGGAGAGACCGGCAAACGGCGCAGCTCCTGCCGGTGCGGCACGCCCGCAGCGCCGGATGCGCAGCGCTCCCCAGATATACGGGCAGGACATGCCGGGTGATCCGTCCGCGTACGGCCGTCAGGGCACGATCCGCCGCACGGTGAACGGCAGGAGCGCAGGAGCCGCTCCGTCCGCAAACCAGGGTGCTGCCGGTCAGGCCCGGGCAAACGGCGCAGCTCAGCCGCGTCCGGCAAATGCGGGACAGGGACAGAGCCGCCCGGCGGGTGCCGGACGACAGGGAATGCCCGCTCAGAGGATGCCGGCGCAGAATATGCCGCAGGCACGCCCAGCGATGGCGTCTCCGGCGGCGCACAACCGCAGAGTTATGGAGACGGCCAGGGGCATGCTGCGTTCGCCTCTGTTTGTGCTGATCGCGGTGCTGTTCACGGTACAGCTGATCAGTTCGATCGCGGCGATCTTTATGGATCAGATGAATTATTCCCAGGTGGTGCGGCTGATCAACAGCTTTGACATACCGGTTCAGATGGCGCGCTATACCAACAGCATACAGGCGGTTCTGCGTTCTCTGGATTCCGGCGCGATTCTGGCCAACCTGGTTCTGCGCATCCCGGACATTCTGTTCTGCGTGGGCCTGTGGCTGATCTTCCTGATGGCGATGACCGCGGGAGAGGAAATGTCGGGCGTCGGCTTCGGACTGGTACGCGCGGTGGTGATCATCAACCTCGTTGTGTCCTCGCTGGCGATGGTGGCATGCCTCGTATTCTCCGTGGCGTTTGTGATTGCTTCATGGGCGTCCGGCGCACAGGACGCGCTGATCGCCGCGGTAATCATACTGGTGCTGATGGTCGTGATCACCATGGCGGTCGTGATGTATCACTTCTGCCATCTGGCGACCTGGACAACCTGCCGCGTGAACAGCAACGCCGGGGAGAGCTACGGCAGGGTATCCCGCTATGTGGCGGTTGTACATATTATAATGGCGCTGACCGCGATCGTGAATCTGCTCTCCGGCATCGTCAACGCCGAGATCACCGGCATCACCGGCGCGATCGGCAAAATGGGCTGGATGATTCTGTTCGCCGTATGGATTTTCCTGTACCGGGACAAGATGGAAGAACTGAACGAATATTAAAACGACAAAACCTCAGGCTGCAGCGGGACTGCAGCCTAAATTTTTTGTTGACAGCCTTTCGATTATTTGTTAGTATAGACGTGCAGTTTAGCGTGGTAGAGTGTTACCATGAGAAAGAATAAGCGGTTTGCCGCAAAACAGGAGGATAAGAATATTATGAAAAAGGGTATGATTGGCATGGCACTGGCAGCAGCGCTGGCAGCGTCTATGGTAGCTGGAACCGTCTGTATGGCGGATGAGAGAACGACGTTTGCAGTAGGCTTTGACGCAGAATATCCGCCGTACGGATACATGGATGAGAACGGAGATTACACCGGCTTTGACATTGAGCTGGCACAGGCGGTCTGCGACCTGCGCGGCTGGGAGCTGGTAAAGACCCCGATCGCATGGGATTCCAAGGACATGGAGCTGGAGTCCGGCGCAATCGACTGCATCTGGAGCGGCTTCACGATCAACGGCCGTGAGGACGACTATGCGTGGTCCCTCCCGTATGTGGACAACAGCCAGGTAGTTGTGGTGACCGAGGATTCCGGTATCACGGACCTTGCAGGCCTGGAGGGCAAGATCGTAGCGGCGCAGGCGGCTTCCGCAGCGCTGGAGCTGCTCTCTGAGGGCGGCGACCAGGCGGACCTTGGCGCTACGTTTGGAACGCTTCAGGAGTTTGCAGATTACAACACCGCATTTGCAGAGCTGAAAGCAGGCAGCGTGGACGCTGTGGCAATGGATGTCGGCGTGGCGCAGTATCAGATCAAGACGTCTGAGGGCTGCAAGATTCTGGACGAAACCCTGAACGCAGAGCAGTACGGCATCGGTTTCGCGCTCGGCAACGAGGAGCTGCGCGATCAGGTGAACGAGTCCCTGCTTGAGCTGCTTGACAACGGCACATTCGACGAGCTGGCTGAGAAATACGAGCTGTCCGATATGGTCTGCCTGGCGGCTCCCGCAGAGGAAGCAATGGAGACAGAGACCGAGGCGGCTGAGGCTGAGACGGAGGCAATGACCGAGTAAGCAAAACGGCTGGAACGGAAACGGCGGTAGAGCGGATAGCGAAAATCGGAACAGCTGAAACTGAAGCAGCGATAGAGCGGATATGGGGAACTGGAACAGTGGTTCCGGCGCAGGCGGCAGATGTGCCGTTTGCGTAGACTACAATATGTAACAAATTCGCAAATTTAGGGGGCTGTTGCAATATGTGAACAGCGGGCACGGAAAGCGCTTGTCAACACATGTTGCGGCAGCCCCGTTCATTGCGGGCGGGAGGAGATTATGAGTTTTTCGGTAATGTTGGAACAGCTGAGCAGCGGAATGGTCAAATCGCTCGGCATCTTCGTGCTGACGCTGGTGTTTTCGCTGCCGCTCGGCCTGCTGGTCGCGTTCGGGAGAATGTCCAAAAACAGGCTGCTGCAGAATATTATAAAAGTCTATATCTCGGTGCTGCGGGGCACGCCGCTGATGCTGCAGCTTCTCGTCGTCTATTTCGGACCGTATTACCTGTTCGGCATGCGGATCGGAGGCACCTACCGGTTCCTGGCGATCATCATCGGATTCTCGCTGAACTATGCGGCATATTTTGCGGAAATCTACCGCTCCGGCATTGAATCAATGCCGGTCGGCCAGTATGAGGCGGCCACCGTGCTCGGATACAATAAGATACAATGCTTTTTCCGCATCATTTTTCCGCAGGTGGTAAAGCGGATTCTCCCGGCGGTCACAAACGAGGTGATCACGCTGGTGAAAGATACCTCGCTCAGCTTTTCGCTGGCCTATGCGGAAATGTTCACGATTGCGAAACAGATTGCGGCGGCGCAGACGACGTTCATGCCGTTTGTGGTAGCGGCGATTTTCTACTACGTGTTCAACCTCGTGGTAGCCGTAACCATGGAAAAGATTGAGAAGAAACTGAGCTACTACCAGTAAACGCTGACGGGCCGGGCCGCGCTGCGCGTCCGGCGGGGAGGAAAAAGCATGAACCTGTTGGAAATGAATCATATCAGAAAACACTTTGACGGCCTGGAGGTCATCCAGGATATTTCTCTCTCGGTGGGGGAGGGTGAAATCCTTTCCATTATCGGGCCTTCGGGCTCCGGAAAATCGACCATGCTCCGGTGCGCGACCATGCTGGAAAAAATCGACGCCGGGGAAGTCCTCTATATGGGAGAGCGCGCGGCCTGCGTCACGGAGGACGGCCGGCAGATTTACCCCAAAGGCGAGGAGGCAAAGCAGATCCGCTCCTATTTCGGGCTGGTGTTCCAGAATTTCAACCTGTTCCCGCACTATTCGGTGATGAAAAACATTACCGACGCGCCGATCACGATTCAGAAGCGCAAACGCGACGAGGTGTATGAGGAGGCGCGCTCGCTGCTGAAAAAGATGGGCCTGGAAGACAAGGAAAACGCGTATCCGTGCCAGCTTTCCGGCGGCCAGTGCCAGCGTGTGGCGATTGCCCGCGCGCTCGCCCTGAACCCGCGAATCCTGTTTTTCGACGAGCCGACCTCGGCGCTCGACCCGGAGCTGACCGGCGAAGTGCTCAAGGTCATCCGTTCGCTGGCCGACCTGCAGATCGCGATGGTAATTGTCACACATGAAATGGCGTTTGCCCGCAGTATTTCCGACCGTGTGATCTTTATGGACAAGGGCGTGGTGGCGCTCGAGGGCAAACCGGACGCGGTGTTTGATTCGGACAACGGACGAATCCGCGAGTTTCTGGGTAAGATTGCCGAGAGGTAGGGAGAGTTGGATTATCGGGACTGCCGGGGGACAGGGAAAGCTGAATTGCAAAGACTGCCGGGAGGCAGGGAAAGGCAAATGGCAAAGACTGCCGGGAGACAGGGAAAACCGGATAACAAAGATTGCAGAGAGGCTGGAGTCGCGCAGAAAGGTTCCGGCTTTTTTGCGGGGCGATATAAAAAATTTTTATCAGGTTTTGCAGGGGCGGCATGATTTCGGTCATGCCGTTTCCTGTATAAAGTGTATCAGGTAAAATATATTTTCTGTTTTTAAGCTTAGAAAAAATTTGCAAACTCACCGCTTTTGGTGTACTATACACATTAGGCGTCAAAGACACAGAAGAAAATTTAAAGAAAAGAATATCAGAAAGAAGGATTGAAATGACGAAGGTAGACATTATTTCCGGTTTTCTGGGAGCTGGAAAGACAACTTTGATCAAAAAGCTGATCGGAGAGGTTTTTGCGGGACAAAAGATTGTGCTGATTGAAAATGAGTTCGGCGAGATCGGCATTGACGGCGGATTTTTGAAGGATGCCGGCATCAACATCACGGAAATGAATTCCGGCTGCATCTGCTGTTCTCTGGTGGGAGATTTTGGCAGAGCGCTGAAAGAAGTGACAAAGCAGTTCGCTCCGGACCGCATCATCATCGAGCCGTCGGGCGTGGGCAAGCTTTCCGACGTGCGCAAAGCGGTAGAGGATGCGGCGGCTGATGCCGGGCTGGTGCTGAACGCGCTGACCACGGTGGCGGATGCGTCCAAGATTAAAATGTATATGAAGAATTTTGGTGAATTCTACAACAACCAGATTGAAAACGCGGCGACCGTTGTGCTCAGCAGAACGCAGAAGCTCAGCGAGGAAAAACAGATGAAAGCGGCGGAGATGATCCGCGAGAAAAATCCGGCAGCGGTGCTGGTGACAACCCCCTGGGACGAGCTGACCGGCGCGCAGATGCTGCAGGCGATGGAGGGCACGGATGTGCTGGCGCAAATGCTGCTGCAGGAGGTCGAGGTCGATCACGACCATGACGACTGCTGCTGTGACCATGACCACGATCACGACCATCATGATCATGAGCATCATCACGACCACGATGAGTGCTGCGGCGGCCATGACCACGATCATCACGAGCATGACCATGACCATGAGCATGACGAGCATCATGATCACGACCACGAGCATGATGAGCACCATGATCACGACCATGACCATGATGAGCACCATGATGATGATCACCATGATCACGACCACGAGCATGACGGCCATCATGATCACGAGCATGATGAGCACCATGATCATGACCATGAGCACGACGAGCACCATGATCACGAGCATGATGAGCACCATGATCACGAGCATGATGAGCACCATGACCACGAGCATGATCATGACCACCATCACGAGCACCATGATCACGATCATCACCACCATGACCATCACCATCATCACGCGGATGAGGTGTTTACATCCTGGGGGCAGGAGACGCCGAAGAAATATACAAAAGAAGAAATCGAGCAGATTCTGAGCGCCCTGGACGATCAGGAGAAGTATGGCGTGATTCTGCGCGCGAAAGGCATGGTACCGGCGACGGACGGCACATGGATTCATTTTGATTTTGTGCCCGGCGAGTATGAGGTCAGATCCGGGGCGGCTGACTATACAGGCCGTTTCTGCGTGATCGGTTCCGGGCTGCATGAAGAAGCGCTGGCGGAGCTGTTTCGCCTGTAATGTGTGACATTTTTTGTTCCTCAGCATTATGACATTGAATCTTATCAGAAAGAGTGATTACGAATGCAGAGAATACCTGTCTATCTGATTACGGGTTTTTTGGAAAGCGGCAAGACCTCCTTTCTGCGCGACGTACTCGACGGCGGCGATTTTGACGACGGGCAGCGCGGACTTCTGATCCTCTGCGAGGAGGGCGAGGAGGAGTACGACGAGGCGGAGCTTGCGGACAAAAACATTTCCATGATCACAGTCGAGGAGGAGAGCGGGTTTGACGGGGAATTCCTCAAGACCTGCGAGAAGCATTACCGCCCGAAGCGAATCTTTATCGAGATGAACGGCATGTGGGACTGCAAATGGCTGTTTGGCAGCCAGATGCCGTACAGCATGGACATCGCGCAGGTCATCACTGTGGTGGACGGCAGCACGTTCCCGGTCTATCTAAACAATATGAGAAGTATTTTGAGCAACCTGTTTCTGTACACGGAGATGGTGGTGTTCAACCGCTGCACAACGGAGATGGACCTGCACTCCTACCGGCGCACCGTGCGCGGTCTCAATCCGCGGGCGATGGTGTATTTTGAGGACGACGCGGGCAACCCGGTCGACCCGGGCATGGAGGAACCGCCGTACGATCTGAACGCCGATGTGATTCAGGTCGAGGATATCGACTACGGTCTGTGGTATCTGGATGCGTTTGAGTCAAAGGAGCGCTATGACGGAAAGAAAGTGCGCTTCCGGGCGAAGGTGATGAAGTCAAGGCGTTTCGGGGACGACGTGTTTGTGCCGGGGCGCAATGCGATGACCTGCTGCGCCAACGACATCCGTTTCATCGGCTGCCTCTGCAAGAGTAAGTTTGCAGACCGGCTCAAGTCCAGACAGTGGATTTACCTGACTTCCACCATCCGCTATGAATTCATGCGGGAGTACGGCGAGGAAGGACCGGTGCTCTACGGCGAGAGTTTTGAGCTGACCGGGCCGCCGGAGGAAGATTTGGTATACTTTAATTAGCAGAACCGGCAAAATGCATATTTTTATCCGCACAGGAGACACTGATACCGAGAGGAAATTCAGGAAGCACCGATGTCAGTATCGACGCCCGGGAAGTACCGACGCTTGAGAAGTACTGACATCCGGGAAGTACCGATGTCCGGGAAATACCGGTGCCCGGGAAATACCGGTGCCCGGGAAGTACCGATGTCCGGGAAATACCGGTGCCCGGGAAATACCGGTGTCCGGGAAGTACCGGTGTCCGGGAAGTACCGACACCCGGAAAATACTGATATTCGGAATGTACCGATGCCCGGGATGAACGCCGGGAAAGTATCGGTATTCGGGAAACAGGAACCCTGCGAGAGGAGTGTGCGGCATGAAAATAGCATTTTTCGGAACAAAAGATTATGACAGAATCTGGTTTGAACCCTTGTCCAAAGGGAACGAGCCAGATTCTTTTTTGTGTGACATTCATTTTTTTGAGGCGAACCTCAATCCGGAGACAGCGGTGCTGGCGAGAGGGTACGACGCCGTCTGCGCGTTTGTGAATTCGGACCTGAGCCGCCCGGTGCTGGAGATTCTGCACGGGCTGGACATCCGGCTGCTGCTGATGCGCTGCGCCGGCATCAATAATGTCGACCTGGAGGCGGCCGGCGAATTCGGAATCACGGTGCTGCGCGTGCCGGGCTACAGCCCGGAGGCGGTGGCCGAGCACGCCATGGCGCTGGCGCTGATGTCGGTTCGCCATTTGCACCGCGCCTATATTAAGGTAAGGATCAATGATTTTTCACTGTCCGGCCTGCTCGGCCGAAACTTTTATCAGGGCACGGCCGGCATTGTCGGCACTGGCAGGATCGGCAAAGCTATGGTTCGGATCTGCCGTGGATTCGGCATGGATATTCTGGCCTATGATAAATATCAGGATGAGACATTGCGGGAATCTGTCACCTATGTGGAGCTGGAGGAACTGCTGCGCCGCTCCGATCTGGTTTCCCTGCACTGCCCGCTGTTTCACGAGACGTACCACATGATTAACGAGGATACCATCCGCCTGATGAAAGACACGGCGGTGCTCGTCAACACCTCGCGCGGGGCCCTGATCGACACGGAAGCGCTGATCGACGCGCTGCGCGGCAAAAAGTTTTCCGGCGTGGGTCTCGATGTGTACGAGCACGAGGACGGCATGGTGTACGAGGATTTGTCGGACGACATCATCACCAACGAAACCGTGCCGCGCCTGCTGGCCTTTCCTAACGTGGTCATCACCTCCCATCAGGGATTTTTCACAAGGGAGGCGCTGCAGGCGATCGCAGGGACGACGCTGAAAAATGCGGCCGCCTGGGAACAGGGGCTGCCCCTGGAAAATGTTGTCCGCTAATGAGCTTCTGACGGGCTGTCTGCTGACTTTACCGCTGGGTTGTCTGCTGACTTTACCGCTGGGTTGTCTGCTGACTTTACCACCGGGGTGTCTGTTGACTTTACTGCCGGGTTGTCTGCTGACTTTACCGCCGGGGTATCTGCTGATTTTATCGCCAGGCTGTTCGCTGATTTTACTACTGGGCTTCTGCCGATTTTTGCTCCCTCTTGTATTTCGCGGGAAAAATGATAAAATAGCAATAAGTAATATTTTGCCGGAAAAAACAGGAAGGGAAGCGTAATAGTTATGGCACAGTTTAAAATAGCGGTATACAGCTACAGGGATTTTGACGAGGCGGCGTATTTTGAAAAATTTTCAAAACAGTATGATGCGGAGCTTGTGATCTGCCGGGAGGCGCCCGACACGGAGAACGCGAAGCTGGCGCAGGGCTGCGACGGAGTAATCGTGCTCACGACCGCGATCACCGGGGACATCATCCGCGTTTGGAAGGACATGGGCGTGCGCCACATTTCCACGCGCACCATCGGGTATGATCATGTGGATGTGGAGGCGGCCGAGCGATACGGCATTACCGTCAGCAACGTCGCCTACTCGACCGGGAGCGTGGCGGATTACGCGGTGATGCTGATTCTAATGGCGCTGCGCAAAATGAAAATGATCATAAAACGCGCGGAGGGCATGGATTATTCCCTCAAGGACAGCATCGGACGTCAGATCGAGGGACTGACGGTGGGCGTGGTCGGCACCGGGCGCATCGGCGAGCATGTGATCCGCAATCTCAGCGGCTTCGGCTGCCGGATTCTGGCAAGCGATCCCTATGAAAAGGACAGTGTAAAACAATATGCGACTTATGTGCCGCGTGAGCAGCTGTTTGCCGGGAGCGATGTGATCACGTTTCATGTGCCGGCGGTGGAGGGCACGCATCATATTGTAAACAAAGAGACGCTGGCCGGGATGAAGGACGGCGTGGTGCTGGTCAACACCTCCCGCGGCAGCGTGATCGACACCATGGCTCTGATCGAGGCGCTGGAGCAGGGCAAGGTCGGCGCGGCGGCGCTCGACGTGATTGAAAACGAACTGGGAATTTTCTACGGGGATTACAAATATCAGCTGATCGGGCACCGCGAGATGTCGATCCTGAAGGATATGCCGAACGTATTGATGCTGCCGCACATGGCGTTTTACACGGAGGAAGCGGTCAGCGATATGGTGGAGCTCTCCATTGCAAGCATTGTGCAGGAGGCGAGAGGCGAGAAAAGCCGTTTCCGGGTGAGGTAACTTGCCTGTAACTTGCAAAAAAAACCGGACGTAACCCGTCCGGTTTTTCCAAGCGGAGATGGTGGGAGTCGAACCCACGCGCCCTTGCGGACCTATCGCATTTCGAGTGCGACCTCTTACGACCACTTGAGTACATCTCCGTATGATGCCGACGCGCCTTTTGCGCTCCGCCGACATTTAATTATTATAATTCAGGCTTTCGGTTCCGTCAACAGTTTCTTGCGGTTCTTTTGCAGCTCTTTTGCAGCCTTTTCTGTTTTCTCCGCAGCTTTTTTGATTTCCCGCAGCTCCCGGAAAAAGGAGGAGAGCAGGCTGCTGCATTCCGCCTGCAGGACGCCCCGCGTCACCGCGACCTGGTGGTTGAACTCCTTCATCTCAAGCAGGTTCAGCACCGAACCGGCGCACCCGGCCTTTGGATTCATGCTGCCGATGACCGCTCTGGTGATGCGCGACTGCACAATCGCGCCCGCGCACATCTGGCACGGCTCCAGCGTAATGTAGATGGTGCAGCCCTCCAGCCGCCAGTCCCCCAGCTTTTTGCTGGCGCGGCGGATGGCCGTGATCTCCGCGTGGGCGGTCGTGTTCCGGTCCGTATTGCGGCGGTTGTAGCCGCGGGCGATGATGCCGCCCTCATAGACGATCACGCAGCCGATCGGCGCCTCGCGCAGCGCGTAGGCTTTCCGCGCCTGGCGGATGGCTTCGCGCATGTATTTCTCGTCGTCAGCAGCGGATATTTCCGGAAAATCGGGCATGGCGAATATCTGATCCCCTTTTGCGTCTTTTTCTTCCGATTCGTTAAAATCCGTGCGCCTCCCTTCGAGCGCAAACCACAAACGTTACCCTGACAGTTAACTCAACCCAGGCACCCTCACGGCACACAGGAGGTTCCGCTTAGTGCTGCTTTGTTCCCAACCTGACACGGTTCACGGATTCCTGTTGCGTAAGACCCGGATGTCAACATCACTTATCAGGGGCAGCTCTGCAGCAATACGCCCTCGGTTCGGCATCACCCCTGCTGTAGCGGATTGCAGGTACAGGGCACCGCTGACTCCCCGGCTGCACGGACTCCCTAACTATACAGGTTTTGCGGCGGTTTGTCAAGTTTTCCGGTGCGAAGTGGTTTTGAATTTCTTGATTTTGGCGCGCGCGGCGCAGGCACTTGCATTTGGGCGCGCAGTATGGTAAATAAAATAGGTAGAAAACAGACGGCAGGGTGACGATATGGGAAATATAGAAGACAGATTTCAGGGCGCATATGACGCTTTGCGGCAGAGCATTGCGAAACGCGCCCGCGAGGGACGGTACGCGGCGCTCGGATATACGAGCAATCTTGATCTGCTGTGCGATTTTCGCGCGGAAAAATTAAACGAGCTGCTCGCGCGGCACATGGCGGGCCGGCGGCTGGAGGAGATGCGGATTGCCGGAACCATCCGTACGATGGAGGAGCTGCTGGAGACGGTCGTATATTACTGTATTCGCGGAATCGGCGGCGAAGCCGACCTGGAGGCCCCGGAGCTGGTGCGGGCGTGTTTTCCGTACCAAAACGGCATGGGTGGCACCGGTGTGCAGGCCGCGCTGGCGCTGGCTGCGCTCGGCGGGGAGACGATCGTGCATCTGACCGACGATTCAAAAGAAGTTCGCGATCAGCTCTGCTCGCCGCATATCCATGTTGCGCTTTCCGACGGGACGATTGGGCATGCAGGCGACGCAGAGAGCAGCAATCCGCAGGAATCCCATTTCATCCTGCAGTTCAAAAAAGGCGACGTGGTGCGGCTTGACGGTCAGACGGCTGTGATTCCATGCTCCAACCGCCTGATTCTGACTCAAAATGTGATCAACAGCTCGCTGCCGCTGTGGGAGCCGTATTTCCGGTGGATTGAGGACAACGCAAGGAAAGTCAGCAGCAACGTGCTCTCGAGCTTCAATTCGATTCTCGACCCCGGGGTGCTGCAGGAGCGGCTGACTTATGTGACAAATCATGCGGCGGTCTACCGCCGGAACAATCCGGCCGGCGTCGTGTATTTCGAGGACGCGCATTACCATGATCCCGGGGTGCGCAGGCTGTGCGTCGAGCGGCTGTACCCGCACGTCGATATTCTCAGCATGAACGAGGAAGAATTTCAGTACACGCTGAAGGATATGTATCATTACGATGTCGATCCCGGCGATATTTTTTCCTGTGTGAGCGGGGCGGATTTTCTGCAGGAGAAATTCCGGATGCGCAAGGGCGTTATCGTACATACAAAGGATTATGTGATGTTTGTCGGAGATCCCGGGAGCACCGACATCGAGCATGGACTCATGTACGGCACGATGCTGGCGACGGCCAAGGCCATGTACGGCGGATACGGCGGCTGGGAGCAGCTTCGCGACGTGCTCCGGCTGGACCTGAACGAGCTGGGACTGTGGAATCTGCGGCGGCTCGCGGGCAGCCCGTATGAAAAGCGCGTGACGCTCGTCCCGACGCGCTACATTGACAAGCCGAAGTACACGATCGGGCTTGGGGACTCGTTTACGGGCGGTGTGCAGATGTGCTTCTGAGGAAGCGGCGGGACAGCTTTCCCAAAATAAAAGCAGCGAATTCAGGGTTGACAAATTCCTGCGCGAATGGTACACTTCATTACAACAAAGGATGAAACCGATGAGAAAGAGTAGTAGGCATTCACGGTGAAGTCTCAGAGAGCCGCAGAGGGTGGGATTGCGGTACGGAACAGCTTGCCGAATGGGCTTTTGAGGGTGACCTGAAATGAAAAGAGTAGGAGTCACCGGGAACCGAACCCGTTATCAATCAGGAGTGTATGACAGTACATGCGAAAGTGGACGTTAAGTCAAAATGAGTGGTACCGCGATAATAAGAAATTATTACCGTCTCAGATAAAGTCTGAGGCGGTTTTTTTGTTCTGATTCGCGCAAACAAAGCACCGGTTGCTCCTTTGCACAAATTTATCGGCCGATGAGCCAGAAAGAAAAGGAGAGAAAATGATGAAAAAGAAATTGATGGCAAGTGTAATGGTAACTGCTGTGGCAGCCATGATGGCAGCCGGAACCGCAACGGCGGAAGAGTACAAGATCGGCATCATCCAGTATGTAGATCACGCTTCCCTGAACCAGATCGAGGCGGCAGTCGAGGCGCGCTTTGACGAGCTCAACGAGGAAGGCGAAAATACCTACACCTATCAGCTGCAGAACGGACAGGCGGATCAGACGATGCTGAATCAGATCACGGCGCAGATGATCGCGGACGAAGTGGACGTTCTCGTTCCGATCGCAACTCCGGCGGCGACGGTTGCACAGGCTGCTACCGAGGACAATCAGATTCCGGTTGTTTTCTCCGCGGTATCCGATCCGGTAAGCGCAGGCCTTGCAGAGAGCATGGAAGCCCCGGGCTCCAACATCACCGGCACCAGCGACGCGCTGAACACCAACGCGATTCTGGACCTGATGCTTATGGTAAATCCGGATCTTTCCAAGGTAGGACTTCTGTACGACCAGTCCCAGGATTCCTCCAAGCAGCCGATCGCGGACGCAAACGCATATTTTGAGGAAAAGGGCATTGAAGTTGTGGAAAAGACCGGCACCAATGCAACCGAGGTTATGCAGGCGGCGGACGCGCTGGTAGCGGAAGGCGTTGAGGCGATCTTCACCCCGACCGACAACACCATCATGGACAACGAGCTGGCAATCTTTGAGAAATTTATCGATGCAGGCATCCCGCATTACACGGGCGCGGATTCGTTCGCACTCAACGGCGCGTTCTGCGGCTACGGCGTGGACTACACGAATCTGGGAACCGCTACGGCTGACATGATCGTGGATATCCTGGCAGGCGCTGACCCGGCCGAGACTCCGATCCTGACTTTTGACAACGGTATTGCCACCGTCAATACGGAGACGGCGGAAGCGCTTGGCATTGATTACAGCGGCTTCGCAGAAGTGTGCACGGCTGTAAACGAAGTGGAAACTGCAGAGGATTTTGAATAAGTAAAGCAAAATCATTATCGGGAAAGGAAACGTCATGGGTTCGATTCTGTCACTGCCGGTTATCATCAGTGCCCTTGAGCTTGGATTTATATACGCTCTGGTCGCACTCGCGTTGTTTTTGAGCTATTCAATCCTGAAAATTGCCGATCTGTCGACCGACGGGTGCTTTACCCTCGGCTGCGCCGTCGGCGCGCAGGTGGCCCTCATGGGACATCCGGTTCTGGCGCTGTTTGCGGCCATGCTTGCGGGCGTCTGTTCCGGCTTCGTGATGGCGACGCTGCAGACGAAGATGGGCGTGGAATCCATTCTGGCCGGCATTATTGTAAACACCGGCCTGTACACGGTCAATCTGGCAGTGATGGGCTTTTCCTCCAACCTGTCTATTTTCAAAGCCGATACCATCTACAGCATGTTTAAGGACCTGCTGGGCGCTACCTGGTACCGGCTGGTCATTTCCGTGATCATTGTCGTAATCGTGTGCGTGATTCTGGCATGCTTTCTGGGGACGCGGCTGGGCCTTTCCATCCGCGCCACCGGCGACAATACCGATATGGTAAAAGCGTCCAGCATCAATCCGGGCTTTACGATCACCGTAGGCCTCTGCGTGTCCGGCTCGCTGACGGCGCTGTCCGGCTGCCTGATCGGGCAGTACCAGAAATCCTGCGACATCAACCTCGGCACCGGCATGGTCACAATCGCGCTGGCAAGCCTGATCATCGGCGAGACGCTGATTGGAAAAGGCACGGTGCTCCGGCGGATTGTCGGCGTCATTCTGGGCAGCTGCCTGTATCGCTTTGCGATGGCGATTGCGCTGCGTCTGCATGTTCCGGCGGAATGCCTGAAGCTGGTGTCGGCGGTGATCGTGGCGGTCGCGATTGCGGCGCCCTATTTGAAAAATCAGATTGCCTTCCAGAAGCGCAAAATGGCGATGGCGGCCGCGCGGAAAGGAGGCAGATGATGCTCAGACTGACGAACATTAAAAAAACCTTCAATCCCGGCACGGTCAATGAAAAGGTGGCCCTGGACGGGGTAAGCCTGACCGTGCCCGACGGCGATTTCGCCACGATTATCGGAAGCAACGGTGCCGGAAAGTCAACGCTTTTCAACTGTATCGCGGGCAGCTTTTACGTGGATGAGGGAAGCGTGGAACTGGACGACCAGGACATCACGTTCGTTCCGGATTACCGGCGCGCGGTGCAGATCGGCCGCCTGTTTCAGGATCCGATGAAAGGCACGGCGCCGGGGATGACGATCGAGGAAAATCTGGCGCTCGCCTATCTGCGCGCCTCCCAGAAGCAGCACTCCGTGTTTTCCCGCATTTCCAACCGTGAGCGGAATATGTTCCGCGAGCGCCTGGCGCTTCTGGACATGGGACTTGAGGAACGTCTGAAACAGCCGGTCGGCCTGCTGTCCGGCGGACAGAGGCAGGCCCTGACGCTGCTGATGGCGACCGTGGTGCCGCCGAAAATTCTGCTGCTCGACGAGCACACGGCGGCGCTCGACCCGGCCACGGCCGAAAAGGTCATAAGCCTCACGAAGCAGATCGTGGAGGAACACCACCTTGCCTGCCTGATGATTACGCATAATATGCATTCCGCGCTGGAGATGGGCAACCGCACCCTGATGATGGACGCGGGGCGGATCGTGCTGGATATCAGCGGCGAGGAGCGCGCCGGCCTGACCGTGGACGGCCTGCTCGAAAAATTCAGCGCCGGCGCCGGAAAAGAGCTGGACAACGACCGCATTCTGTTTTCCAGGGTGGAGTAAAACGGGTGATATTTTTTCGTTGTTTTTTTCCCTGCAAATTCGCGAAAAACAGTTGACAAAAACCAAAAGCACAGTTAGAATAAAGTTCCACCCCGAAAAACGGGGTGGAATAAAAATTTAAAAAAGCTATTGACAAAGAATGGTTAATATGCTATTATGTCAAAGTTGCTCGACAAGAGCGACGGCGAAGAACCTTGATAACTGAACAGTGAAACAACCTTGAAAAATTCTTAAAAGTTTTATTTTAAGGACTGACCTTTAAAA
>CANRIG010000071.1 GCA_947630595.1 uncultured Lachnospiraceae bacterium | reverse complement strand
TTTGCAGATTTCCCTTAAAATCAAGGTTTTTATTATATTTTGCAACAAAAAAACAGGTAGCTTTTGACACTACCAAAGAAAAAAAGGAGGAACAAACATGAAGAAAAAACTGATGTCGATTATTTGCTGTATCGGAATGGCGGTTGGC
Source organism: uncultured Lachnospiraceae bacterium (assembly GCA_947630595.1). Lineage (GTDB taxonomy): Bacteria > Bacillota > Clostridia > Lachnospirales > Lachnospiraceae > Choladousia. The sequence continues at coordinate 16,712 of CANRIG010000071.1, read as the reverse complement.
ATAATGGGCGGCTGCCTTTCTGTAGAGGCGGAAGAGGCTGCCTCTGTGCAGAAAGCGGTTGATGAAGGCTGGGAGATCGCCGTTGTTCCCAAAGATTCCACCAATCCCTGGTTTGTGCGGATGAAAGTTGGCGTCGATGAGTACGTAGCGGACACAGGTGTGGACGCATATCAGATTGATACGGGCGTTATCGACGCTACCCGTCAGGCGCAGCTGGTTGAGGATCTTATTTCGCAGGGCGTGGATGCGATCTGCGTTGTTCCGGTGGATATCCAGTCCATGGATTCTGTTTTGAAGAAAGCGAAGGATGCGGGAATCGTTGTCATTGCGCATGAAGGCGCGGACCTGCAGAATGTGGATTATGATATTGAAGCCTTTTCGAATACCGGTTACGGCGAGTTCATCATGGATAATCTGGCTGAGGCGATGAACTACGAGGGTGTTTACACAACGATGGTTGCGTCGCTGACAAACGGTTCCCACAATGAGTGGGCGGACGCGGGCGTAGCGTATCAGAAAGAGAAATATCCCAATATGACGCTTCTGGAAGAGAATCCGCGCGTTGAATCGGATGACAATGGAGATACCGCTTACAATGTGGCAAAAGAGCTGATTAAGACGTATCCGGATCTGAAAGGGATCATGGGAACCTCTTCCTTTGACGCTCCCGGCGTGGCAAGGGCAATCGAAGAGCTGGGCCTGAAGGATCAGTTCTTTACCTCTGGAACAGGTATGCCTGCGGATAATGCGGAGCTGTTAAAATCCGGCGTGATTAAGTCCCTGACCCTGTGGGATCCGGCAGTGGCAGGAAAAGCCATGATTTCCCTGGCCTGCAAGGTTCTTGCAGAGGAAGAAATCAGCGCTCCTGTTGATCTGGGAGCTGAAGGATATACGGAGATGACGTTCCGCGAGGGGAGCCAGACGATCCTGGAAGGAAACGGCTGGATTACGATTGATGCAGATAATGTTGATAGCTTTGGATTCTAGGAATATATTCTGAATCTGACCGGAGCTGCCGCAAAACGGCTGAAAGGCCGTTTCGCGACGGCTCCATTTGCAAAACGAATCTGTCGGGAGGAACTATGGCGAACAGTTTATTAAAAGCGGAACATATTAAGATTTCCTTTGGCAACGTGCACGCGCTGCGGGATGTTTCACTGGAAATCCGGCCGGGAGAGATTCACTGTCTGGCCGGCGAGAATGGCTGCGGAAAATCAACGATCGTTAAAATTATAACCGGAGTATATCAAAGAGACGGTGGAACGATTGAATTTGCCGGCAAAGAGTTTGGGAAGATTACGCCGATTGACGCGATAAATGCGGGAATTCAGGTGATCTATCAGGATTTTTCACTTTTTCCCAATCTGACGGTGGAAGAAAACCTGGCCCTGAATACGGAAGTGGCGTCCGGGAAGAAGATGATACACTGGAAAAAGGTTCAGGAAATTGCCAGGGAAGCCATTTCAAAAACGAATTTTGATATTGATCTGAAAGCAAAAGTAGAGGCCCTGACCGTTGCGCAAAAGCAGATGGTCGCGATCAGCCGGGCATTGATGTACAATGCGAAGCTTATCATTATGGACGAGCCTACTACCGCTTTGACAAAAAAGGAAGTGAAGGCTTTATTTGATGTCATTCTTCAATTAAAGTCGCAGGGGATCGCAATCCTGTTTATCAGCCACAAACTGGATGAAGTTTTTGAAATTTCCGATCGGTTTACGATATTCAGGGACGGGAAATTAGTGGCAACAGGGAATACAAAAGAATTGGACGACAAAAAATTCACTTTTTATATGACAGGACGTGAATTTGAAGATAAAAAATTTGAAGCGGTGCATATTTCGGAAAAACCGGTTCTGGAGCTGGACGGCCTGACTATGGAGGGGGCGTTTCAGGATGTAAGTTTCCGTTTGCACGGAGGAGAAATCCTGGGGATAACGGGATTGCTGGATTCGGGCCGGACAGAGCTTGGACTGGCCATGTTCGGTATGCGGCGGGCGACGTCGGGCAGAATCCTGCGGAATGGAGAGCCTGTTGTAATCGCGAATCCCGGAGATGCGATCCGGCACAAGATCGGATATGTTCCGGAGGACCGCCTGTCTGAGGGATTGTTCCTCCCCCGCTCCATAGGAGATAACATCATTATTTCAGAGATTGATAAGCTTACCCGGAATAAGATAATTTTCGATTTGAAAAAGCGGGATGCGGAGGTTGCAAAATGGGTTCAGGAGCTTGAGATCAAAACGCCCGATCCCGGAAACGCCTCGACGACGCTGTCCGGGGGCAATCAGCAGAGAATTGTTCTGGCCAAGTGGCTGGCATGCGATCTGGATGTCCTGATCCTGAACGGCCCGACGGTCGGCGTTGATATCGGATCGAAGCATGATATCCACAATATCCTCCAAAAGCTGGCGGGGAACGGACTGGCGGTCATCATTATTTCGGATGATCTCCCGGAAGTGATACAGAATTGTTCCAGGGTCCTGGTGATTCGGAGCGGAAGGATCGTAAAGGAATTTCAGTCGCGGGATGTCAGTGAGCAGTTGATCGTCGACGCAATGATGTAGGGGGTGAGGACATGAATAATTCCGTCAAAAGGTTATTTCGCTCAAATGAACCATATATTTTTCTGATTATTGTAATTTTGGGAATTGCCGTGCAGATACGTTCCGGGCAGTTTTTTACGGCAAACAACATTGTTGACCTGCTGAGCGCGCTGATCGTCCCGGGAATGTTCGCCCTGGGTGAGTTCCTCGCCCTGATCGCAGGGGGGATCGACGTGTCGTTTCCCGCACTGGCGTCCTTGTCTGCCTATGCGGTGACAAAGCTTCTGCTGGATCGCGAATATCAGGGAAATGTGTTCCTGGCGTTTGTGATAGCGGCTCTGATCGGGGCGGTGCTGGGCGCACTGAACGGGCTGTTGATCGGCTATCTGAATTTAAACGCGATGATCGTTACGCTGGGAACCTCCAGTATTTTTCAGGGGATTATGCAGGGGACGCTGCGCGCCAACCAGCTCGCGGCAATTCCCGCCGGAATGAAGGCTTTCGGGACCACCGCCCTTTTTCGGGGCAGTAATGCCGAGACAGGGATCTCTTCCATGCTCCCCATGACTTTCCTTGTTTTTGTGGCCGTGTGTATCGTTATGTATCTGCTTTTGCGGTATACGATTTTCGGGCGCGGGATTTATGCCATCGGCGGGAATCCGGCCAGCGCCCACGCGGCAGGCTTTAATGTCCGCAGGACCAAGTTTTTAATGTACATCATGATCGGGATAATTGCCTCCCTGAGCGGTATCTGCCGCGTCTGCATGATGCAGCAGATGCATCCTACAAATATGCTGGGGATGGAGATGAATATTATCGCGGGAGTCGTGCTTGGCGGTGTGTCCCTGATTGGCGGAAGAGGTACGCTGACCGGATGTATTTTAGGGACTTTTTTGATTGTGCTTGTGGAAAATTCCATGATTCTTCTTGGAATTCCGACGACATGGAGTAATGTGTTTGTAGGCCTTGTAATCCTGATCGGCGTATCTGTCAGCGCGTATCAGACAATGCATGTCCGCAGGGCCAAAAGCATGAATACAAAGGAGGCGGCATAATGAAAAAGATATCTTCTGTTTACTCCAAAAACCGTGAGGTGGGGAGACTGCTGCTCATCATTTTGTGCTGGCTTATCTTTATGTCTTTGACGCAGGCGAAAAAATTTTATACGATGCCTAATTTCCTGACAATGGCGGGACAGTTTCCGGAATATGGAGTGATGGCGCTTGGCGGAATGCTCTGCATGATTACGGGGGGAATTGATCTGTCCGTAGTGGGAACGGCGAATTTTGCATCCATTTTGTGTGTTCTTTTGCTGACCAGAGTTTTTGGCGTGGACGGAGTCATGCCGCCGGCTTTTTCTGCAGTGCTGTTTCTTGTCGTTATTTTGATCGGCATTTTGGTGGGATCAGTCAACGCGGGGCTTGTGTCAAAGCTGAAGGTTCCGCCAATCCTTGCTACGTTGGGTATGAACCAATTTTTAACAGGGCTGTGCATCGTAATGACGGGCGGCGCGGCGGTGTCAGATTTTCCAAAGCAGTACTGCGATCTGTTTTCACAGGCGATCGGGGGCGTTCTTCCGGTGCGGCTTCTGGTTTTTCTGGCGGTAGCCTTTTTGATCTGGTTTGTGCTGGAAAAAACGACCTATGGAACGAAGCTCAGGATGTATGGAACCAGTGCGAGAGCAGCGGAATTTGCAGCGATTGACACGGGAAAGCTGCTGCGTAAAACCTATATTACTTCTTCCATTTGCGCGGGGATCGGAGGGCTTATGATGATGGCAAATTATTCTTCTGTCCGCGCAGATTATGGAAGCAATTATACGATGCAGACAATTTTGATCATCGTGCTGGGCGGCGTGAGTCCAAACGGAGGAAAGGGCAGGCTGTCCGGCGTGGTTACGGCGATTGTATTGTTAAAACTTCTGGAATCGGGAATTAACCGTTTCCGCAGCGTATCGACTTATTATGTGACGTTAATCTGGGGAGTCGTCCTGATATTGGCTCTTATTATGGATTATATGGGCCAGCGGACGGCAAGGGACCATTAGGAAACGGAGGACGGGGATGAAAAAGATTTTTGGCCAGATCGGAAGGTTAAAACAGGAAAAGATCGAAGAATACAAATATCTGCATAAAGTGGCTGTGCATGATGAAAAATGGGCGGGAGTTCTTTCCACGATACATGACTGCAACATGCGGAATTATTCTATTTTTATTGAGGGCGATGTGGTCTTTGGGTATTTTGAGTACGTAGGAGACGATTATGAAGCTGATATGGAGAAGATGGCCCAGGATCCTGTCACGCAGGAGTGGTGGAAACTGACAAGACCATGTTTTACAAAATACAGCGAGGCAAGCCGCGAAGCTTTTTATTCGGATATGGAAAATATCTTTTCTTTTGAATAAGTTTTTGGTGAAAACTGAGTCTCCCTTAAGTGGCGGCGGGTTAAAATATTTTTCCCGCCGCATGTCACTTTTGTGGCTTTGCAAATTTTAGAATAACAAATGGGGCTGTCTGTTTTTGACAGCCCCATTTGTGAAAAATGGAGATAGGGGGACTCGAACCCCTGACCTATGCGTTGCGAACGCATCGCTCTCCCAGCTGAGCTATATCCCCGCGGTAAAACAGCCGCCGTGACCGAAGCGCGGTCATCAGACGTCTGTGTCCATACAGAGGAAATCCCGGTAACTCCGGGTTTCCCTGTATTTAGTGGAAGCAAGGAGGCTCGAACTCCTGACCTTTCGCGTGTGAGGCGAACGCTCATCCCGGCTGAGCTATGCTTCCGTGTGATCTGGGAATACGACCGGCGCCTTTGCGCCGTCTCATCTCTCGACCCTTGACAAATTATAAATCGTTTTGCTAAAAAAAACAATAGGAAAGAGAAAATTTTTGAAATATTTTTTTCACGGGGCCGTCACGCGCATTTTTCAACGCCGTTTCAGGCACAATTTTAGTGTACAAACAGAGCGTTATGTCTTATAATGAGGTGTACATCTGGAAGGAAGGGAAACGGCATGACATTAGATGAACTCCCGATTGGAGTGGAAGGCACAATTTTAAAGGTAAGCGGCGAGGGGCCGCTGCGCTGCAGGCTGCTGGACATGGGACTGATCCCGGGGACCGCGGTGCTGGTGCGCAAGGTGGCGCCGATGGGCGATCCGATTGAGATACATATCCGCGGCTACGAGCTGACGATTCGCGTCGCGGATGCGCAGGAGATTGAAGTGAGCACGACGGCGAAGGCGAAAAGACAGGGGGCGGCAGTATGATTTTTGCGCTGGCGGGCAATCAGAATTGCGGCAAGACGACGCTGTTCAACCAGCTGACCGGCTCCAACCAGCACGTCGGCAATTTCCCCGGCGTCACGGTGGACCAGAAAATCGGCGAGCTGCGCCGTGTGAAAGGCTGCTCGGTGGTGGATTTGCCGGGCATTTATTCGATTCGTCCGTATACGAATGAGGAGATCGTCACGCGCGATTTCATCCTCAACCAGAACCCGGACGGAATTATCAACATCGTCGATGCGACCAACATCGAGCGTAACCTGTACCTGACGCTGCAGCTGATGGAAATGCACGTGCCGATGGTGCTGGCGCTGAACATGATGGACGAGGTGCGCGGCAACGGCGGCACCATCGACGTGCGGAAGATGTCGGAGTCGCTGGGGATTCCCGTGATTCCCATCAGCGCCGTGAAAAATGAAGGCATTGAGGAGCTCGTCGACGCGATGGTGGAGACGGCTCAGAAAAAGATTTATCCGAAGGTGACGGATTTCTGCGGCCCGGGCGCGGTGCACCGCTGCATCCATGCGGTTTCGCACCTGATCGAGGACCATGCCCAGAACATCGGCATGTCCGCGCGTTTCGCCGGCACCAAGCTGATCGAGGGCGACCCGGATATCATTCAGCGCCTGAAGCTGAATGAAAACGAGCTGGAGATGATGGAGCACAGCATCGTGGAGATGGAGCACGAGCAGGGCCTGGACCGCAACGCGGCACTGGCGGAGATGCGCTATGATTTTATCGAGCAGGTCTGCCGGCAGTCGGTGGTAAAATGCCAGGAGAGCAAAGAACACCTGCGCAGCCTGCGGATTGACAGCGTGCTGACCGGCAAATATCTGGCGTTGCCGCTGTTTCTGCTGATTTTGCTGACGGTGTTCTGGATGACGTTCGGCGTCGTCGGTTCGTTCCTCAGCGACCTGCTGGCGGCGGGGATTGACCGGGTGACCGCGGCGGTGTCGCGGGCGCTGGAGCTGTACGGCATCAATCCGGTCGTGCACAGCCTGGTGATCGACGGCGTGTTTGCCGGCGTGGGCAGCGTGCTCAGCTTCCTGCCGCTGATCATGGTGCTGTTTTTCTTCCTCTCGATTCTGGAGGATACCGGATACATGGCGCGGGTGGCGTTTGTGATGGACAAGCTGCTGCGCAAAATCGGCCTCTCGGGGCGCAGCTTCGTGCCGATGCTGATCGGCTTCGGCTGTTCTGTGCCGGCGATCATGGCTTCGCGGACGCTGGCCTCGGAGCGCGACCGCAAGATGACGATTTTGCTGACGCCGTTTATGAGCTGCTCGGCCAAGATTCCGATTTACGCGGTCTTTGCCGCGGCCTTTTTCCCGAAATATGCGGCCCTGGTGATGATCGGGCTGTATGTGTTCGGCATCGTGGTCGGCATCATCTGCGCGCTGATTCTGGACCGGACCGTGTACCGCGGCCATCCGGTGCCGTTTGTGATGGAGCTGCCGAATTACCGCTTTCCGTCGCTCAAAAGCGTGCTGCTGCTGATGTGGGAAAAGGCGAGGGATTTCATCCAGCGCGCGTTTACCATTATCTTTCTGGCGACCGTGATCATCTGGTTCCTGCAGACCTTTGACTACCGCCTGAATGTGGTCACCGACAGCGCGGACAGCCTGCTCGCCCTGATCGGGCACTGGATTGCGCCCATATTCGCGCCGCTCGGCTTCGGGGACTGGAGGATTCCCGCGGCGCTGATCAGCGGCTTTACGGCCAAGGAGGCGGTCGTGAGCACGATGAGCATCCTTCTGGGCACCTCGATGGAAAATCTGAGCGCGGCGCTGGCTTCCGTGTTTACGCCGGTGACCGCCATCAGCTTTCTGGTATTCACGCTGCTGTATACGCCGTGCTCGGCGGCGATCGCGGCCATCCGCCGGGAACTCAATTCCGGCTGGAAGGCGGCCGGAGTGGCGTTTCTGCAGTGCACGGTGGCGTGGATTGCGGCCTTTCTGGTGTACCGGGTGCTGTGCCTGTTCTTCTGACGGCAGAGCATAAAACATATAGAAAAGGGACTGCGGCATCTGACGTCAGGGCACGAAGAATATGGAAAAGAGACTGCGGCATCTGGCAGTAAAGCATGAAGCTGGGTTTGCCGCGATAAGATACAGGAAATCCGCGGCGCGGAGAAAAGCGGCCGCGGGGACAGGAGATACGAAAATGGCGATTGAAGTGGTACGAAACTATCTGCGGCAGTGGGGCGCGGATGAGCGGATTATCGAGTTTGACACGTCGAGCGCGACGGTGGAGCTGGCGGCGCAGGCCGTGGGCTGCGAGCCGGCGCGGATTGCAAAGACGCTTTCCTTTCTGGTGGATGGCCACGCGATTCTGATCGTGACCGCCGGGGACGTCAAGGTGGATAATGCAAAATACAAGGCGCTGTTCCACACCAAGGCGAAAATGCTGCACGGCGAGCAGGTGACGGAGCTGATCGGGCACGCGATCGGCGGCGTCTGCCCGTTCGGCGTGAAGGACGGCGTGGAGATTTACCTGGACGAGTCGCTGAAGCGGTTTCAGACCGTGTTTCCGGCGGCCGGCAGCGGCAACAGCGCCATTGAGGTGACCATGGAGGAGCTGGAGCGCTTCTCCGGGAGCAGCCGCTGGATCGACGTCTGCAAGGCGCCGGAGCAGGGATAAACGGTTGTGTTTTGCGGCAAACTATAGTAAAATAATTTCAGAAACCGCAGGCGGGAAAAGGAGGCGGCGCTTATGGTGATAAACATGGAAGCGGTGGCATGGCTGGCCCTTCTGGTGATTCTGCTGCTCATCGAGGCACTGACGCTGGGGCTGACGACCATCTGGTTTGCCGGCGGCGCGCTGGCCGGATTCATTCTGGCGGTGGCGCAGGCGGAGCTGCTGACGCAGATCATCGTATTCTGCGCGGTTTCCGTTCTGCTGCTGGCAGTCATACGCCCGCTGGCGGCCCGCAGCCTCAACGGCGGCCGGGTGCGGACGAACGCCGAGAGCCTGATCGGCGCGGAGGCGGTGGTCACGCAGGCGATCGACAATCTTGCGAACCGCGGTCAGGTGCAGGTGCAGGGACAGTACTGGACGGCGCGCACCGAGTCGGACCATGCGGCGATCGAGACGGGCAAAACGGTAAAAATCAAAAAAATCAGCGGTGTGAAGCTGATTGTGGAGGAGGCGTGAAATCATGAGTTTCAGTATCATTCTTGTCATTATAGTCATTGTTCTGGCGCTGCTGATTCTTGCAAGCTGCGTGCGGATTGTGCCGCAGGCGCAGGCGTTTATTCTGGAGCGGCTGGGCGGTTATCAGGCTACCTGGAGCGTGGGCATGCATTTCAAGCTTCCGCTCGTGGACCGCGTGGCAAAGCGCGTCAATTTGAAAGAGCAGGTGGTGGATTTCGACCCGCAGCCGGTGATCACGAAGGATAACGTCACGATGCAGATCGATACGGTCGTCTTTTTCCAGATCACAGACCCGAAGCTGTTTACGTACGGCGTCGAAAATCCGATCATGGCGATCGAGAACCTGACCGCCACCACCCTGAGAAATATCATCGGAGACATGGAACTCGACCAGACCCTGACCTCGCGCGAGGTGATCAACACGACGATGCGCTCGACGCTGGACGTGGCGACCGACCCCTGGGGCATCAAGGTCAACCGCGTGGAGCTGAAAAATATCCTGCCGCCGGCGCAGATCATCGACGCCATGGAGAAGCAGATGAAGGCGGAGCGCGAGCGCCGCGAGGCGATTCTGAAAGCGGAGGGCGAAAAGAAATCGTCGATTCTGGTGGCGGAAGGCAAAAAACAGTCGGCAATCCTCGACGCGGAGGCGGAGAAGCAGTCGGCGATCCTGCACGCGGAGGCGGAAAAGGAGCGCAGAATCCGCGAGGCGGAAGGCGAGGCGGAGGCGATTCTGAAGGTGCAGCAGGCCAAGGCGGAGGGCATCCGCCTGATTCGCGAGGCCGGCGCAGACCAGGCAGTGCTGACGCTGAAAAGCTTTGAGACGCTGGAGCGGGTGGCCGACGGACAGGCGACCAAGATCATCATTCCGTCCGAGCTGCAGAATGTGGCGGGGATGGTAAAAGTGGCCGCGGAAGTGATCAAAGACTGAGCGCGGCGCGGGCCGCGAAGAGAAAGAACGACGGAAGGAACGGACAGGCGGAGGAAAGAGCATGGACTTAAAAGGAAGAAACTTTTTGACACTGAAAGATTATACGGCGGAGGAGATTCTGTACCTGCTGGATCTGGCGGCCGATCTGAAGGCGAAAAAGAAGGCGGGCCAGGTGAGCGCGCCGCTGGCGGGCAAAAATGTGGCCCTGATTTTTGAGAAGACGAGCACGCGCACCCGGTGTTCCTTTGAGGTGGCGGCCCACGACCTGGGGATGCATGTCACCTATCTGGACCCGCAGGGTTCGCAGATCGGCAAGAAGGAGAGCATCCGCGACACCGCGCGCGTGCTGGGACGGATGTTTGACGGCATCGAGTACCGCGGCTTCGGCCAGGAGATCGTGGAGGAGCTGGCGAAATACGCCGGCGTGCCGGTCTGGAACGGCCTCACCAACGAATACCACCCGACGCAGATTCTGGCGGATATGCTGACGATCCGCGAGCATCTGGGCAGCCTGAAAGGCAGAAAGCTGGCGTACTTCGGCGACGCCCGCTATAATATGGGCAATTCTCTGATGATCGCCTGCGCGAAGCTGGGCATGCATTTCACGGCCTGCACGTCCCGGGAATACTTCCCGAACGAAGCGCTGACGAAGGAGTGCCGGGCGGAGGCGGAAAAGAGCGGCGGCCAGATTACGCTCACGGAGAGCGTGGAGGAAGGCGCGGCCGGCGCGGACGTGATTTACACCGACGTCTGGGTGTCCATGGGCGAGCCGGACGAGGTGTGGGCGGAGCGCATTCGCGCGCTGCTCCCGTATCAGGTGACGGCGCGGGTGATGGAGCTGGCCGGACCGAATGCGGTCTTTATGCACTGCCTGCCGGCGTTCCACGACCTCAACACAAAAATCGGCAGAGAAATTTATGATAAATTCGGCCTCGAGGCGATGGAAGTCACGGACGAGGTGTTTGAGTCCGCGCAGTCGGTCGTCTTTGACGAGGCGGAAAACCGCATGCATACGATCAAGGCCGTGATGGCCGCGACGCTGGGAATCGAATTATGAATGAAAATGCAGACCGGAGAAAGGACACCGATATCCTGCGCCTGCTGTGCATGCTGATGGCCCTGATGCTGAGCGTCGTCTGCGGCCTTTATCTGGCGGCGCTGTTCGGCGGGGAGCATGTGCGGAACTTGATTCTGATCCTGGGTTTTCTGCTGCATTTGATGCTGGTGCTCACGAATCTTTTGCAGGGCAGAAAATCAATGAGCGCGCTTGCGCTGCTGGCGTCGGCCTGCTGTCTGGGCATACTGGTCTATTTTAATATGTAGAAAGGGAGTGCCGCAAAACGCAGCCGGACTGCTGGAAGTCCTGTCCGGCGTTTTGGGCGGCCTCTGTGAGGAAGAAGCGGCGGGGGAAACGGATGAAAGGCAGAATTTTGCGGGCCCTGAGCGACGCGCAGGGCTACGTTTCCGGGCAGGAGCTCTGCGAAGAACTGCAGGTTTCCCGCACGGCGGTGTGGAAAGTGATCAACCAGCTGAAGGAGGAAGGCTACGTCATAGAATCCGTGCCCCGAAAAGGGTATCGGATTCTTGAACGTCCGGACGTGGTTACGGCGGAGGAAGTGGAAAGCCGCATGCAGACCGCGTGGGCGGGGCGGAACGTCCGGTTTTATGCCGCCGTCGATTCGACCAACAACGAGGCCAGCCGTCTCGCGGAGAGCGGCGCGCCCTCGGGCACGCTGGTGCTGGCGGAGGAGCAGAGCAGGGGCAAGGGACGCCGCGGCCGTACCTGGGTGACGCCCGCGGGCGGCGCGGTGATGATGAGCCTGATCGTGCGCCCCGAGCTGCCGCCGCCGCGCGCTTCGATGATGACGCTGGTGACGGGGCTGGCCGTCGCCTCGGCCTGCCGGGAGTTCTGCGGCGTGGACGCCCGCATCAAGTGGCCGAACGACATTGTGATCGACGGCCGCAAAATCTGCGGCATCCTCACGGAGATGAGCACGGAAATTGATTTTATCAAATACCTGGTGATCGGGGCCGGCATCAACACCTGCGTGGAGCAGTTCCCGTCGGAGCTTGCGCAGCGCGCGGCTTCGCTGCACGAGTTTATGGACAGAAAGCCGGACCGAGCCGGCCTGATCGCCGCGTGCATGCAGAAATTCGAGCTGTTTTACCGGCTGTTTCTGGAGCGGCAGGACCTCTCGGCGCTGCGCGGCGATTACAATGCGCTGCTGGTGGGGATCGGCAGCCCGGTGCGCGTGCTGCAGCCGGGCGGCGAGTACGACGGCATCTCCGAGGGCATTAACGACGCGGGCGAACTGCTGGTGCGGCGGGCGGACGGCAGGCAGGAGGCCGTGTACGCGGGCGAGGTTTCGGTGCGCGGTATTTACGGGTATACGTGAGGATTGGGCTGCTGGTGTCAGTGTATGACATTTACAGATATACGTAAGATTGGGCCGCCGGTGTAATAGATCAGATTGCCTGTCAGTGTTTGTGTGATATGTATTGGTATATAGAATTTGAACTGTTGACGTTAATGTGAGATATTTACAGGCATGTGAGAGACAGGAAGCATACATTGTTTACTGAAATGGTAAGATGGCAGGCACGAAGCGGCGGCAGGAGACGGATTAAAAAAATGGAGTGGAGGCGGACATGAGCGATACAACGGTGGTACTCTGCGGCGCGAACGCTTACGAGGAAAAATATTATCTGAACCCCAGATTTGCGAATCTGCCCAAACAGATTCAGGATGAGCTGCGCATCATGTGCGTTCTCTACACCAACGATGTGGGCGGAATTTTCCTGTTGGAGTTTGACGGTGACGGCACGCTGCGCTTTCGGACCGAGGCGGTGGAAAACGATTATTCCTACGACGAGATCGGCGCGGCCCTGAAAATCCGGGAACTGCAGCGCACCAAAGAAGACCTGCTGCGCTCGCTGGAGCTGTATTATCAGCTGTTGACAGGAAAGAAAAAAGGATAAGTGACTTTTGCGGCTGCTTTGTGGTATGTATAAATATCTGCTTTATGTATTCATAAGATCTGCTTTATGTATGCATAAAATCTGCTTTATAGTATGCATAAATATGCCTGAAAGAGGGAAATATGCGAATCGGAACGGTGGAACTGGACAATAATATCGTATTGGCGCCGATGGCAGGAGTGACAGACCTGCCATTTCGCATGCTGTGCAGGGAGCAGGGCGCGGGGATGGTCTGCACGGAAATGGTGAGCGCAAAGGCCATTGCATTCCGTAACAAAAACACGGACGCCCTGATGGTGGTTGCGCCGCAGGAACGGCCGGCGGCGATTCAGCTTTTCGGCTCCGATCCGGATATAATCAGCGCGATGGCCGCATATATTGAAACGCGTCCGTTTGACATTCTGGACCTCAACATGGGCTGCCCGGTGCCGAAGGTGACGGGCAACGGCGAGGGTTCCGCGCTAATGCGCGATCCTAAATTGGTGGAGGCGATCGTCAGCAAAACGGCGCGCGCCACGAAAAAGCCGGTGACCGTTAAGATTCGCAAGGGTTTTTCCGAAAACGAGGTCAATGCGGTGGAGATCGCGCGCATTGCCGAGGCTTCGGGAGCGGCCGCAATCGCGGTTCACGGCCGCACGCGGGAGCAGTATTATTCCGGGAAAGCCGACTGGGACATCATCCGGCAGGTGAAAGAGGCGGTGAAGATTCCGGTGATCGGCAACGGCGACGTGACCTCCGCGCAGACCGCGAAGGCCATGCTGCAGGAGACCGGCTGCGACGCGGTCATGGTAGGGCGCGCCGCGCAGGGGAATCCCTGGCTGTTTTGTGAAATCCGCGCTTATCTGGAGACGGGAGAAATACCGGAGCGTCCCTCTAAAGAGGAAGTGCGGGCGATGATGCTGCGTCACGCGCGGATGCAGATCGATTACAAGGGCGAATATCTGGGCATCCGCGAGATGCGCAAGCACATTTCCTGGTACACGGCGGGCTTTCCGTACTCCGCGAAGCTGCGCAGCGCCGTTAATCAGGTGGAGACCTATGAGGAGCTGGAACGTCTGCTGGCGGAGCGTTTTTGAGGCGGGGATTCCGGTGTGATCTTATGCAATTTGCAGGAATGAGAAGAGATGAGATTTTGCTATGATTTTACGTGATTTGTGAGAATGAGAAATGATGCGATTTTGTTATGATTTTATGCGATTTGCGGGAATGAGAAATGATGCGATTTTGCTATGATTTTATGCAATTTACGGAATAAAAAAGGGTGAGATTCTGACATGATTTTATGCGTTTTGCGGAATAAAAAATGATGCGATTCTGACATGAATTGATGCAATTTTTGAGAATGAGAAATGATGCGATTTCGATATGATTTTATGTGATTTATGAAAATGAGAAATTATGAGATTTTGCTATGATTTTATGCGTTTTTGGGAGATTTGCCGAAGATTTGGAACGGGTTTGCACAGAGGCCGATCGCTTTCTTGACAAACGTAAAGTAATCATATATAATTACAAAATTATTGGAGAATGATAATTATCTGGCGGTTGCAAAACTGCCGTTTCAGAAAGCTATATAAGGAAGGGTGTAGATTAGTATGGAAGAAAAAAAGAGACTGTTGACTTATGCCGGCCTGAAAAAGCTGGAGGACGAGCTGCATGACCTGAAAGTGGTGCGCAGAAAGGAAGTGGCCGCGAAAATCAAAGAGGCCAGAGAGCAGGGAGACCTCTCCGAGAACGCCGAGTACGACGCAGCCAAGGACGAGCAGCGCGACATCGAAGCGCGCATTGAGGAAATTGAAAAAATCCTCAAAAATGCGGAGGTCGTGGTAGAGGATGAGGTGGACGTCGACAAGATCAACGTCGGCTGCACCGTGAAAGTATATGACGAAGAATTTGAGGAGGAGATCGAGTTCAAGATCGTCGGTTCCTCCGAGGCGAACAGCCTGCAGGGCAAGATTTCCAACGAGTCGCCGGTGGGCAAGGCCCTGATCGGCCACAGCGTAGGCGAGGAAGTGGCGGTCGAGACGCAGGCGGGCGTCATTGAGTACAAGGTGCTGGAGATTCAGCGCAGCATCTGAGCAAAAGAAAAGAGACAGATTTTCTGAAAACAGAACGGCTCACGGCAGAAATATGAGACAATGAGCACAGGCGAGTCAGTATACAGACATAACGGACGGCGAATCGGATTCTGACCGCATGCGGTCAGGAACGATCGCCGGCCGGACTAAGCGAAAAAGAGGGAGAACGGACAGTGGCAGAGCAGAAGAACCAGCAGAAGCAACAGCAGCAGAAGACGCAGGAACAGGACATTCACCAGTTGTTGAAGGTGCGCCGCGAGAAGCTTGCGGAGCTGCAGGCGGGCGGCAGCGACCCGTTTTTGATCACCAAATACGACGTCACCAATCACAGCACGGACGTGAAAGACGATTTCGACGCCTTTGAGGGCAAAACGGTCTCCATTGCGGGCCGTATGATGTCCAAGCGCGTGATGGGCAAGGCTTCTTTTTGCAATGTGCAGGACCTCAAGGGCAATATTCAGTCCTATGTGGCCCGTGACAGCATCGGTGAGGAGGCTTACAAGGCGTTCAAAAAGATGGACATCGGCGATCTGGTCGGCATCAAAGGCGAGGTATTCCGCACCAAGACCGGCGAGATTTCCATTCATGCTTCGGCCGTAACGCTTCTCTCTAAAAGCCTGCAGGTGCTCCCGGAGAAATTTCACGGCCTGACCAACACCGACCTGCGCTACCGCCAGCGGTACGTGGACCTGATCATGAATCCGGAGGTCAAGGATACGTTTGTCAAGCGCTCCCGAATCCTCAGCGCGATCCGCCGTTATCTGGACGGACAGGGTTTCATGGAGGTGGAGACGCCGATGCTGGTAGCCAATGCCGGCGGCGCGGCGGCGCGGCCGTTTGAGACGCATTTTAATGCCCTCAACGAAGACCTGAAGCTGCGCATTTCCCTGGAGCTGTACCTGAAGCGCCTGATCGTGGGCGGCCTGGAGCGGGTGTACGAGATCGGCCGCGTGTTCCGCAACGAGGGTCTTGACACAAGGCACAATCCGGAATTTACGCTGATGGAGCTCTACCAGGCGTACACCGATTACAATGGCATGATGGATCTCACCGAGAACCTGTACCGCTATGTCGCGCAGGAGGTTCTGGGAACGACAAAGATCACATATAATGGCGTGGAGATGGATCTTGGCAGGCCGTTTGAGCGGATTACCATGATCGACGCGGTGAAGAAATACGCCGGCGTCGACTGGAATGAAGTGAAGACGCTGGAGCAGGCGCGCGCGCTTGCCGACCAGCATCAGGTAAAATATGAGGAGAGACACAAAAAAGGTGATATCCTGAACCTGTTTTTCGAGGAGTTCGCCGAGGATCACCTGGTTCAGCCGACCTTTGTCATGGATCATCCGATCGAGATTTCGCCGCTCACCAAGAAAAAGCCGGACAACCCGGACTATGTGGAGCGCTTTGAGTTCTTCATGAACGGCTGGGAGATGGCAAACGCATACTCTGAGCTCAATGACCCGATCGATCAGCGCGAGCGCTTCAAGGCGCAGGAAGAGCTGCTGGCGCAGGGCGACGCGGAGGCCAACACGACGGATGAGGACTTCCTCAACGCGCTGGAGATCGGCATGCCGCCGACAGGCGGGATCGGTTTCGGCATTGACCGGATGTGTATGTTGCTGACGGATTCACAAGCAATAAGAGATGTTTTGCTCTTCCCCACGATGAAAACTTTGGGTAAGGAAAGCCAGTAAAATCAAGACTTCCGGCGATTCTCTGTTGTGATTTACTACAAATT
>CANRIG010000070.1 GCA_947630595.1 uncultured Lachnospiraceae bacterium | reverse complement strand
TTCGTAATGCCATGACAGGCACACCAATCAACGACACTCATACCTGCCGGACGGTTCTGGCATTCCCTGATCTGTGCTGCCCATTCCTGGAGACGGTACTGTTCTGCCACCATGGTTGTTTCTGAACTCATAGACTTACCTCCGCATAGCGGTATCAAAAGTTGAAACAAAACTTTTGACACTTCGTAATAGAAATATAGTCTATTATCCCATGCCTCCTCTCAACAGTCGAGGTACATACTATCTACCGTTTACGGATTTATTCGGATACAGGCAAGTAAGGCATACTATTTTGATGGACAAAAAGGCCTGAGAAATGAAAGGCTGTAAAGCGAGGCAAGAGGCCTCCGGCATTTTACCGGATGGCCTCCCGTCTCAGGTTTTGCCTGCTTGGCATCAGGAAAGGGTCCTGTTTTTCCTGCTTTTCCTGTTTTTCCTGCTTTTCCTGTTTTTCCTGTTTTTTATTTTACTGCACGCTGTTTTTCCTCCTGCGCCGGAATACCAGGAACAGGATTACCGCTGCCGCCGCCACAAATGCGATTGCAAACGGGACAATCGGGGTCTCGTCGCCGGTCTTCACAGACTTCGCAGTTTCGTCTACTGCATAGTTCCGCAATGCGTTGGTGATCGTCACGTGCGGATCCGCCGAATCACGGTTCTGGGACAGTACCCCATTGCTCACCGCTACGTCGTAAGCGAAGTTCCCAATATGCTGCACCGGCGTGCCGTTCGCGTCTACCTCAGTGATGTAGAGCATCGTGTCGCCCGTCGGGTTCAGCGACAGCTCCACGGTCGCGGTCACGCTGGAATCGCCGTTCATCTGCATCGGGATGATCTTCTGGCTCACGTTGTCCGACAGCTTCGTGCAGGCCGCATCCGCAAACACGCCCGCGTAGAAAGTCTCGTCGGAACCGACCTCGTTTCCGCTGTCGTCCACCACACGCGTGGTCACTGTCAGCAGCTTCACGATGTAGTAATCCCTCGGCAGCGTCAGGAAGCTGTTGTCAAAGTCAAACGTCTGGCTTCCGCCGTCTTCGCCGATCGTCACCGCCTGCCCTGCCGGGTACTGCGGGACGAAATCACCGCCGTTGCAGGTGCCGGATGTAACCGGTGAGCCGTTTGCATCCACCTCAGCCACATAGTAGGTGCCTGCCGAAAGCCCATCAAACGTCGCCGAAGCGATCGGGCCTCCGTTGAAGCTGAGTACTGCAAAATCGCTTACCGGCTGCGTCAGCTCTGCATCGTAGAACAGTCCTGCATAGAACTGTGCATCCGGCAGTACTATTTGCTCGCCGTTGAGGGCATCCACCGCCGTCTTGTTAATCACAAGACTCGAATCGAGGGTTTCCTCCGGCGCCGCGTTGGTAATCGTAACCGTCGGGTCCGCCGAATCGTTGTTCAGCACCAGCACCGGATTGTCCACCGTCACCTCATAGCGGAAGCTTTCAAGCGTCTGCACCGGCGTGCCGTTTGCATCAACCTCGGTGACGTAGAACGTCGTGTCGCCCGTCCCGTTCAGGGTCAGCTCCGTCGTCGCGCTCATGCTCGCGCTGCCGTTCATCTGCAGCGGGAGAATATTCTGCGCCGCGTTGTCCGCAAGCTGCGTATAAGCCGCATCCGCGAAAATACCTGCGTAGAAGGTTTCTGCGGAATTGACCGGGCTGCCTTCACTGTCCGCCACGTTCTTGGTCACCGTCAGCAGTTTCGCCTGATAGTATTCCTCCGGCAGCGTCAGGAAGCTGTTGTTGAAATTAAATGCTGCATTTGCGCCGCTTGCCACCGTCACGGTCTGGCCGGCCGGATAATCCGGGACAAATTCGCCGCCGTTGTAGGTGCCTGCTGCAATCGGTACGCCGTCCGCGCTTGTCTCTGCAAGGTAGTAGGTTCCGCTCCGGAGGCCGTCAAACGTTGCCGTACCGGACGCCAGCCCGTCGAGCTGGATAACCGCCACATCGCCAACACGCTGCGTCAGGACCGCGTCGGAGAACAGCGCCACGTAGAACTGTGCGCCGGTCAGCGCGATCGGCTCGCCGCTGAGTGCGTCCACCGTGCCCTTGCTGACCGTGATGCTTGCCGTCCGCGGTTCCTCCGTCGGGATCGGCACCGGGTCAGGCCCCGTGGTACTGTCGCTGCCTGCAACCCTTGCAATGTTTACAAGCTGTGCGCCGCTGTCAATATCCGCCTGCGTAACCGTATAGGCCGCATTTACAACCACTGCATCACCAGGAGCTATCTGTGCGATCACCGCCTGGCCTGCTTCGTCGACCGTGTAGCCTTCGCCTTCTGCAATCACAGCGCCTTCCATCTCGAGTACCGTCACATCAGTCTGCGTCGTGTTGCCCGTGTTCGTCACCGTGATGGTAAAGGCCGCCGTCTCGCCTGCACGGAACGCACCGTTTTCACCGGTTCCTGCGTTCGTCAGGGCTTTTACGGAGGTCAGAGCCGGATTCTTCGTCTCCTCAGGAATCTGAATCTCCGGTGTCGGGTCTGGCTCATTGCCGTTGTCACCCTCTACCAATGCAATATTTGTCAGCTCCGTATCGTTGTCGATGTCTTCCTGTGTTACTGTGTAGGCCGCTTTCACGACTACGGCAGCGCCCGGAGCCATCTCCGCGATTACTGCCTGGCCCGCGTCGTTGATCGTGTAACCTTCGCCTTCTGCAAGCGTCGCGCCTGCAAGCTGTTCGGTTACCGTTACATTCGTCTGTGTCGTGTTGCCGCTGTTTGTTACGGTAATGTCAAACTCTGCTGTCTCACCTGCTTTGAATGTACCGTTTTCACCAGTGCCAGCGTTTGCCACTTCTTTAACCGCCGTCAGGCCCGGTTTCTTTTCTTCCTTCGGAATGTCTGCTTCTGACGTCGGGTCTGGGTTTTCACCATTGTTGCCCTCTGCCAGCACGATATTCTTCAGCTCTGCATCGCTGTCGATGTCCTCCTGCGTTATTGTGTACTCGGCTTTCACTGTCACGCTCTCGCCTACCGGGATTTCTCCGATCGTCGCCGTGCCATCCTCGTTCACCGTGTAACCGTCGCCGTTCACGATCGCCGCGCCTGCCATCGTATCGGTTACGACCACATTATGCTGCGTCGTGTTGCCCGTGTTCTCCACTACGATGTCAAACTCTGCAGTCTCATTCGCCTTGAACGCGCCGCTCTCGCCGGTTCCTTCATTCGTTAACGTCTTTGTCGTCGTCAGGCCAGGGATCTTCTCCTCGGTTGGAATCGACGCTGAATCCGGTGCCGGTGCCGGGCCTTCGCCTTCTACCGTAGCGGTATTTGCAAGCTCCGTCTGGTTGTCGATGTCCGCTTGTGTTATTGTGTACTCGGCTTTCACTGTCACGCTCTCGCCTACCGGGATTTCTCCGATCGTCGCCGTGCCATCCTCGTTCACCGTGTAACCGTCGCCGTTCACGATCGCCGCGCCTGCCATCGTATCGGTTACGACCACATTATGCTGCGTCGTGTTGCCCGTGTTCTCCACTACGATGTCAAACTCTGCAGTCTCATTCGCCTTGAACGCGCCGCTCTCGCCGGTTCCTTCATTCGTTAACGTCTTTGTCGTCGTCAGGCCAGGGGTCTTCTCCTCGGTTGGGATCGGCGCTGGATCCGGTGCCGGTGCCGGGCCTTCACCTTCTACCGTAGCGGTATTTGCAAGCTCCGTCTGGTTATCAATATCATCCTGCGTTACCGTGTACTCGGCTTTCACTGTCACGCTCTTGCCAACTTCGATCGTCGGGATCGTCGCCATGCCGTCCGTGTTCACCGTGTAACCGTCGCCGTTCACGATTGTCGCGCCTGCCATCATATCGGTCACGACCACATCATGTTGTGTCGTGTTGCCCGTGTTCTCCACTACGATGTCAAACTCTGCAGTCTCATTCGCCCTGAACGCGCCGCTCTCGCCGGTTCCTTCATTCGTTAACGTCTTTGTCGCCGTCAGGCCAGGGGTCTTCTCCTCGGTTGGGATCGGCGCTGGATCCGGTGCCGGTGCCGAGCCTTCACCTTCTACCGTAGCGGTATTTGCAAGTTCCGTCTGGTTATCAATATCATCCTGCGTTACCGTGTACTCGGCTTTCACCGTCACGGTCTCGTCCGGCGCAATTTCCCTGATCGTCGCCGTGCCGTCTGCGTTCACCGTGTAACCGTCGCCGTTCACGATCGCCGCGCCTGCCATCGTATCTGTTACAACTACATTCTTTTGCGTTGTGTTGCCGGTGTTCTCTACTACGATGTCAAACTCTGCTGTTTCGTCTGCCTTGAACGCGCCGCTCTCGCCGGTTCCTTCATTCGTTAACTTCTTTGTCGTCGTCAGGCCCGGGGTCTCCGGATCTGTAAGAACTTCTTTTTCACCTGGCACAACTTCAGGTTCTTTATCAGAATCCGGACTTGTGCCTGTTCCCGTTGCTACGTTCTTCACATTACCTTTGTGAATATCATCTTCAGTTACTACATAGGAAGCTGAATATGTTTTTTCTCCACCTGGCTCAAGCGTTTCTATCGTCCAACTATCCCCAGTAAGCTCATCCGTTACCGTTATGTCCGTTAAAGTCAGATTTCCATTATTTTCCACGGTGATAGTGTAACTTATTTTTTCGTTGAGTGCATACGTTTCGCCATTTGCAGGAGTAGTCGTTGTACCTTTTGTAATGATCAGATGTGGATTTGTCTCCACCATATCCACAATATCTGTGCCATTATAACTCTTCCTATCGCTGAACTCTGCCGTTACGGTATTATTAAATGTGCCTACAAGAATATCCTTCTCTGTCACCACATAAGTCGCAGTAGTTGTTACCACTCCACCAGGCTCAACATCTTCAAATACAGTATTCCCTGTGATGGTAACTCCCTCTTGTTCAGAAATAGTAATCGTCTGCGATTCGCTATAAATGTTTTTCACCGTAATGGTGAATGTCACCGTTTCACCAAGACCATACTCTCTATTTTCATGGCTCTTAGTGACCACACCTGCTTCAACCCCATCGTCTGTAACCGTAAGAGTTCCTTCGGTCTTTATGATATCATAGTTGTTCAGATTCGTCCCATCGTTCGCCTCATACGTGAACGAATTCTCACTCGACCCTGCCAGCGTCTGGCTGCCCGTCGCCGTACCGGTTACGCCTTCGCCTTCCACGAAACCTTCTCCCGTCACTCCCGGCACTGTCAGGGCGGTGCCATCGTACTTCTTCTCTGCAGAAGCCGATGTCACAGTCGCTGCTCTCTTATTAATCGTCAGCGTGCCATTCTCAGGCTTCACCGCAAACTGTTCGCTGACGTTATTGCCTGCTGCATCCTTCACAACAGGTGTCCCAGTCACATTCGACGAGTATTCTCCTGCATCTTTCCCAGATGCACTCGCACTCAGACCCTCTACCATGTAGGTATTGCCCTCCACTTCGAACGTCAGGCTTTCGAAACCGCTTGCACTCTGCTCTGTACCGTTATACGTTTCCGTAGCACTTTTCGCCTGAACTGTGATCTCGTATTGTGCGCTACGAGTTATTACAGTGAGCGTTCCCAGCGCCCTCGAAATTTCGTAGTTGTCTGCCTTTGTATTCTCATTAAGCCTATAAGTGAAGCTGTTCTCACTGCTTCCTACCAACGTCTGGCTGCCTGTTACATCATACGTTGCACCTTCGCCTTCCGCAAAACCATCGCCGCCCACTGTGACTTTATCATTCGTCAGCGCCTTACCGTCGTATTCTTTGCTGTCCGTCGCAGATGTCAGCGTCACTTTGCGCTTATTGACTGTCAGCTTGCCGTTCTCGGTATTCACTGTGAACTGCTCCGTCACGTTATTGTCTGCTGCATCTTTCACAACTGCTTCGCCGGTCACTGTTGACGGATACTCGCCTGCATTTGTTCCAGATGCACTCGCACTCAGGCCTTCTACCGTATAGGTATTACCGTCCAGCTCAAATGTCAGGTTCTCAAAACCTTCCATTTTATGCTCCTGACCATCATACGTTACCGTATCACTCTTTGCTCTGACTGTGATCTCATATTTCTTGGTACGGTCTTTTACTGTCAGGGTTCCCTGAGTCTCCGTAATTGTGTAGTTGTCAAAGTTCGTCCCCTCGTTCGCCTCATACGTAAACGGATTCTTGCTCGACCCTGTCAGCAACTGGCTGCCCGTTGCCGTGCCGGTTACGCCTTCGCCTTCCACGAAGCCTTCTCCCGTCACCTCCGGTGCCGTCAGTACGTTGCCATCGTACTCCTTCTCTGCAGAGGCCGATTTCACAGTCGCTGCTCTCTTGTCGATCGTCAGCTTACCATCCACGGTCTTCACTGTGAACTGGCCCGTCACGTCATTGCCATTTTTATCCCTCACAACTGCCGTGCCGGTCACTTCCAACGGATATCCGCCGGCATTTGTTCCAGATACACTTGCCTCCAGGCCTTCTACCGTATAGGTGTTGCCCTCTACTTCGAATGTCAGGCTCTCAAAGCCGCTTACGCTGTGCTCTGTACCATCATACGTTACCATATCACTGTTTGCCTCGACTGTGATCTCATATTTCTTGGTACGGTCTTTTACTGTCAGGGTTCCCTGAGTCTCCGTAATTGTGTAGTTGTCAAGGTTCGTTCCCTCGTTCGCCTCATACGTGAACGGATTCTCGCTCGACCCTGCCAGCAACTGGCTGCCCGTTGCCGTGCCGGTTACGCCTTCGTCACCTACGAAACCATCATAAGTCACTTCCGGTGCCGTCAGGGCGGTACCATCGTACTCCTTCTCCGCAGAAGCCGATGTCACAGTCGCTGCTTTCTTATTAATCGTCAGCTTGCCATCCTCAGTCGTCACTGTGAACTGGCCCGTCACGTCATTGCCTTCTGCATCCTTCACAACTGCCGTGCCAATCACTGTCGATGGATATTCACCGGCATCTTTCCCTGATACACTTGCCTCCAGGCCTTCTACCGTATAGGTGTTGCCCTCCACTTCGAATGTCAGGCTCTCAAAGCCGCTTACGCTGTGCTCCGTACCATCATACGTTACCATATCACTGTTTGCCTCGACTGTGATCTCATATTTCTCGGTACGGTCAATTACCGTCAGGGTTCCTTCGGTTTCCGTGATCGTGTAGTTGTCCAGGTTCGTTCCCTCGTTCGCCTTATACGTGAACGGGTTATAACTTGTTCCCACAACCGTCTGGCTGCCCGTCGCCGTGCCGGTCACGCCTTCGCCGTCCACGAAGCCCTCTCCCGTCACTTCCGGTGCCGTCAGCGCAGTGCCATCGTACTCTTTCTCTGCAGAGGCCGATTTCACAGTCGCTGCTTTCTTGTTGACTGTCAGTTTACCATCCTCAGTCTTCACTGTGAACTGGTCTGTTACGACATTGCCATTTTTATCCGTCACAACTGCCGTGCCGGTCACTGTCGATGGATATTCACCGGCATTTGTTCCGGTTGCACTCGCACTCAGGCCACTCACTGTAAAGGTCTGTCCCTTGGCAGTAAACGTCAGGCTCTCGAAACCTTCCACTTCATGATTCTGACCATCATACGTTACCGTACTGCTCTTTGCCTTGACTGTGATCTCATACTTCTCGGTACGGTTAGTTACGGTCAGAGTTCCTTTAGTTTCCGTAATCGTGTAGTTGTCAAGGTTTGTTCCCTCGTTCGCCTCATACGTGAATGGGTTCTCACTCGATCCTACCAACGTCTGGCTGCCCGTCGCCATGCCGGTTACGCCTTCGCCTCCCACGAAGCCTTCTCCTGTCACTTCCGGTGCCGTCAGGGCGGTACCATCGTACTCTTTCTCCGCAGAAGCCGATGTCACCGTCGCTGCTTTCTTGTTAACTGTCAGCTTGCCATTCTCAGTATTCACCGCAAACTGGTCACTGACGTTATTGTCATTTGCATCCTTCACAACTGCTGTACCGGTCACATTCGACGGGTATTCTCCTGCATCTTTCCCAGATGCACTCGCACTCAGACCCTCTACCGTGTAGGTACTGCCCTCCACTTCGAATGTCAGGCTTTCGAAACCTTCCACTTTATGATTCTGACCGTCATACGTTACCTCATCGCTCTTTGCCTCGACTGTAATCTCATATTTTGCACCACGAGTTGTTACAGTGAGAGTTCCTGGCTGCGTCGAAACATCGTAGTTACCTGCCTTTGTATTCTCATTGAGCGTATAGGTAAAGCTGTTCTCACTGTTTCCTACCAGTGTCTGGCTGCCTGTTACATTATATGTTGCACCTTCGCTTTCCGCAAAACCATCGCCGCTCACCGTGACTTCATTATTCTTCAACGCCTTACCGTCATATTCTTTGCTGGCCGTCGCAGATGTCAGCGTCACTTTGCGCTTATTGACCGTCAACTTGCCGTCCTCAGTCTTCACTGTGAACTGGTCTGTTACGGCATTGCCATCTTTATCCTTCACGACTGCCGTGCCGATCACCTTTGAATCATACGTGCCTGCATCTTTCCCAGACGCACTCGCACTCAGGCCACTCACTGTGAAAGTCTGCCCATTGACTTCAAATTTCAAATTCTCGAAGCCGCTTACGCTGTGACCCTTGCCGTCATACGTTACCGTATCGCTGTTTGCCTGGACTGTGATCTCATACTTCTTGGTACGGTCAGTTACTGTCAGGGTTCCTTTGGTCTCTGTGATTGTGTAGTTGTAAAGGTTCGTTCCCTCGTTCGCCCTATACGTGAACGGGTTCTCACTCGATCCTACCAACGTCTGGCTGCCCGTCGCCATGCCGGTTACGCCTTCGCCTCCCACGAAGCCTTCTCCTGTCACTTCCGGTGCCGTCAGGGCGGTACCATCGTACTCTTTCTCCGCAGAAGCCGATGTCACCGTCGCTGCTTTCTTGTTGATTGTCAGCTTACCGTTCACAGTATTCACTGTGAACTGTGCCGTTACATCATTGTTTGCTGCATCCTTTACAACTGCCTCACCGGTCACCTTTGACTCATATGTGCCTGCATCTTTTCCGGATGCACTCGCACTCAGGCCACTCACTGTGAAAGTCTGCCCATTGACTTCAAATTCCAAACTCTCAAAGCCGCTTACACTGTGCTCCTGGCCATCATACGTTGCCTCATCCCTGTTTGCCTTGACTGTGATCTCATACTTCTCGCCACGGTCTTTTACAGTCAGGGTTCCTTCGACCTTTGTGATATCATAGTTGTCAAGTTTCGTCCCATTCTTCGCCTCATACGTGAACGGGTTATTACTTGTTCCCACAACCGTCTGGCTGCCTGTCGCCGTGCCGGTCACGCCTTCGCCTTTCACGAAGCCGTCTCCCGTTACTCCCGGTGCCGTCAGGGCGGTGCCATCGTACTCCTTCTCTGCAGAAGCCGATGTCACAGTCGCTGCTTTCTTGTTGATTGTCAGCTTACCGTTCACAGTATTCACTGTGAACTGTGCCGTTACATCATTGTTTGCTGCATCCTTTACAACTGCCTCACCGGTCACCTTTGACTCATATGTGCCTGCATCTTTTCCGGATGCACTCGCACTCAGGCCACTCACTGTGAAAGTCTGCCCATTGACTTCAAATTCCAAATTCTCGAAGCCGCTTACGTTATGCACCGTACCGTCATACGTTGTCGTATCGCTGTTTACCTTGACCGTGATCTCATACTTCTCGCCACGGTCAGTTACTGTCAGGCTCCCTTTGGTCTCTGTGATTGTGTAGTTGTCAAGGTTCGTTCCCTCGTTCGCCTCATACGTGAACGTGTTTTTACTTGTTCCCACAATCGTCTGGCTGCCCGTCGCCGTGCCGATTACGCCTTCGCCTTCCACGAAGCCTTCTCCCGTCACTCCCTGTGCCGTCAGGGCGGTGCCATCGTACTCCTTCTCTGCAGAAGCCGATGTCACAGTCGCTGCCCTCTTGTTGATTGTCAGCTGGCCGTTCTCAGTCTTCACTTCGAACTGTGCAGTCACGTCATTGCCATCTGCATCCTTTACAGCTGCCGTGCCGGTCACTGTCGACGGATATTCACCTGCATTTGTTCCGGACGCAATCGCACTCAGGCCACTCACTGTAAAGACCTGCCCATTGACAGTAAACGTCAAGCTTTCGAAACCTTCCACCTTATGATCCTGACCATCATATGTTGCCGTATCACTCTTCGCCTTGACTGTGATCTCATACTTCTTGATACGGTCAGTTACCGTCAGGGTTCCTTTGCTTTCCGTGATCGTATAGTTATTAAGGTTCGTTCTCTCGTTCGCCTCATACGTGAACGGGTTCTCACTCGACCCTACCAGCAACTGACTGCCTGTCGCCATGCCGGTCACACCTTCGCCTTCCACGAAGCCTTCTCCCGTCACTCCCGGTGCCGTCAGGGCGGTGCCATCGTACTCCTTTTTTGCAGAAGCCGATTTCACAGTCGCTGCTTTCTTGTTGATTATCAGCTTGCCGTTCTCAGTCTTCACTGTGAACTGTTTCGTTACGTCATTGCCTGCTACATCCTTCACGACTGCCGTGCCGATCACTGTCGACGGATATTCACCTGCACTTGTTCCGGATGCACCCGCACTCAGGCCTTCTAACGTATAGGTGTTGCCCTCTACTTCGAATGTCAGACTCTCAAAGCCTTCTACTTTATGCTCCTGACCATCATACGTTACGGTATCGCTCTTCGCCTGAACTGTGATCTCAAATTTCTCGGTACGGTCAGTTACCGTCAGGGTTCCTTTGCTTTCCGTGATCGTATAGTTATTAAGGTTCGTTCTCTCGTTCGCCTCATACGTGAACGGGTTCTCACTCGACCCTACCAGCAGCTGGCTGCCCGTCGCCGTGCCGGTTACGCCTTCGCCTTCCACGAAGCCTTCTCCCGTCACTTCCGGTGCCGTCAATGGCTTACCATCATATTTCTTCTCTGCAGAAGCCGATGTCACAGTCGCTGCCCTCTTGTTGACCATCAGCTTGCCGTCCTCAGTCTTCACTG
Source organism: uncultured Lachnospiraceae bacterium (assembly GCA_947630595.1). Taxonomy (GTDB): domain Bacteria; phylum Bacillota; class Clostridia; order Lachnospirales; family Lachnospiraceae; genus Choladousia. The sequence continues at coordinate 6,239 of CANRIG010000070.1, read as the reverse complement.
TGAACTGTTCTGTTACGTCATTGCCTGCTGCATCCTTTACAACTGCCTCGCCGGTCACTGTCGACGGATACCCGCCTGCATTTGTTCCGGTTGCGCTTGCCTCCAGGCCTTTTACCGTATATTTCTGGCCGTTAAACTCAAATTCCAAACTCTCAAAGCCGCTTATGCTGTGCCCCTGGCCATCATACGTTACCTCATCACTCTTCGCCTTGACTATGACCTCATACTTCACGGTACGGCCGGTTACTGTCAGGTCTCCTTCATCTTTCGTGATATTATAGTTGTCAAGGTTCGTTCCCTCGTTCGCCTCATACGTGAACGTGTTCTTACTTGTCCCCACAACCGTCTGGCTGCCTGTTACCTTAACTGTCACACCTTCGCCTTCCACGAAGCCTTTTCCGTTACCTAACTCAGTTATAGTTACATCATCATTCGTCAAAGGTGTGCCGTCATATTCTTTACTGCCGGTACCAGATTTAATTGTCACAGGACGTTTTTTAATTATTACATCGGCGCTGCCTATCCAAAGTTCTATCTCACCGATGTTTGTAACGATCCTGACCCTAACATTTCTGGAACCTACGTCTTTCATGCCTGCCTTGTCAGCAGAATTTTCGTCCAGATTTATCCATTCACCATTAACATCCTGGTACTGCCATTTACCTATAACAGGATTTTCCCACTCAATGAAATGTTTCTCGCCATCATATACGCCTTCGTAGCCAGTAATCTTCGGCTCCCACCAGTTGGCCACGAATGTAAGATTCCCTTTCGTTCCATCGTCACCGGAACCAGGAGTGATAACAACATTCCTTTCATTGTGAGTTCTATCCGGATTAGTTGTACCTGTACCTAATGTCCATCCGGTAAAGACTGCTCCCGCTTTCTCAGGATTAACCAGGGTCATTTCAGGACTTTCTACTGTATAAGACGTCGGGTTCTCCGAAAGCTCGCTACTATTACTAATACCGTCAATGCCGGTGTAAGTAATCGTGTACTGAGTTGGCTCAAATTCAAACACTACTGTATTATCAGCAGCATCACTCTCTTCATTTGGATTAGGCGTGAATCTTACCGTTTTTTCTCCCGTCAGGCTATAGCCAGCCTCTGCCTGATTTTTTAATATAGCAGGATCAACATTTACAAAGAAAGTTGCTCCCAGCGCTTTCTGATTTCCTTTCCGGTCAATCTCTTTTTCCGTCTGCGAGGAACTTTCCGTATACTTATGAACCACAGTATATTCCATGTTGCTGACCTGAGTATACCAGAACGTAATTACATTTTTGCTTTCTTCCGGCTGTAATTCAAAACTCTTGCTTATCTCATCAACAACATACCCTTCCACCGTTACCGCGCTCGCAGAAACAGTTTTTCCTACCTTGCCGTTTTTCTTTAGTTCATCGCTTACCGGTTCCTTCGTCGCTTTGTTCAGATATTGAACTGTATAACCCGCAGTAATACGTGCTTCCCATTTCGCATAGACATTCGTATCTTCTGTAATTGGTTTATTCGGATCAAATTCCTGTCCTTCTGTACAGCTGAGATCATAATACCAACCACCAAAGACATAACCCTCTCGTGTAACGTCCGGTATCTCATCAACTACTTTTCCTTTAGAAACCGTTTTTGTGATATTTTCAAGATCACTGTTTGTGTGGAACACCACCATCTTTTCTGGAGCAGTCCACTTAGCATAAAGTGCCAGATTGTTACTTGGCATAGTACCAAACTCATATGCATCCCCTAAGCATTCAGCGTTATCATACCAGCCTGCAAAATTATAATCTTCTAATCCTTTAGGAGCATCTGGTCTATAGTAGTGGCCAGTAATATTTGCACCAAAAAGAACATTATCTACTGTTTTCAGTGTACTATCATGATATTTAAAAATAATTGAATATTTATTGCGATCATAGTAAAAACGTTTAGTGGAGTCATTGGATCCGCTATATCCATTAGGAGTAATGTCTCGTTCCTTATAACCCGCTATCTCTTTGGCGCTTAAATTATCACTATTACTATTATAATTTTCAGAATAATCTTCTGATCTGGAATAATGATTTCCATCAATATCCTGTAGCCAATATTCCACATTCCTAGATGATACGTCATTGCTCCATCGTCCTGTAAATGTAACATCTGTTCCATTTTTCGGCAGCATTTCTTCCGTAACTATGTATCTTTTCGTTACATAGTTTGTATCCGTGTGGCTGGGATCCCAACCATTAAATCTGTTACTTTGATTTGGCGGAGTAAAATTGCCTTTATTGGGCCACTTACTGGCAATATTCATCCCCAGTTTTACCTTTAAAGTATATTGGTCTCCTGTATATTTTTTGCCACCGATATCAAGCGTCGCATTCCTATTATTAATATTGAAAGTGTACGTATACTCATTCAAATTATAATGATAATAGACTACCGTAGACCCATCAGCAGCCACGGTTGCTGTGCCATTTTTACCGTCACCGTCTCCAGCACTACCATTTGTATAATAAGCCGGCGCCTTTCCTGCCATTGCTGTCACAGACTCATTTACTTTTGCGCTCTTCTTTACTGAACTCTCATATACATAGTATGACTCATTCCTGTCTGTCAGCATTTCTTTCAAATATACCACAGTATAATTGGCATCCTGTGCTACCCACTTCGCATAGACCGTCACATCTGCTTTCAGAGTAACCTCTGTCGGCGCAGGTTCTGTGCAGCCCGGATCGGAATACCAGCCATCGAACGTGTAGCCCTGTCTGGTTGGAAGAGGATCCAATCCATTTGTATAACATTTATTATTATGTGTATGTGCTTCTTTTCCACACTGCCACCTTCCCCAAGACCAGTCGCAATCCCAAGTATGTGTATGTTCGTCTTTTCTGCAGGTTAAGGTCCGAGCTTCTTTATACACCTCAACTTCTTCCTGATACTTCCCACTCTTCGGACTTACGTAGGAACCGCCATTCGTATCATAAACAACGTGATAGGTCTCCGGCTCGTACATAACAGTTACCACTGTACCGGTTTCCTTTATGACAACATCCGTATAATCCGAGACAACATAATGCTCAATTTCCAGCGGCTCAGCTGCAGTCATCTCTCCGACGACACCAGAGTCTGTCGTTGATTCATGCACTTTATTTCCATCTGTGTCTTTATACTCAACAGTATACTCTACAGTAGGCGCAGTCAAATAGACACTCACTACATATGGGTCTGTCCGTTCTGTCAACCCATTGCCAGTGACTGTTCCTGTTTCATATTTAAAATTACTCTCCGGATCAATTCTATCAAAGGTATAGCCCAGATACTTTTCATCTACCTTGTAAGTAAACGGAAAACTTCCATTTTCTTCATTCTGAGCAATTGTCTCTGTCTCTACCAGCACATTATTGACAAATACCTTTACCTGAACAGAAATCTGTTTTACCGGAGTAAAATCCACAGCATCCATCGTGCCCTGATAAGCCGACATCAGCATGATACCATTCTGGCTACGGCGTTTTGCCACATAACCATCCGCTACGCCGTACTCGATGGTCGTCGCACCCTCTGCATACCTGCCATAGTCATAGAAATCGCTCTTTGCGATTGTCAGCTCCGGAGTCGTCACTACCATACCCTCACGCTGGTATGCCTTCTGGAGCACATTGTAGCTGCCGTCCACAAAATCATCTGCCGACAGGCTGATTTCCTCCATATCCTGAAAACTTCCGACTGTACCGGTATTCAGTACATGAGTGATATGCAACACATAAACCTTTGTATCAACTTCCTCTGTTTCAGACTCAGTTTCCGTCTCAGACTCCGTCTCTGTCTCAAGCTCTGTCTCAAGCTCAGTTTCCGTCTCAGGCTCCGTCTCTGTCTCAAGCTCGGTTTCCGTCTCAGGCTCCGCCTCTGTCTCAAGCTCGGTTTCCGTCTCAGACTCCGCCTCTGTCTCAAGCTCAGACTTCGTTCCGCCAAGCGCAGCCTCCGTCGGCCCGGAAATCGTGGGCAGCGCAGGCCCGAAGCTCATCAGCGAATACCTCGCATTTGCGTTCTCCTGCGTCAGGCTGATCGGTTTTCCTGCCTCCGCGGTCGCAATCTCATTTCCTGCGCTTTCCTTCTGGTAAACCGCGCCAAGTAACGCGCCTTCTTCCGAAGCCACGCCGTCAAATGTGACATTTACCGGACCATTCGGTTCTATCTTTTCGCCGTTCTGATCTTTCAGAACGACTCTCACCGCAGAACTGCCGGTAATCTCCAAATCCTCCTCTACGCTGTTCTTGATTTCCGATACCGCGCCTTCCACCGGCTCGGCTTCCGTGATTGTTATCTTTGTTCCGATCGGAAGCGCGCCCTCTGCCGCCGATACCGTAACGTTCACGCCGCCGATGGTCTCACTTGCGGACAGGGCCGGCATTTCTGCAGCTTCTTCGGCCGCCGTCACTTTCACGGTAAAGGTTTCTTCATACGAAACGTTACCTTTCACCTTGTAGCTGTGAGAGACGAATGCGGTTCCTTCTTTTACCGCACGGATATGGCCGAGCGCTCCGGTACTGTCGCTCAGGACTTCCACCGGGCCGCCCGCGAGAGCCATCCAGGAGTGGTTCGTACCCTCCGTGCCGTTCAGATAAGCTTCCGCGCCTGCTTCCAGAACCGACTCATGAAAATCTACCGTAAATTCCTGTTCCGTATTCTCGAATTCCAGCTCCGTCTCGTCCGTGATTTCCAGATAGGAAACATTGATCTCAATATTCTTTACAGTATACTCGACCCTGTATTCATTCTTTTCCTCGTTTCCGGTCTTCGGCACTTCCTTGTCCTCGACCATCACATGGTCTACCCTGTAGCCTTCGTCCGGCACTACCTTGAATACGAACGTGCCATTTTTCTCTACTTCCTTATAATAATCCCCGATCGCAATGTCCTGCTCGATGCCTCCCTCGTTCCTGACGCGGATCGTGCCGTGTTCGCCGGCATTCGCGCCGAACCTGATGCGGTAGGTGATTTTCTCGGTTTCTTTTTCAGCCCCGCTCGGCTCCTCCGTCTCCGTTTCCTCTGCCGTCCCGTCCTCTGGGCCCGGCTGGGTCTCATTCGGCGTGGGCTGTTCCGCATTGTTCTGCGCGTTTGCCGCCGCGTCGGCCGCCGCCTGGCTTTCCGCCTCGCTCTGGCGTCTGGATTCCGCTTCGCTCCCGGCTTTCGCGCTGCTTTCGGCTTCGCTCTGTTTCCTTGCGTTTTCGCTCTGCGCACTGGACTCTGCTTCGTTCCTCAGTCTCTCGCTCTCCGCGCTGGACTCCATTTCGCTTTGCCTGTTGGATTCGGCTTCGCTCTGCAGTCTTGCCTGCTCGGCATTGGATTCCGCTTCGCTCTGCCTGTTGGATTCGGCTTCGCTTTCGGCGCTGGATTCCGCTTCGCTCTGCAGCCTTGCCTGCTCGGCATTGGATTCCGCTTCGCTCTGCCTGTTGGATTCCGCCTCGCTTTCAGCGCTGGATTCTGCTTCGCTCTGCAGTCTTAACGCTTCGCTTTGTTCCGCTGCGATTCTTGCCGCCTCGCTTTGTTCCGCCGCGATTCTTTCCGCTTCGCTCTGCAATCTTGCCTGCTCGTCATCCGTATTCGACACGTTCATAGCCCCGTTCTCAGTCGACATCTCGCCCGCACTGGTCACGATGCCGTTCTGCAGAAGCATAGCCGCCGTCAGCAAAATCGCCATTGCGCGTTTCCATTTTACATTTATTCTCTTCATTTTACGATTCTCCTTATTTTTATCATATGTATTCAGAAATGCGTTTCGGAATGTTACCTGTTCAGCTGCTTCTCAAGCCCGGTAATGCGCTGCTCAAGATTTTGGATGACAAATATCAGCCCTTTTTCCGCCAATGCCGGCCTGCATCTCGTTGATCATGTATTATACGGTATTCCGGTCAGGAATACGCGGTTCCCCTGAAAACATCTCCATCACCTCTCCACATTCTGGCACAGACGGTACACGTCTTCGTCATTGGCCTGAATTCCGGCTGAGGAACGCAGGCCATGCTTCGATCTTGTTATGAATTTTATTTTAAATGATCTGTCCGAAAATATCAAGCGGTACAAACAAACGCCGCCGATTTTCTGCGCTTTCACACCGGCCAGGCTGCCGGCCGGCAAACTGCTGTCTGAGAATGAGAGGCGGGAGGCCTCCGGCATTTTACCGAATGGCCTCCCGTCTCAGCTCTGCCTTTTTGGCATCAGGAAAGGGTCCTGTTTTTCCCATTTTTGTTACTGCA
>CANRIG010000069.1 GCA_947630595.1 uncultured Lachnospiraceae bacterium | reverse complement strand
TGTGGATAGTATAAATTTTATTTTCAGCATCTTGCACAATAAAATATAGAGCCTTGATGGGACGTGTGAACAGTAACTTCATGCAGGCACACGAAAATTGCGGTGCATGGTATGTATTGTGTAAAAAATTTTTCCATGTTATACTGGACACGCCGGTAATAACAGGTTGCCTTCGGATACCGCGGATTTCTCTGCACTTGTGAAATCCGGGCGGCCGGCATTTTGCGGTATCCGTCAGGACAAAGGAGAAGACAGTATGGGCATGGAAATAAAGGACCGCCTGCAGGCGTTGCGTGCGCTGATGCGGCAGAAGGGCATCGACGTTTATCTGGTGCCGACGGACGATTATCACACCTCTGAGTATGTGGGCGAGCATTTTAAGTGCAGGCATTATATCACCGGTTTCACGGGCTCCGCGGGGACGGCCGTGATCTGGGCGGACGGCGCCGGGCTGTGGACGGACGGGCGCTATTTCATTCAGGCGAAGCAGCAGCTTGCGGGCAGCGGCGTGGAGCTGTTCCGCATGGGCGAGCCGGGCGTGCCGGAGGTGGACGAGTTTTTGAAAGAACATCTGAAAAAGGGCGAATGCCTTGGATTTGACGGGCGGACTGTCACGGCGGAGCGCGCGGAGAAGCTGATCCGGGAGCTGGAGCAGCAGGGCGTTGCGGCAAAGTGGGAGGAAGACCTGATCGGGGAGATCTGGGCGGACCGCCCGCCGCTTTCCTGCGAGCCGGTTTCGGAGCTGGCGCTGGAGTGGTGCGGAAAATCGCGCGAGGACAAATGCGCGCAGCTGCGGAAAGAGCTGGAAAAGGAGGGCGCGGAGGCGTTTCTTCTGACCTCCCTCGACGATATCGCGTGGCTGCTGAACATCCGCGGCGGCGACGTCCGCAACTGCCCGGTGGCGCTGGCCTACCTGATTTTGACGCAGCAGGAGATTCTGCTGTTTGCGCGGGAAACCGCGTTTTCCGAAGCGCTGCGGCGGACGCTGGCCGGGGCGCAGGTGCGGCTGCTGCCGTACGAGGCGGTCTATGAGCAGGCCGGAGAGGTGCTCGCCGGCAAAAAGGTGCTGCTGGACAAGAAGCGGGTCAATTACCTGCTGGCGCGGCGTGTGGAAAGCGCGGCGCAGGTGGTGAACCGGCAGAATCCGACGATTCTGGCCAAGGCAATCAAGAATGAGACGGAGGTCGCCAACGAGCGCATCGCCCACATCAAGGACGGCGTGGCCGTGACCCGGTTTATCTTCTGGCTGAAGCAGAACGTGGGGGAAATGCCGGTCACCGAGCTGTCGGCTTCCCGGCATCTGCATGAGCTGCGCAGCCAGCAGGAGCATTTTCTCGGAGACAGCTTTGACCCGATCATTTCCTACGGGGCGCACGGGGCCATCGTGCATTACTCGGCGACGCCGGAGACCGACATTGCCGTTGAGCCGCACGGATTTGTGCTGGCGGATACGGGGGGACACTATCTGGAGGGGTCGACGGACATCACGCGGACGATTGCCGTGGGCCCGGTGACGGAAGAAGAAAAGAAATACTTTACGGCGGTGCTGCGCGGCGCGCTGCATCTGGCCGCGGCCCGTTTCCCGCATGGGACGACGGGGCTGAATCTGGACTGCCTGGCGCGCCTGCCGCTGTGGGAGCTGGGCGTGAATTTCAACCACGGCACCGGTCACGGCGTCGGCTACTGCCTGAACGTGCACGAGGGGCCGAACCGCTTCGCGCAGCGCGGCGAGAGCGCGGTGATGGAGGAGGGCATGATTACCTCCGACGAACCCGGCTACTATCAGGAGGGCGCGTTTGGCATCCGGCATGAGAACCTGCTGGTCTGCCAGAAGGCGGAGAAAACCGCTTACGGCCAGTTCCTGCGCTTTGAATACCTGACCCTTGTGCCGTTCGACCTCGATGCGGTGGCGCCGGAGCAGATGAGCGCGCAGGAGCGCGAATTGCTCAACGACTATCACGCGCTGGTGTATGAGAAAATTTCGCCTTACCTCGATGCGGAGGAACAGGCGTGGCTGCGGGAGGCGACGCGCGCGATCTGAGCGTCCGGCCCTGCGCGCCGCCGTGCTGCGGGCCGTTTCATGTCAGGAATTTTTGGCTCTGGCATTGTTTTTGTTGTAGATAATCATCAGCCCTTTCAGCAGCAGCGAGTCGTCGATGATGATGTCGCGGCGGCAGAAAGGGATGATGGTGTTGGCCATGCCGCCGGTGGAGACGAGGGTGCACGGCTCGCCGAGCTCCTCCTCGATGCGGTCGATGGAGCCGTCGATGCTGGCGGCGGTGCTGTAAATGATGCCGCTGCGCATGCAGTCGACGGTGTTGGTGCCGATCACCCGCCTGGGCGGATCGAGGCTGATCCGGGGCAGCTGCGAGGTGCGCATCGTCAGCGAGTCGAGCGAGGCGCGCAGGCCCGGGATGATCATGCCGCCGAGAAAGCTTTTGTTGCGGTCGATCACGGAGATTGTCGTCGCGGTGCCCATATCGATGATGATCAATGGACAGGGATAATCGTGGATGGCGGCGACTGCGTCGGCGACCCGGTCGCTGCCGAGCTGGGCCGGATTGTCGAGCATGATTTTGAGTCCGGAGCGGATGCCGGGGCCGACGACCATGACCGGCTTCTGCGTCAGGCGCACCATCGCGTCCTTGACCGTCTGCGTTACCGGGGGCACGACCGAGGAAATGATGCCGCCCTCAAACGAGAGGTGGCTCATCTGGTTCAGCTCCAGGATGTTCTTGATCAGCACCGTGTATTCCAGCGCTGTCGAGTTCTGATTGGTGGAAAGACGTTCGATAAAATGAATTTTTTCATTTTCAAAACAGCCGAGCACGATGTTTGAGTTTCCGATGTCAACCGCCAGGACCATAAGCATATCCTCCTTTAAAAGAACCGCCGCAAAGCATAAGAGACATTTCTCTGATGATTGCGGCGGTATTTTTGCGTTTCCTTCCAGATGTTATGCGGTGCGCGTGGTTCCGACCGCTTTTCCGGCCGCGGGTACGAAGCGCGCTTTGTAGAGCGCCAGGCCGACCGCGCCGGTGATTATCGTCGAAGCGGCCATTTCAAAGACCGCGTTGATGCCGACGAAGCCGCAGACGAAGAGAATGATATTTTTGCCTCCGATCAGCTCCTGCATGTATTCGGTGTTGCCGAACAGGAAGATGAGCGCGCTCATGAAGAACAGCGTGTTCAGGAACGCGGAGAAAAAGCCGGTGACCATGCAGGCCAGGGACACGTTGGAGAACCTGCGCACGATCCGGAAAAGATAGCCGAGCAGGAAGCCGTCGAGCACGCGGGGCACGAAGCGCTGCACAAAGGCGAAGACCGGATTGATGCCGAACAGAATGACGCCCATGGCGCTGGTGCCGCCCACGCCGATGCACTGCAGAAAGCTGGTAAGTCCGAACACGCCGCCGGCGATGGCGCCGCCGAGCGGGCCGACCGTGATGGCCGCGATGGCTACCGGAATCACGTTAAAGGTGATGGCGAGCGGACCGATATTCAGATATCCGAGCGGGGTGTAGGCCATGAGCAGCAGAATGGCGGTCATCAGACCGAGAATGACGAGTTGCGGGATGGTGATTTTCTTGTTCATATGTTTTCCTCCTTGTTATTATTCCCGTCTGGCGCGGCATACCGTCAAGAACTGTGCCGAACCGTCAAAAGCTGCGCGAGCTGTCGTCTGCTTTCATGGTTGATCCGGCTGTCCGGCGAACGCCGTACTGAGAAAATGCGGACCGGCGATGCAAGGCGAACACCCGGCGTACCGATGCCGGCGCCGGAAATGCCGCTGATTACTGTCCGCGAGGGTACAGTATCCGACATTCTGTGTCCGCCCGAAGCCTTCCGTTTTTCTCTTCGGGATACAATACACCGGCAGTATAGCACGCTTTTTCGGTTTGGACAATCCTTTATTGTATTTTTTGCAAAAATCCGTTATACTCGTCTTACAGTTCACGCGCCGTCCGGCTGAGGCGGTCTTATGTCTGCATAAGAACCTGCCGCGGTTCGCGGGCACGGGCGGGCTGCACGGAGAAAGCAGAGAGGATGAGAATTTCGGATGTACGAACTGGAGCAGGTGGGAGCGAACAGCTTCTATATACAGAGCCCGGCGAAGATCGGGTTGTTTCGCCTGAATGAGACGGACGTGTGCCTGATCGACAGCGGCAGCGACAAGGAAGCGGGCCGCAAAATCCGGCAGATTCTGGATCGGAACGGCTGGCGCCTGAAAGCGATTTACAATACGCATTCCAACGCTGATCATATCGGCGGCAATAAATATTTGCAGGGGCAGACAAAATGTGACATTTACGCGCCCGGCATCGACTGTGATTTCACAAATCACCCTATTCTTGAGCCTGCATTTTTATACGGAGGATTCCCGCCGAAGGAGCTGCGGCACAAATTCCTGCTGGCGCAGGAGAGCCAGGCCACGCCGCTGACGCCGGAGTGCCTGCCGGAGGGGATGGAGCTGATTTCGCTGCCGGGGCATTTCTTTGACATGGTCGGGTTCCGCACCGCGGACGATGTCGTGTACCTGGCGGATTGTCTTTCGAGCCGGGAGACGCTGGACAAGTACCAGATCAGCTTTATCTATGACGTGGCCGCCTACCTTCAGACCCTGGAGCGGGTGAAGGAGATGAAGGCCGCGCTGTTTGTCCCGGCGCACGCCGCGGCCGCGGAGGAGATTGCGCCGCTGGCGCAGTACAACATCGACAAGGTATGGGAGATCGCGGAGAAGATCACCGGCCTCTGCCGGGAGCCGCTGTGCTTTGAGGAGATTCTGCGGCAGCTGTTTGGCGATTACGGGCTGACGATGAATTTTGAACAGTATGCGCTGGCTGGCAGCACCGTGCGCTCCTATCTGTCCTGGCTGAAAGACAGCGGACGGCTGGAGGCGTCGTTTGAGGACGGGCGGCTGCTGTGGGCGGACAGGAGGCTGTGATGCTGAGAGGAAAAACCGTGATTCTGGGCGTGACCGGGAGCATTGCCGCCTACAAGGCGGCGAACCTGGCCAGCCTTTTGAAAAAACAGCATGCGGATGTGCATGTGATTATGACGAAAAACGCCATGCAGTTCATCACGCCGGTGACCTTTGAGACGCTGACGGCGAACAAGTGCCTGACGGACACGTTCGACCGCAATTTTGAGTTTCAGGTCGGCCACGTGGAGCTGGCGAAGCGCGCCGACCTGGCGCTGGTGGCCCCGGCGACGGCCAACGTCATGGCGAAGCTGGCGCACGGGCTGGCGGACGATATGCTGACGACGACGCTTCTGGCCTGCGAGTGTCCGAAGCTGATCGCCCCGGCTATGAACACGCGCATGTACGAAAACCCGGCGACGCGGGACAACGAGGACACGCTCCGCCGCTACGGGTGGCAGGTGATCGAGCCGGCGTGCGGCCGGCTGGCGTGCGGCGACGTGGGCCGTGGCAAGTTCCCGGACGAGGGGCTGATTCTGCAGCATGTTCTGAACGAGATTGCGTTTGAAAAGGATATGGCGGGACTGCGCGTGCTGGTGACAGCCGGGCCGACGATCGAGGCGATCGACCCCGTGCGCTTCCTCTCCAACCATTCGAGCGGAAAAATGGGCTATGCGATCGCCCGCGTCTGCCGGATGCGCGGCGCGCAGGTGACACTGGTGAGCGGACGCACCGCGCTGACGGCGCCGGAGGGCGTGGAGCTGGTGCCGGTGACTTCGGCGCAGGAGATGTTCGAGGCGGTGACCGCGCGCGCGGCGCAGCAGGATATCATCGTCAAGGCGGCGGCGGTGGCCGATTACCGGCCGCTTGCAGCCGCAGATCACAAATTGAAAAAGAGTGATTCGGAGCTGCAGATACCGCTTGCGCGCACCGCCGATATTCTGGCGTGGCTCGGGGAGCACAAGGGTCCGCGGCAGGTGCTGTGCGGCTTTGCGATGGAGACCGAACAGATGGAGGAGCATGCGCGCCGGAAGCTGGAGCAGAAAAACCTCGACCTGATCGCGGCCAACAACGTCCGGGTCGCGGGCGCTGGCTTCGGCACGGACACCAATGTGGTGACGCTGATCTCCGCGCAGGGAGCGCGTGCGCTGGAGTTGATGACGAAGGAAGAGGTGGCCGTGCAGCTGCTGGACGAGCTCATGAAGCTGCGGGCGGAGAAATTGAAGGAAACTGTATAGGAACAGACGAAACAAAAGTAAGTGAAATAAGGAAAAGCAAGACAAGCGCAAGTGAGATAAGAGTAAGCAGGACAGGTGTAAGTGAGATAAGAGTAAGCAGAACAGGTGTAAATGAGACAGGAATAAGCAGGATAAGTGCAAGCAGGCTAAGAGTAAGCGGGTCAAACGCAGGTGAGACAAAAGTAAGCGCAGCAGGAACAGACGAAAAAACAGACAAAATGAAGGCAGGAGAAACAAGAGAAAGAGAAAGCAGGAGGGGCGGCAGCCATGAAATGTTATGAGACCGTGTGGGAAATATTCAACAAATGCGCAAACAATCAGATGCGCGACGTGTTTATCGAGGAGCTGGAGATTGAGGACATCGATGCGTTTTTGCAGGATAAATTCAAGGGCAGGGAAGTGACCTTCGACAAGACGGTGCAGGAGGACGGCACGATCGTGTACGATATTACCGCTTCGGGGATCAAGGAGCGCTATTCGTTTACCGAAATCTGAGCGTAGGAACGGCATGAATAATATGACATTGCATAAAGACAGGAGACAGATACTATGGACAGAATTTTTCAGTCGCTGCAGGAGCAGCAGGTAAATCCGGGACTTCTGCAGGCGATCGAGGATTTCCGGCAGCGTTATCCGGTGGAGGAAGCGCTGCGGGAACGCATCACAGAGCCGCTGCTGCCGTATTTTGGAAAAGAGACCTTTGAGATGGCGGCCGCGGCGCTGCTGCAGGGAGAAAACATCCTGCTGACCGGCACCAAGGCGACCGGAAAAAATATCCTGGCGGAGAATCTTGCCTATGTGTTCGGCCGCCCGTCGTGGAATATATCGTTCCACGTCAATATGGACAGCGGCGCATTGATCGGTACCGATACGTTCCGCGACAACGAAGTGCAGCTGCGCACCGGCCCGGTCTATGACTGTGCGGTCAGCGGCGGCTTCGGCATTTTCGACGAGGTCAACATGGCGAAAAACGACGCCGTTTCCGTGCTGCACGCAACGCTCGACTACCGGCGCATCCTCGATATTCCGGGTTATGAAAAGATTCGTCTGCACGAGGCGGCGCGCTTCATCGGCACCATGAATTATGGCTACGCCGGGACGCGTGAACTCAACGAGGCGCTGGTGTCGCGGTTCCTCGTCATTGAGATGCCGCCGGTCACCGGGGAGACGCTGCGGCAGATTCTGCAGAACCTGTTTTCAGATTTCCGCGAGGAGGGCCTGTGCCAAGTGTGCGGGCTGTTCCTGGACCTGCAGACCAAGGCCGACAACAACGAGATTTCCACCAAACCTCTGGATTTGCGCGGCCTGATCGGGGCGCTGCGGACGGTGCGCGCCGGGCTGGCCCCGCGGCTGGCTATCCGCATGGGCATCGTCAACAAGAGCTTCGATCTGTTTGAACGCGAGATCGTGGAGGACATCGTGATGACGCGGATTCCCGAGAGCTGGACGCCGGCGGAAATATTCGACCGCTAGGGCCGGGAATGCGAGATATAGGGCAGAATGCGGATCATAAAAGGGATTGCCGGGAATGTAAATCGCGAAAGAAGTTTTCGGAGAATGCAGATCGTGAAAGAGACTGCCAGAGAATACGGATCGTGAAAGAGACTGCCAGAGAATGCAGATCGTGAAAGAGACTGCCAGAGAATGCAGATCGTAAAAAAGACTGCCAGGGAATACGGATCGTGAAAGAGGCCCAGGGAAATACGGATTGCGGAAGAAACTTTCGGAAATATTCAGAGACAGAGCGGAAAGGATGCAGGCGATGGAACAATATGAGGCGGAAGAGCTTCAGGTTGAGGCGGAAAACCGGATACGGAACCTGATGTGGACGGTCAGCGGCGATTACCGGCTGGACACGAAGCCCGACATGGAATCCTGGAGCCGCTCAAAATATATTTCCATGTATGACGCGGTCAAGCAGGGGGCCTTTGCGCGCTTTTTTGACCGCGACAAGCTGGCTCTGTATCTGGTCAAGAAGGTGTATTACGGGGCCGATGAGCAGCCGCTGACCGAGCTGGCGCAGCTCTGCGTGGACGCGGCCGTTTACCGCAAAATCGCCGCGGAGCGTCCGGGCGTGCCGGAGTTGCGGCGAAAAGCGTTTCAGGACCTGCTCGATCTGTCCTTTCAGCGCATGAGCGCCTCGCTGCCGGGCCAGATCAAGATCGCGCTGTTGCGCGGTTATCTGAACGGAGACTGGCACTGCGGGAAGCGTCTGGAGGAGGCGGTGCAGCGGATTGTCTCGCTGGAGGATGCGGAAGACGTCATGGACCTGATCCGTGCTACCGACGAGCTGTACAATACGCTGATCGACCGCAGTTTTGTCCGCAAGCACGGCGGCCTGGAGCACGTGCTGGCAGTGACCGCCGAGGATTTGCGGGAATTTAACTGGAACGATTATCTGGAGGAGGAGATGACCGAGGATCTCCTGGAGCGCTACCTGAACAAGATGAACAGTCAGGTGGTGACGCTGCAGGAGGAGCAGGACAGCGGAGAGGAAGAAAAAAAGCGCGGCCCGGGCGAGCGGAAAGTGATCCTGATCACCGAGGAGGCGGCCGCGAAAATGTATTCCTACATCGAGTTGAATTATGGCAAGTCTTACCTCACGGAACAGGAGCAAAAACGCCTCAACCAGCGGCTGTGCCGCGGCGCCCACGCCGACTGCAGCCTTTATTTTACGGACGGGGTGCTGCGAAATCCGGTGCTGGCGAACGCGCAGTTTGTAAATGCCCGCCGGCATTCGGAGAAAAACCGCGTGCTGTTTCGCAACAGCCGGAATATGCTGGCGCGCAGCATTGAGCACCTCACGGACGAGCTGCAGCGCTCTCTGCACCGGCGCAGCGAGCCGGAGGAGATGAACTCCTGGTCGGGGACGATTGTGCCCCGGCTTCTGTGGAAGGTCGGGCGCAGCGACGACCCGGGTAGGCTGTTTGTGAAGACGATCAAGCGCAACGTTTCGGAGTTTGCGGTCGACATCCTGATGGACGCCAGCGGCTCCCAGCGCGACCGCCAGGGGCAGGTGGCCCTGCAGGCCTACATCATCAGCGAGGCGCTGAGCAACAATCATGTGCCGCACCGGATCACCAGCTTCTGCAGCTTCTGGGACTACACGATTCTGCAGCGTTTCCGCGAGTACGATGCGCCGCGGGAGGACAACCTGCACATTCTCGATTATGTGACTTCGTCGAACAACCGGGACGGCCTGGCGATCCGCGCCGTCGGGGATTCCCTGCTGCAGCGCGGCGAGGAGGGCAAGATTCTGATCGTGCTCAGCGACGGCAGGCCCAACGACATCATCGTTAACCGCCCGAACAGCCGCAATCCGCGGCCCTATTTCGGGGATTATGCGGTGCAGGACACGGCCTTCGAGGTGCGGAAGCTGCGCGGCAGCGGCGTCTGCGTGCTGGGCGTGTTTACGGGAAAAGAAAAAGACCTGATGGCCGAGAAAAAGATTTTCGGCAAGGATTTCGCCTATGTCCGCAGCATCGACAGCTTTTCGCGCGTGGTCGGGCGCTACCTGCGCAGGCTGCTGGAGGACGACAGCGCGAATTTCTGAGAGATAATTCGTTTGCCGGGGAATTTCTGATTTTTGAAAAATTTATTTGCCGGGAGACTTCTGAGAAAATTTGCAAAAGGAAATTCCCGAAAAAACTTGTGACGGGAGAGGCTGCCGCGCAACATTTTCAGCGTGGAATTTCCGGCGGGAAATTACCCTTGCGAAATACAGGCGTTTGATTTAGAATAAGGAAGATATTGCAGATATCTGTGAAATTTCCAGTTTGGGAGGTGCCGGTATGGCGGAAAAATCGTGCAGCAATACAAGCTGCGGAAGATCGAGCTGCGAGGGATGCCCGAGCGCACAGCAGCCGCAGAGCTTTTTGGAGGAATTGAATGTTTATTCGGAGATAAAACACGTGATCGGCGTAGTCAGCGGAAAGGGCGGCGTCGGCAAGTCGATGGTGACGGCGTCCCTGGCGAATCTGCTGGCGGCACGCGGGTATCGCGTGGGCATCATGGACGCGGACATCACCGGCCCGTCCATCCCGCGGATGTACGGCCTGACCGGAATGGCGGGTGCCGACGAGGAGGGCATGTACCCGGTGCTGGCGGAGAATGACGTCAAAATCATGTCGATCAACCTGTTGATGCCGGATCCGGAGGCTCCAGTGATCTGGCGCGGCCCGGTGCTGGCCGGTGTGGTGAAGCAGTTCTGGAAGGACGTGATCTGGGGTGAGCTGGATTATCTGCTGGTCGACCTGCCTCCGGGAACCGGCGATGTGCCGCTGACGGTGTTCCAGTCGATTCCGGTCGACGGGATTGTGATCGTGACCTCGCCGCAGGAGCTGGTGGAGCTGATCGTGAAAAAGGCTTACAACATGGCGGCGACGATGAACATTCCGGTGCTTGGCCTGGTCGAAAACTACAGCTATCTGGTCTGCCCGGACTGCGGCAAAGAGATTTCCGTCTTCGGCAAGAGCAGAATCGACGAGGTTTCACAGAAGATGAACGTGCCGGTGCTGGGCAGGATTCCGATCGAACCGGAGATTGCGCAGCGCGCGGACGAGGGCGCGTTCGCACAGGTGATGAGCCCGCACCTGGAGGCGGCTCTGGAGGCTCTGCGGGCGCTGAAATGATATTTGTTATATGTTAGTGTCGAATGATGCCATACGGATTGTTCCGTGCTTCGCACTTTCACAATCCTGCCCAACATTCGGAATTCATGGGCCCCTGCCCAATTACTTCTTCATGTTTGGGTGAGTCATTAAGTCATCTTTGGATTATTTTGGAAAAGAAAGGCAACACTTCTGATTGACAGGAGGGTTGCCTTTTATGATGAAGATGAGAAAGAAAATCAGGATAAAGGAAAGTAAGATAAAGGAAAGCAGGATAAAGGAAAACAAGATAGAAGAAAACAAGATAAAAGGAAGCAGATTTTCGGCTGGGAAAAGCGTTTTTTTTTCAGTTGCGGTCACGCTGCTGTGCGGGCTGGCGCTGAATTTCGGCGTTTCGGCGGCGCACAGGAACACGCTGCAGCAGGGAATTGCGGAGGAGGTGCTGCGGTTTCATGTATTGGCGAACAGCGACAGCGAGAGAGATCAGGCGGTGAAATATAAGGTGCGGGACGCGGTGCTGGAGTGGCTGGATGCGGAACCGGGATTTACGGGGAGCGGGGCGGATGCCGAAATCCGTGAAGTGGAAACCGGACACGAAATCGGATATGAAACTGGAGCCGAAATCGGATACAAAGCCGGAGTCAGCCGCGAAAATGAGAAAGCACTTTCCGGATTGGACAGCGGTTATGACAGGCAAAAAGAGAAAAATGCAAAATGTGACTTTTTGAAAACACATCTGCGTCAGATCGCCGGCATTGCCGATCAGGTGCTGGCGGAGCAGGGGATGCCTTACCATGCCGAGGCCTCAGTGGAACGCTGTTATTTCCCAGAACGCAGCTACGGAAGCTGCACGTTTCCGGCCGGCTGGTACGAGGCCCTGCGCATCCGTCTGGGCGAGGCGCAGGGGCAGAACTGGTGGTGCGTGCTGTACCCGGGCCTGTGTTTTTCCGACTGTCTGCACGCAGTGTTGCCGGACGGGAGCATGGCTAGACTGCGGGAGCTTCTGAGCGCCGAGGAGTATGAGAGCCTGCTGCGGCAGCCGAAACGGTGGAAAATTTCTTTCCGGTATCTGAACTTTCTGAATTGAACCATATTGCAGATTTTGATTGACGTGGCGGTGGATTTCCTGCATAATTCAGATAGAGAGTACGCTTTGCAGGACAGAGAGTGCGCTTTACAGGACAGGGATTTTGAAAACACATATATAATAGAAAGAAGGAATGAAACATGCAGTTGATCGAAATGATGAGAAACCGCCGCAGCGTGCGCACCTATACGCAGGACGGGATTCCGCAGGAAAAGATGGATCTGATTCTGGAGGCGGGGATGCTGTCGGCTTCCGGCAAGGCCATCCGCCCGTGGGAGTTTATCGTAGTCTGCAATCCGGAAACGCTCCGCGCGATGACGCAGTGCCGGGCGGCCGGTGCGAACATGCTGGAGGAAGCGGCCGCTGCCGTCGTGGTGCTCGGGGATTCCGACAAGAGCGATGTGTGGGTGGAAGACTGCTCCGTGGCGATGGCAAACATGCACCTGATGGCGGACAGCCTCGGGATCGGAAGCTGCTGGATTCAGGGACGCCTGCGCGAGGCGGTTGACGGCAGGACGGCCGAGGATTATCTGCGGGAACTGCTGAAATTTCCGGAGCATTATAAACTGGAGGCGATCCTGTCTCTGGGCATGCCGCTGAACCATCCGGCGCCGCATCACATCGGAGAGATGCCGGAGGGAAAGGTGCACCGGGAGACATTCTGAGCTGCTGTTGTTGCAATAAATTCACCCCGACGTTTATTTGCCGGGGTGAAAGCGTTTAGAATTAAAATGGCATATGATCGGGATCAGGGGCACTCCTTTCGCCAGTTTCCAGACACTTAATTTTAAGCATATCTTCTTGATCTAAAGAAAAATCAAAAATATTGAAATTTTCTTCCATACGAGACCGGTTTACAGATTTTGGTATGGTGACAATGCCTCGTTGATAATTCCAGCGTAGAGTTATTTGAGCAATTGACTTATTATATTTTTTCGCAATTTCAGCAAGGAGGGGAACTGTAAACATTTTTCCTTCCATAAAAGGTGAATGGGCAGTAATTGCAATATTATGCTGATGGCAGTATGATATAGTTTCTTCCTGCTGTAAATAAGGGTGACATTCAATTTGGTTAATTGCCGGAGAAATAGATTCGCCTTCGATAAAATCGGTTATATGATGCGGTTTGAAATTACTGATGCCAATAGCGCGTACAAGTTTTTGCTCATAAAGATATTGGAGCGCTTGAAAGCATTCTCTTGAATTTGGTTTTGGCCAATGGATGATATATAGATCCAGGTAATCTAGGGACAATTCTTTTAGCGTTTTGTGGCATGCCTGAATGGTATTTTGATAGGACATATCTGTTATCCAAACTTTACTAGTTATAAAGATTTCGTCTCGGTTAACACCGCTGTTTTTTATTCCTTGGCCTACACTTTTTTGATTATCATAGGCTGATGCACAATCAATATGTCGATAACCACATGACAAAGCGTCAGCAACTGTTTTCGAAGTTGTTGAACCGTTTGGTATTTGATAGGTTCCAAATCCAATTACAGGTATTTCGGTTCCGTTGTTTAGGGTCAATGTTTTTTGATTGTACTTTTTCATTTTAAATCTCCTTTAAATATTATTTAGAATATGTACGAGTTAAAAAAGATTATAAATTAAACAAATATAAAAGTAAATATCTAATTTAAACAATATAAAAACGATAAAATTGTGAAAAATGACATGGGGAAATGTATTGACATAAAATTAATTTAGTAGTATTATTTTAAATAACAAAATTAATTTTGTTAAAACTAAAAATAATTTAATTTCAAAAAGGGAGGATTTACAATGAAAATGAAAAAAATCATGGCAACTGTTTTAGCAATTACTATGCTGGTATCGACTGCAGGAATTGCACTTCCTGTTATGGCGGATGATTCAGAAGGAAAAGTATTCGGTTTTTGCCCACCGACTATGAATAATCCATTTTTTTATTTTATTGAGCAGAATGTAAGAGAGACAGTAGAGGCGAATGGAGATACATTGATTACTGTTGATCCCCAGAACGATTCCCAGAAACAAATAGAACAGGTGGAAGATTTGCTTACTCAGGATATAGATGTACTTCTTTTGTGTCCGTTTGATTCAACAGCAATCAAACCAGCACTTGTATCAGCGGACGAAAAGGATGTTCCTATTATTGTGTTTGATACAAAGGTTGTAGATGATGAGTACGTGACGACCACGGTAGCATCGGATAATGTAAATGCCGGGCGTGTGGTAGGTGAAGATATGGCTGAAAATTTGGAAGCGGGAAGTAAAATTGCAATTATTTATTCTCCAGCAGGAGAAACAGACCGTTATCGTTTGCAAGGATTTGAGGAAGCAATTGCAGATATGGATTACGAAATTGTAGCAAAGCTGGATGGAAAAGGTGATACAGGCGTCTCTCTGCCGCTGGCAGAAGATATTTTGCAGGCTAATCAGGATTTAGGAGGTTTCTTCTGTTGTAATGATCAGCAGGCAATTGGTGCGGTACAGGCAATTGAAGCTGCAAATAGAACTGGAGAGGTTCTTGTTTATGGTGTGGACGGCTCACCGGAAGGAAAAGCCGCGATTGCAGAAGGAACTATGTCCGGAACGGGTGCTCAATCTCCGGCCAACATTGGTTTGCTAGCGGTAGAAGCGGCTTATAAAGTACTTGCTGGTGAGGAAGTAGAAAAGGATACAGTTGTACCAACATTCCTGATCAATGCAGAAAATGTAGAGGAATATGGTACTGATGGATGGCAGTAAACAGAAACCAGATTTTACAATAAATATTTCTATAGTTTATTTGTGTGAGTAAGGTATTTCCTCGGTGAGGCTTTTAGCTCCATCGAGGAATACCAATTAAAACAATCATGCAAGATACCTGAAACAGGCGATTAAAAAGTGTTGAGAACGGAGGTATCGACGATTGGGCATTACAAAAAATCTGGAACAAAATGTTCTTTTAAGAATGCAGCATATAGATAAAAAATTTCCTGGAGTGCATGCTTTAAAAGATGTATCTTTAGATTTGCGAAAAGGAGAAGTTCATGCACTGCTTGGTGAAAACGGAGCAGGAAAATCTACTCTGATAAATGTGCTTGCTGGAATATATCCTCCGAACGGTGGAGAAATATTTGTTAATGGAGTAAAAATCGCGATAGGTAGCATTGTGGATTCCCGCAATGCTGGGATTGCAGTGATCCATCAGGAATTGGTTTTGGTTCCTTATATGACAATAGCGGAAAATATCTTTATGGGGAGAGAACTAAAGAAAAAAATTACTATTGACAAAAAGAAAATGAATCTTGAAGCAAAAAGAATCTTAGATCGAATTGGGCTGAAACTGGATCCGATGACGCTGGTAAAAAATTTGAGCATTGCTCAGCAGCAAATGATTGAAATTGCAAAAGCATTGTCATTGAATTCAAATATATTGGTTATGGATGAACCAACATCTTCTTTATCGGATAGTGAAGTAAATATTTTGTTTTCTATTATTCGAAAATTAAAGCAGGAAGGAGTTGGAATCATATATGTGTCTCATAGAATGTCTGAATTGTTTGAAATTACAGATCGTATAACTGTCATAAGAGATGGGGAATACATCGATACTAAGGCAACAAGTGAAACGAATGCAGATGAATTAGTATATTTAATGGTTGGTAGGAAACTTGAAAATTATTATACAAGAAATTTTAGAAGGCCGGGAGAAATAACTTTAAAAGTTAAAGATTTATCAGTACGTAATTTACTATATAATATTTCTTTTGAAGCGCGTGCTGGAGAAATTGTTGGTTTTTCGGGACTGATTGGAGCCGGAAGAAGTGAGTTAATGCAAGCGGTTGTTGGTTTTCGAAAATATCAGTCTGGCGAGGTGCAGATCTGTAGAAATCTTCAAGGCAATATGAGTTATAGCAAGACGATTGGAAAAGGAATTGTATTTGTACCGGAGGATCGAAAGAAACTTGGGTTAATACTTATTAATACAGTTTTATTTAATACAACACTGGCTGTGCTTAAAAAATTTATAAAGAGAGGATTTGTCAATCACAGAAAAGAAAATGAAATTACGGAGAATACGGTTAAATCTTTAAAAGTAAAAACAGCAGGTTATGGGCAAAAAGTAGGGACATTGTCAGGTGGTAATCAGCAAAAAGTTCTAATTGGGAAATGGCTGGCGACTGCCCCCAAGATATTAATTTTAGATGAACCTACCCGCGGTGTCGATGTAGGTGCAAAAGCAGATATTTATGAGATTATGGATAGATTGACGCAGCAAGGAGTTACAATTGTTATGATTTCCTCAGACCTCAATGAAATCATGAATATGTGTGATCGGGTGGTGGTTATGAGAAATGGAAGAGTCACTGGCACTTTAGACCACAGTGAGTTAACACAGGAGCGGGTAATGCATTTGGCAACTTTTGAGGAAGGAGTGGAAGAATGAGCATAATTACTAAAAAATTGGAGCAGCATTCGGCAAATCCAGTTGTCAGATATCTAAAAACAAATATTGGAATTCTTACTGCTTTCCTTATCATGTTTATATTTTTAGGAATTGCAAGCGATCGTTTTCTTACGGTTGGCAATTGGATAAATGTAGCGCGTCAGATATCGACTAATACTATGATTTCAATTGGGGTTATGATGGCTATTCTGATATCTGGAATAGACCTAACAGTAGGTTCTGTTATAGCACTTGCAGGATGTATTGCTGTAAAAGCGGTAGAAGCAAAAGTTCCAATCCCGCTAGCAGTTATTTTGGCTTGTGGAGTGGGCTGTCTTTCTGGATTGGTTACGGGAATTATTATTGCCTATACTGGGATGCCACCATTTGTAGTTACTCTTGCAATGCAAAATGTGTGTAGAGGAGCTTCTTATTTAACAGCAAATGGAACACCAATCCGTTCGACCTCAAATGTTTTTGAAAGTATTGGTACAGGCTATCTAGGTCCGATTCCATACCCTGTTATTTATACTGCAGTTTTTCTGGCATTGACTTGGTTTATTCTAAACCAGACAAGATTGGGAAGGAGAATATATGCTGTAGGTGGAAATCGTGAAGCTGCGGTATTTTCGGGTATCAACATTAGATGGGTAGAAATTTTTGTTTATACCTATAGCGGAATGCTGGCAGCATTTGCAGGAGTTGTACTTGCAGCTCGAATGGCATCAGGGCAACCAGCAGTTGGTATAGGATATGAGACAGATGCTGTAGCGGCATCTGTGCTTGGCGGGGCCAGCATGATAGGAGGTGAGGGAACGGTAGGTGGTCTGCTTATTGGCGCGCTGGTTATTGGAATTTTAAGCAATGGGTTGAACCTGTTGGGAGTGAATTCATTTTGGCAGTATATAGCCAAAGGTGTTGTAATTATCATAGCTGTTAATATTGATATGATAAGAAAAAAGAAGATAAAATAGGCTCTCGGAATCTTGAGCCTGCCGACCAGATCCATCGGTCGGATGAACCTTGAAAAGTAGATATTGTC
>CANRIG010000068.1 GCA_947630595.1 uncultured Lachnospiraceae bacterium | reverse complement strand
TACCAGCGGCAGGAAAACGCTCCATGAAAAAGCCGCAACACCTGCAAAGGTTCCGTTGCTTTCGATTCCCATAAGCAGCTCCGCCGTTTTTGCGGCCCAGCAATAGGGGCATATCCACGCAAGAGCTGTATTTCCAAACAAGCTGGATATGAGAATACCCAGCAGGGTATTCACTGCAACCGGGAGCAGCAAGCCGGTTTTGCGGGCCAGAAACAGACAGAGGGGAACCTGCCAGATCGAGGCAATGATCAAGGCGGCACTTCCGATAAAGTTTCGTCCCATGGAATACACGGCCAGAGCTGGGGAAATCAAATTGCTTACTGCTGCAAAAACGGCCAGAAATACCGCAGCCATAAGTAATTTCTCAATCAGAATCAATACTTTTGCATATTCAAACTGTTTCAGGCTGACAGGCGCAGATAATACAGAATAATACTTTCCGGCCCGTTCTTCTTTCTGATGGGCAAGGGAACACAGGATGGCAATCGTTCCGGGAAGAAGAAACGCATACCACCAGTAAAACGTCATATACTGAAAACCATAAAAACCGCCGACAATCCACGCAAAGAGGGCTGTCAAAAAGGGTGCAATCAGTAACAGCTTATTTGAAATTGTCCGCTTGAATTTAAGATGTTCTGCCTTTAGGTAATTCATCTTTTACACCTCCTTGTGGTGGCGCTTTACCACGTCCATAAATAGCTGTTCCAAATTTTCGCTGGTGCGAAGTTCATTCTCATATCCCAGCACACCATCAGCAATGATGCCTACATGATCGGCAATCTGCTGTACTTCTGACAGAATGTGGCTGGAAAGAATCACTGTAATTCCTTTTGCGGGGAAAGAACGGATCAGTTCCCGGAGTTCTTCAATACCTACCGGGTCAAGGCCATTGGTTGGCTCGTCAAGAATTAAAAGCCGTGGACTGTTCAACAGGGCAATGGCAATACCAAGGCGCTGCTTCATGCCGAGAGAGAATTGCCCGGCCCGCTTTTTACCCGTGTCGGTCATACGAACGATGTGCAAGACTTCATCAATCCGTTTGTCCGGCAGACCCAGCATCGTTGTCCGTACTTTTAGGTTTTCGTATGCAGTCAGGTTTCCGTACAGGGGCGGTGTTTCAATCAATGCGCCGATCTGTTTCAAATCGCTGCGCTGCCACGGGTGTCCGTCAAACTCGATGCTGCCGGAAGTGGGCTTCAAAATACCTGTAATCATTTTAAGCGTGGTAGACTTTCCTGCCCCATTTGGCCCCAACAGCCCGTAAACAGAGTTTCGTTCAATGTGAATGTCTGCATTGTTGACTGCGATTTGCCCTTTGAATGTTTTACAAAGGCTGGTCGTTTTCAAAATCATGTCCATATAATCATTTCCTCCTCTTGGATTGTGTGATTATAATAGGGCACAATTTTGAAGATTTCATAGAGATTGCAAAAATCAGATTGCCGTCTGCCTGGCGCAAGTCATATTTGCATCTTTTGGAACCTAATACGCCTTCCCCGCCAGAATCTCCTTGTAATCCTGCAGATTCTTCTCCAGCAGCCGCGGCGTGTCCAGATGGTACGGGCACTTACCCTTGCACTGCTCACAGTGCAGGCACTCCTCGATCTTCATCATCTTGGCCTGCATCTCCGGCGTGAGCTGCGCCGCCGACGGAGCGCGGCGGATCATCAGGGACATGCGGGCGCAGTTGTTGATCTCGATGCCCACGGGGCACGGCATGCAGTAGCCGCAGCCGCGGCAGAACTCGCCCATCAGCTCTTTGCGGTCGTGCTCGATGAGGGCGCGGATTTCGTCCGTCATCTCCGGCGGGCAGTCGATGTAAGACAGGAATTCCTCCAGCTCGCTCATGCGCTGTACGCCCCAGATCGGCAGCACGTTGTCATACTGCGCCGCGAACGCATAGGCCGCGGCGGAATTGGTGATCAGGCCGCCGGAGAGCGACTTCATGGCGATAAAGCCCATGTCCTTTTCCTTGCAGGCGTTGACCAGCGCGACGTCATCCTCCGTCGCCAGATAGCAGAACGGGAACTGCAGCGTGTCGTAAAGGCCGGATTCGATTGCCTCGCCGGCCACCGCCAGACGGTGGTTGGTGATGCCGATGTGGCGGATTTTGCCCTGCTTCTTCGCCTCCAGCATGCACTCGTAAACGCCGCTCTCGTCGCCCGGCTTCGGGCAAAACGACGGGTTGTGGAACTGATAGATATCCAGATAATCCGTTTTCAGGTTGGTCAGCGTCGTCTCCAGGTCCTTCCAGAAATCCTCCGGCTTCACGGCCGCCGTCTTGGACGATATGTAGATTTTGCTGCGGACATCGGACAGCGCCAGGCCGATCTTGTGCTCGCTGTCCGTGTAAAAACGGGCCGTGTCAAAAAAGTTGATGCCGCGCTCGTAGGCCGTGCGCAGAATTTTGACCGCTTCCCCGTCGCTGACGCGCTGAATCGGCAGCGCGCCGAACCCGTTTTTGTTGACTGTGATTTCCGTCTTGCCAAGTCTTACCGTATTCATATGTTTCCTCCTTCTCTACTATAAAGCCCAGTCTCCATGCATAGTCAGATAGCAGGCAAACCTCACCCGCACACCATCGCCCGTATCTCCTCCTGCGCCCCGGTCAGCGAGCCTTGCACCATCTCCGGCCTGCCGCCGCCCTTTCCGGCGAAGGCCGCGTTCAGCTTCTTCGCAAAGGCCCGCATGTCCTCCGTCCTGCTGCCGAGGATGTAGCGGTAGCCGCCTGCGTCGCTGCCGACAAAGGCCGCGCAGACGCCGCTGCAGCGCTCCATCGCCTCGTTGACGAAATTGCGGACGGCGATGTTGTCAAGTTCCTCCACAAAGATGCAGACGTTTTTCGTCTCCGGGGTGATCTCCGCCAGCTTCCCGTCCAGGTAGGCGGCCTGAAGCTGATTCAGGTGCTCCCGCTGCTTTAACAGCTGCTCCTTCTGGTGCCGGACGGCCTCGCCGATCTGATCCGGCCGGGCCGACAGCTCCACCGAGACCTCGGTCACGCTCTGCTGCTTCTGCCGGTAATCCTCGAGCGCCCGCATCCCGCTCACCATCGTCATGCGGCAGCCGCCGCGGTGCTTCTCGCAGTCCAGAATCTTGATCAGGCCGATCTCGCCGGTCGTGCGCATGTGCGGCGCGCAGCAGGCGCACAGGTCGACGCCCGGGATGGAGACGAGGCGCACCTGCCCCTCGATCTCGATCTTGCTGCGGTAGTCGAGCCGCGCCAGCTCCTCCTTCGAGGGGTACAGAATCTGCACCGGGATATTGTCAAAGACCGCCTGGTTGGAGAGCGTCTCGACCTCGCGCACCTGCTCCGGCGTCAGCTCGCCGTTAAAGTCCAGCGTCGTCAGGTCGGCGCCCAGGTGGAAGCCCACATTGTCGTACCCGTACAGCCGGTGCACCACGCCCGAGAGAATGTGCTCGCCGGTGTGCTGCTGCATGCGCACAAAGCGCTCCGCGAAATTCAGCCGTCCCGTAACTTTTGCGCCCGCCGCAAACGGCCGGTCCGTGCGGTGATAGATCACGCCCTGTTTTTCCTGCGTGTCCGAAACCTCTGCGTCGTCCAGCCAGCCGATGTCGCCGAACTGTCCGCCGCCCTCCGGGAAAAACGCCGTCCGGTCCAGCACCACCTGCCAGCCGTCCCCGTCCGCCTCGCAGGCGCGCACCACAGCCGTAAATTCCTTCTGGTAGCCGTCCTCGTAAAACAGCTTTTCCGTGGCATCCGCCCGCAGTATCATCTGCTTTTCTTCCATATATATACCGTCCGCCTTTCACCTTTCGTTTTGCCTTTCATTTTCTTACAATTACAGGCAAAAGTCAATGCCCGTTTTCCTCCGCGGCGTCAGTCTGCCGGTTTCACGGGACTGCCGGAGCACGGCTTTCTGGTAAATTTTGTACAAAAATCTTTCCGTTTTCCCCGACTTCTCTGGCGACATGACAAAAAATTTATAGGATGATAAGAAAAAATTGTATTCCTTTTTCCACGCCCGTCCTCTATGATAGAACCATCAACGAATCCTTTGGATTCCAAAAAATAAGGAGGAAAAACCTATGAAAAAGAAACTTTTGAGCCTGCTTCTCAGCGCTGTTATGGTGGCATCCATGGTAATGGTTCCGGTCATGGCGGACGAGACGGAAGGTGCTGCAGAGGATGCAGCGGCAGCGGTCGACCTTGAGGGCGTGGATGTGGAAAACGCGACGATCGGCATTTCCATCTACCAGTTCGCAGATAACTTCATGACGCTTTACAGAACAGAGCTCGTTCGTTATCTGACCGAGGATCTCGGCTTCAAGGAGGAGAACATTCAGGTACAGGACGGCAAGAACGACCAGGCTGAGCAGACCAACCAGATCAACAACTTCATCACCGCCGGCGTCGACGTGATGATCCTGAACCTGGTGCAGTCCTCATCCGCTCCGCAGGTTACTGACATGTGCAACGAGGCGGGCATCCCGGTTGTCTACATCAACCGCCAGCCGACCACAGAGGAGTCCGACCGCTGGGTAGCGGAGGGCATCAAGGCTACCTACGTAGGCGCTGA
This sequence comes from uncultured Lachnospiraceae bacterium, assembly GCA_947630595.1. Classification (GTDB taxonomy): domain Bacteria; phylum Bacillota; class Clostridia; order Lachnospirales; family Lachnospiraceae; genus Choladousia. The sequence goes on along the minus strand of CANRIG010000068.1, from coordinate 14,188 downwards.
CGCTACACAGTCCGGTACCTACCAGGGCGAAGAGATTCTTGAGACCCCGAACGGCGGCGATATCAACGGCGACGGCAAGGTTTCCTATATCATGGTTCAGGGCGACCCGGAGAACATCGACGCTCAGCAGAGAACCGAGTACTCCATCAAGGCTCTGACCGACGCAGGCGTAGAGGTGGAAGAGCTTCTGCTTCAGAGAGGCGACTGGGATCAGGCGAAAGGCCAGCAGATCGTTCAGGACGCTCTGACACAGTTCGGCGATCAGATCGAGGTTGTCTTCTGCAACAACGACGCAATGGCGCTCGGCGCACTGCAGGCAATCCAGGCTGCAGGCAGGACCGTCAACGAGGACATCTATCTGGTAGGCGTTGACGCTCTGACCGAGGCGGTTCAGGACATCGTGGACGGCACCTTCACCGGCACCGTATTCAACGATCACTTCGGACAGGCTCAGGCAGCTGCTCAGATGGCAGTGAAATACTTAAAGGGCGAAGACGTAGACCCGATCAACATGGTTGACTACGTAAAGGTTACCGCTGACAACGCGGCAGAGATTCTGGAGAAGATTCAGTAAGCCTGTCTGCTGCATCGGCAGGGTTCGCCAAAATAAAATAAGATTTTTCTTCGGGTGTGTCCTGCACGGCACACCCGATTTTGTGAAAGGAGAGAGAGGGATGGCAGAATACAGACTGGAAATGCGCGGCGTCAGCAAAAGCTTTCCCGGCGTCAAGGCTCTGGACCGGGTGAACCTCCAGGTACGGCCGGGGACGGTGCACGCGCTGATGGGCGAAAACGGCGCCGGCAAATCCACTCTTATGAAATGCCTGTTTGGCATCTACCGCATGGATGAGGGAGAAGTCTATGTGGACGGTGAAAAAGTAAATATCTCCAACCCCGACGAAGCGCTGCACAAGGGTCTGGCCATGGTGCATCAGGAGCTGCAGCCCGTCCCGGCCAGAACTGTCGCCGAGAACATGTACCTCGGCCGCTATCCGACAAAAAAATTCGGTCCGGTGCAGGTCATCGACCACAGGACCATGAACAGCGAAGCCAGGAAATGGCTCGAAAACGTAAAAATGCCGTTCGACCCCAAGTCAAAGCTGGGCGAGCTTTCCATCTCCCAGATGCAGTCGGTCGAAATTGCAAAAGCTGTCTCGCAGGAGGCAAAGCTGATCATACTGGATGAGCCGACGTCCTCGCTGACCGACAACGAGGTGGAGGCTCTGTTTCGCATTGTACGCGACCTGCGCAGCAGGGGCGTTTCTTTCGTATTTATCTCCCACAAGATGGCCGAGCTGCGCCGGATTTCCGACGACATCACGATCATGCGCGACGGCTGCTACGTGGGCACCTGGAAAATGCAGGAGATCAGCGACGATGAGATCGTAAAACAGATGGTTGGCCGTGAACTGACCAACATTTATCCCCCGCTGGAGAATGTGCCCGGGGACGTGCTGCTGGAGGTCGAAAACTTTACCAGCATCCACGATAAATCATTCAAAAACTGCTCTTTCAAGCTGCGCAAGGGCGAGATCCTCGGTTTCGGAGGACTGGTGGGCGCACAGCGCACCGAGCTGATGGAGGCCGTCTTCGGCATCCGCCACATCACGAGCGGCACCGTTAAGCTGAACGGAAAGACGCTCTCCATCAAGCGGCCGCAGGACGCGATCAACAACGGCATCGGCATGATCACGGAGGACCGCCGCGGCACCGGTATCCTGGGCTGCCTCTCCGTCGCCGACAACGTCTCCATCGCCTCGCTGAATCACTACGTGGAGAAGGGCGTCAAGCTGAACAAAAAGAAGATCGAAAATCTGGTGCAGGAAAACGTCGCCAAGCTGAGCATCAAGACGCCCAGCAGCAAAACGCTGATCCAGTCGCTCTCAGGCGGCAACCAGCAGAAGGTCATCATCTCCCGCTGGCTGGCGAACGATCCCGACGTTCTGATCATGGACGAGCCGACCAGAGGCATCGACGTCGGCGCCAAATACGAGATCTATCAGATCATGATCCGTCTCGCCAGCCAGGGCAAGGGCATCATCATGATTTCCTCAGAGATGCCCGAGCTGCTCGGCGTGTCGAACCGCATCATGGTCATGTGCAACGGCAAAATCACCGGCGAGCTCTCCGGCGCGGAGGCGACCCAGGAAAATGTCATGCGCTATGCGACCCAGTTCTAAGTGAGGGAGGAAAAAAACATGGAAAAGACAAAAAAGTTTGATCTCAAAACGCTCATTTTAAACAACGGCATTATTATACTTCTGGCCGCTCTGGTTATTTTCGTCGGCATCAAGGTGCCCACGTTCCGCACCGGCAGGAACCTGATGAACATCGCCCTGAACGCCGCGCCCCGCGTCATCATCGCGCTCGGCGTCAGCGGCTGCCTGATCACCAAGGGCACGGACCTCTCCGCCGGACGTTCCGTCGGACTCTCCGCCTGCCTGGCCGGCATTATGCTGCAGAAGCCGGGCGCAGCCGGCAACCTGTGGCCGAACTTCCCGCAGCTCCACGTAATCGTGGTGCTTCTGATCGTGATCGCGATCAGCATGGTATTCGGACTGATTAACGGTATCGTGATCTCCTGCCTGAACGTCCCGGCCTTCATCGGCACGCTCGGCATGCAGCTGATCATCTACGGCATCGCGCTCGTGATCACAGGAGCCGTCCCGATCGGCAACCTGCGCCAGGATTTCATCACCGTGACGCAGGGCAAGGTCGGCCCGATCTCCTACCAGTTCTTCTACCTGATTATCGCCGCGCTGATCTTCTGGTTCATCTACAACTACACGCGCCACGGCAAATACATGTACGCGATCGGCGGCAACGAGACCGCGGCTGAGGTGTCCGGCGTAAACGTTAAAAAGACCAAGATCATCATCTACACGACCGCGGCGGCCATGTACGCGATCGCCGGCTTCCTGCTGATCGGCAAGTCCGGCGGCGGAAGCGTCCAGATGGGCTACGGCTATGAGCTGGAGGCCATCGCGGCCTGCACCATCGGCGGCGTATCCGTGAACGGCGGTATCGGTAAGGTGTCCGGCGTTATCATCGGCGTGGCCGTGTTTGAGCTTCTGAAATCCGCGCTGCAGTTCCTGGGCGTGAACTCGAACTATCAGTACATCGCGCAGGGCATTGTCATCGTCGTGGCAATCGCGCTCGATATCCGCAAATACATCGCGAAAAAATAAAAAGTATGATACAATGGAGGGAGCGGACATGCACCGCTCCCTTTACAATTTCGGAGGTTTTTTCCCATGGCAGACAATCAGGAGCGCTACAACCTGCTGCTGGTGGACGACGAGGCGGACGTCCTGCAGGTGATGAAGCGGAAAATCGACTGGGAAGCCATCGGCTTCCACATGGCCGGCACGGCGGAGAACGGGCAGGAGGCGCTGGAGATCGCCGAGCAGACCCACATCGACGTGGTGCTGACCGACATCAAAATGCCGTTCATGGACGGGCTGACGCTCTGCCGCCGGCTCAAGGAAAATTACCGCAACATGAAGGTTGTCATCTACTCCGGGTTCGACGAGTTTGAGTACGCGCGGGAGGCGCTGCATCTGGAAGCGGAGGAGTATCTGCTGAAGCCGATCAGCGCCAGAGATTTAACGCAGGTGTTCTGCAAGATCAAGGACTCGCTCGACCGCGAAATCGCCGACCGGCGCAACATGGACCGCCTCTACGAATATTACCAGAAGAGCCTTCCGGCCATGCAGGAGCAGCTCATCATCAGCATCCTCGAGGGCCGTATCATCGGAGAGCGCGCAAACGCCCTGCTCAAAATGTACGAGCTCAATCTGGACAGTGCCTGCTACACCGCGGCCATCCTGAGGGCGAACGCCGTCTCCCGGGAGAGCGGACAGCTTCAGCTGCTGAATCTGTCCCTGAAAAACCTGGCCGACGATTACCTCCGGGACAGGCTGCGCTGTCACAGCGTCAACTATCTGGACCAGATCGTGCTTATTTTTCTCACCGGACGGCGGGAGGAGCTGGACCAGGTGCTCTACCACCTGGATCAGATCTGCAAATCCGCGCGCCGCATCCTCGGCCTGCGCGTCACCGCCGCGGTCGGCCAGCCCGTGTCCAGCCTCATGGACGTCTCCGCCTCCTACCGGGAGGCCGGCAACGCCATGGAGTACCGGGCCATCATCGGCAGCGACAACTCCGTCATCTACATCAACGACATCGAGCCGCGGCCGCAGGATTCGCTCAGCCTGCCCGAGTACAACTATCAGGAAATCGCCCGCGCCGTCAAGCTGGGCGACCGCGAGGAGACGGCGCAGGCCATCCGCGCTTTCATCGACACCATGAAGCGCAGCGCGCTCACGCCCGGCCAGTACCAGATTGCCTGCGTGGAGCTGCTGACGGAGTTCGCCCGCATCGGACGCTCCTATCAGCTCGACATCCGCGACATTTTCGGCGGGGAGCGCATCCCCTGGCAGAAGCCCGGGCAGTTTTCTTCCTACGACGAGCTCGAGGAATGGCTGCTCACCCTCTGCACCAACCTCCGGCACACGCTGCGCCACGAGCGCCGGGATTCCGCCGCGCGCCTGGCCGAGCAGGCCAAAGCCTACATCGAGGAGCACTACGCCGAGAGCGACCTCTCCGCGGACACGCTCTGCCGCCACCTGAACGTCAGCGCCGCCTACTTCTCCACGATCTTCAAGCGTGAGGCCGGGCTCGGCTTCGCCGCCTACCTGACGCGGACGCGCCTGGAGCACGCGGTGCAGCTTCTGTCCTCCACCGAAGAAAAGACCTACGTGATCGCGGAGGCCGTGGGCTACACCGAGCCCAACTATTTCAGCTACGTGTTCAAAAAAGAGTACGGCATCTCGCCGACCAGATACCGCGCCAACCTGCAGAAAGAGGACGCCTGAATGCACTGGTTTCACAGAAAATGGGAGCAGCTCCTGGAATACTACAAACAGAAAAACATGCAGTTTACGATCTCCCTCTCCTTCACGCTGGTGACCGTCATCGGCATGATCACCGTGGGCATGTTTCTGCTGCGCAGCTACCGGTCCGCGATGGAGCGGGTCTCCATGGAGGACAGCGCGCGCATCCTCGACCAGGTGGACATCAACCTCAACAGCTATCTGCGCAGTATGATGCGCATTTCCGACTCCGTCTATTACAGCGCCATCCGCCAGATCGACTTTGCCTCGCAGAACATCGACACGGAGCTCAACCTGCTCTACGAGACGAACCGCGACCATCTGGTGAGCATCGCCTGCTTCACCGAGGACGGCAGCCTGCTGGGCTCGGTTCCGTTTTCCACCCTCAAGCCCGGCATCGACGTGCGCGGGCAGGACTGGTTTGTCAGCGCATCCGCCAAAATGGAAAACCTGCACTTCTCCGATTTCCACGTGCAGAATCTCTTTGAAAACAGCAGCAACCGCTATTACTGGGTCATTTCCCTGAGCCGCGGCATCGAAATCACGCGCGGCGGCAACCCGGAGAGCGGCATCCTGCTGGTGGACATGGATTTCAGCGGCATCAGCCAGCTCTTTACCAAGGTCAACAGCGAAGGCCCCGGCTATCTTTACCTGACCGACAGCGAGGGCCGGCTGATTTACCACCCGAGACAGAATCTGATTTTCTCCAATCTGATGGAGGAAAATAACATAGCCGCCTCCTCCTACGAGGACGGCATGCACAAAGAAGTGTTCGGCCATGAGGAGCGCATGGTGGTCGTCAAGACCGTCGGCTACACCGGCTGGAAAATCGTCAGCGTGACGCCGCTGCGCAGCCTCTACGGCAGCTTTTCCCGCAACCAGACGGTGGTGGTCATCATCTTTTTCCTGGCGCTCGCCGCCATGATCTTTATCAACCAGCTGATTTCGGTCGCGGTGGTCAAACCGCTGCAGCGGCTGGAGGACTCCGTGAAAGGGATCGGCCTCTCTCCCACCCCGCAGATCTACATCGGCGGCTCCCATGAGATCCGCCACCTCGGCCAGACCATCCAGTCGATGGTCGCGGAGATGCGGCGGCTGACCGACGACATTGTGCGCGAGCAGGAGGAAAAGCGCAAAAACGAGCTGGACGCGCTGCAGTCCCAGATCAACCCGCACTTCCTCTACAACACGCTGGATTCCATCCTCTGGATGATCGAGGCGGAGAAATACGAGGACGCCATCTCCATGGTGCAGGCCCTGGCCAGCCTGTTCCGCATCAGCCTCTCCCGCGGCAAGAATATCATCACGGTCGGCGAGGAAATCCAGCACGCCAGAAACTACGTGGCCATTCAGAAATACCGCTACAAAAACAAATTCGAGGCCTTTTTTGAGATCGAGGACGGCGTTTCCGATTACAAGACCATCAAGCTGATCATCCAGCCGCTGATCGAAAACGCCATCTACTACGGCATGGAATTCATGGACGGCGACGGGGAAATCCACGTCCGCGTCGGCGTCCGCGGGGACGAGCTGCACATCGAGGTGGCGGACAACGGCCCCGGCATCCCGGCGGAGCGCCTGCCCGCTTTGCTGACCGAGGAAAACCGCGCCCGCAGCAAGGGCTCCGGCATCGGCCTGCGCAACGTGCACCAGCGCATCCAGCTCTATTTCGGCCGCGATTACGGCCTGGAAGTCGAGAGCGAGCCGGACGAGGGCACGCTGGTGCGCATCCGCCTGCCGCTGTGCGAAACGATCGACGAGGACGGAAAAGGGGTGAGGGACTCATGAAAAAGAAGCGCATCGCACTGTTTCTGCTGCTGACCGCCGCCTTCCTGCTTTTGCTGTTCCTGATTTACGCGCCCGCCCGGCAGACGCCGCCAGCCTCCGGTCCGTACTCCGTCATCCTCTACCAGTACACGGACAACGACTGGGATTCCCTGCTCGAGGGCATCCGGCAGGCGGAGAAGGATGCGGACGCGGTTGTCAACTACGTGACCATGCCGCTGAGCGGCACGCCCGAGCAGGAGCTGGAGCTGCTGAACCGGGAAATCGCCAACGGAGCCGCCGGCATCCTGCTGGCCCCCGTCGACAGCGAAGCCCTCGGGGAGGCCGTCGGGCAGCTCGCCAGGTCCGTCCCCATCGTCACCCTCGAGACCGGGCTCGGCGAAGACAAAGCCGATATCACCGCCGACAATTACGAGATGGGCCGCCTGCTCGGCCGCGAGATGGCCGCGGAGATTCTGGAGGACGCGGAAAGCGGCGGCGGGGAGGGTTCCTCCGAAGCGCCCGAGGTCTGCATCATAGCGGAATATACGCAGCGCGAAAGCGTGCGCCAGCGCAGCCGGGGCTTCCTCGACGCGCTCAGGGAGCTCGTTCCGGACGCGGACGTGCAGGAGCTTAAACGCTCCGAGGGCGATTACAGCCTGCCGCTCTACCTCTCCTACCAGTACGCCAACCACCACGCGGGCGCCTACCTGGCCGCCCTCGACAAATACTGCACCGAGGCCCTGATCGAGGCATCCGAAACCTACGCGGCGTCCGCCGCGGACGCAGACGCAGCCCTGTTTGCGCGGCGCGCCTTCGGCACCGGCAACACGCTCCGCACCGTGAGCGGGCTCGACACCGGCGCAATCCGGGGTCTGGTCTACCAGAACGAATTCAACATCGGCTACCAGGGGCTGCTGACTCTGATGGAAAAAGACCGTAGCCGCGCAAATGTCCCTGAGGCCGAAATCGACTACTATTACGTCACCAGAGACACGCTCTATGAGCCGGAAAACCAGCGGCTTCTGTTTCCGCTGACCTGAACGGCACCCGGGGCAAAGGCCCGCCCCGGCAGGAGGAGGTTCCCTATGAAGCAAAAACTTACTGCGCTGGCCCTTTTCGGGGCGCTGTCCGCGTTCCTGTCCGGCTGCGCGGTCTCCGGCCCGCAGTCGGAGTCCCAAAACCTGAAAATCGGCATCAGCGTCTACGACCAGTACGATACGTTTATCTCCGAGACCGTCTCCCAGCTGCGGGCCTACGCCAAGGAAAAGGAGCAGGACTGGAACATGACCATTACCCTGGACGTGGAGGACGCCAACTTAAACCAGCTGACGCAGAACGACCAGATGGACGATTTCATCAAGCGCGGCTTCGACATTGCCTGCATCAATCTGGTGGACCGCACCGACGCCTCCAGCATCATCGAAAAAGCGCGCAGCGCCGGCGTGCCCGTGATTTTCTTCAACCGCGAGCTGGTGGAGGAGGATCTGGAGCGCTGGGATCAGCTCTACTATGTCGGGGCCGACGCCTTTGAATCCGGCATCATTCAGGGGGAAATTCTCTCGGAGGCCTGCGCGCAGGATTTCGCCGCCATCGACCGGAACGGCGACGGCGTGCTGCAGTATGTGATGCTCGAGGGCGAGGCCGGGCATCAGGATTCCATCGTCCGCACCCTCTATGTCATCAATACCATCAAGGAAAACGGCTACCGCGTGGAAAAGCTCGGCGACGAGATCGCCAACTGGAACCGCTCGCAGGCTGAGACGAAAATGAATCAGTTTCTGAAGAGCTTTGGCAGCGAGATCGAGGTCGTGCTCTCCAACAACGACGACATGGCCCTGGGCGCCGCGGACGCGCTGGAGCGCAGCTGCGGTTCTCCCGCGCAGGCCCGCGCCGCCGGCACGCCCTGGCCGGTAATCCTCGGCATCGACGGCACCAAGGTGGGACTGGAAGCGCTGCAAAACGGCAGGCTGCTGGGCACGGTGCTCAACGACTCCAAGGGTCAGGCCGAGGCCATCCTGGAGCTCGCGCGCTCCGTGGTGCAGGGCACCGCGCTGCCCGAGGGGATTGAACTGCTCGACGGGAAGTACATCCGCCTGCCGTATCAGAAGGTAACCGCGGAAAACGTCGATGAGATTATGCTGGATATGCAGATTAAAAACTGGTGACGGCGTAACGCCGGAATCCGAGATCTGACACAGAAAAGGGGCTGCCGCAGAAAAGCCGGGTTGTGACAAACCCGCTGCATGCTGCGGCAGCCCCTTCACAGAAAAAACGCTCCTTATGCGATCTCCGTAACCGTATAGTCCTGATCTTCCACGGTCTTTTTCAGCACTTCGTCCGCGATATCCGCGTTCAGCTTCAGCACTGCGGTGCCCGCCTCGTGGCTCACAACTGCCTCGTCCACCTGCGGCAGGGCCTCCAGGCACTTCTTAACCCGCGCCTCGCAGTGTCCGCACATCATTCCCGTGATTTTCATGGTCTTTTCCATCGTCTTTGTCTCCTTTTCTTTTCTATGCTTTATTTTTTTATCTCTGGCGGTATGATATACCGAAAACAGATTCAGACGCAGTGCGTTTGTGACCACGCAGAAGCTGGAAAGGCTCATCGCCGCCGCCCCGAACATCGGGTTCAGCTTCCAGCCGAAGATCGGATACCAGAGGCCCGCCGCCAGCGGAATGCCGATCGCGTTGTAGAAAAACGCCCAGAACAGATTCTCATGGATGTTGCGCAGCGTCGCCCGGCTCAGCCGAATCGCCGCCGGCACATCCAGCAGCCGGCTCTTCATGAGCACCACGTCCGCGGCGTCGATGGCGATGTCCGTCCCGGCGCCGATGGCGATGCCCACATCTGCGCGCGTCAGCGCCGGCGCATCATTGATGCCGTCACCCACCATCGCGGTGCGGCCCTGCTTTTTCAGGCTGCGGATGACGCTCTCCTTGCCGTCCGGCAGCACGCCGGCAATCACCTCGTCCACGCCGGCCTGCGCACCGATCGCCCGGGCCGTGCGCTCATTGTCGCCGGTCAGCATGACCACGCGGATGCCCATGTTCTGCAGCTGCTTCACCGCCTGCGGGCTGTCCTCCTTGATCACGTCCGCGACCGCAATCACGCCGAGCAGCTTTCCGTCCTCGCTGAAAAACAGCGGCGTCTTGCCTTCGCCCGCCAGCGCCTCCGCCTGGCGTTCCACCGCGCCGTCAATCCCTGTCTGCGTGCGGATAAACCGGAGGCTGCCCCCGGCCAGCTTTTTGCCCGCAAAGACGGCGGTCAGGCCGTTGCCCGGCATCGCCTGGAAATCCGCGACCTCCTGCCCCGGCAGGCCGCGCTCCTGCGCCAGGGCGAGAATCGCCTTCGCCAGCGGATGCTCGCTCTTGCGCTCCAGCGAAAAGGCCCTGCCCAGCAGCTCCTCCTCCGCGACGCCCGCCGCCGGAATCACATCGGTGACCCGCGGTTCGCCGCTGGTGATGGTGCCGGTCTTGTCCAGCGCCACAATCTCCACCTTGCCGGCCTCCTCCAGCGAGACGGCGGTCTTAAACAGAATGCCGTTTTTCGCCCCCATCCCGTTGCCGACCATGATCGCCACCGGGGTCGCCAGGCCGAGCGCGCAGGGGCAGCTGATGACCAGCACCGAAATGCCGCGCGCCAGCGCAAAGCCGACGCTCTGCCCGGCGAGCAGCCAGACGGCGATCGTCACCGCCGCGATGGAGATCACCACCGGCACAAACACGCCGGATACGCGGTCCGCCACCTTGGCAATCGGCGCTTTCGTCGCCGCCGCGTCGCTGACCATCTGAATGATCTGGGAGAGCGTCGTGTCCTCGCCGACCCGGACCGCCTCGCAGACCAGATGTCCCGACTGGTTGAGGGTGGCCGCCGAGACCGCGTCGCCCGCCGCCTTATCCACCGGGATGCTCTCCCCGGTGAGCGCCGACTCGTTCACCGCGCTGCTGCCCTCGACCACCACGCCGTCCACCGGAATGTTTTCCCCGGGCCGCACCACAAAACGGTCGCCGATGCGCACCTGCTCGATGCCCACCTCGACCTCCGCGCCGTCCCGCAGCAGCGTCGCCGTCTTCGGCGCCAGCTTCATCAGGCCCTTCAGCGCGTCCGTGGTTCTGCCCTTGGAGCGCGCCTCCAGCATCTTGCCGACCGTGATCAGCGTCAGGATCATCGCCGCCGACTCAAAATAAAACTCATGCATATAGCTCATGGACGCGGCCATATCGCCCCGCGCCTGCGCGCCCGTCATCGCAAACAGCGCGTAGGTGCTGTAGCCGAACGAAGCGCCTGCGCCGAGCGCAACCAGCGTATCCATATTGGGGGCGCGGTGCACCAGCCCCTTAAACCCGTTCACGAAGAATTTCTGATTGATGACCATAATGGCCGCCGTAAACAGCAGCTGCACGAGGCCAACCGCCACATGGTTGCCCGTAAAAAAGGCCGGCAGCGGCCAGTTCCACATCATATGCCCCATGGACACGTACATCAGCGGAATCAGCAGGCACAAGGAGGCGATCAGACGCCGTTTCATGACCGGCGTCTCCCGGTCTTTCAGCATATCCTCATATGCTCCTCCTCCGCCGGCCGTCTGTCCCGCGACCGCCGCGCCTTTTAACGACGCGCCGTAGCCCGCCGCCTCCACCGCCGCGATAATCTGCTGCGGTGACGCGCTGCCCTCCACGCCCATGGAATTCGTCAGCAGGCTCACGGAGCAGCCCGTCACGCCCTCTACTTTGGAAACCGCCTTCTCCACCCGGGCGCTGCAGGCGGCGCAGCTCATTCCCGTTACATTGTATTGCTGCATCTTTCTCTTCCTCTCTCTGCAGGAATCATACCCCCATGGGGTATCCTTGTGCCCCTATTATACACACGACGGCTGATAATTTCAAGCCCCTGCAGAACATTTGCAGCAAAAAAACAGGAAAATCTGTTCTGGATTGAAAAAAGAAATCAGAGACCGACCCGCTCCGCAATCATCATGCAGGAATCGTAATCGCACTCCGGCTTCGGCACGGCCATGCCGCCCTGCATCAGGGCCGCTCCCGTATAGGTTCCGGCATCCGCGGCCGTCCCCAGGACGCACTTCAGCCGATAGCGGGCATCCCGCTCCAGCCCCCTCCAGCGCACGCGGCGGGGACGGGCGTTGCCGTGCAGGTCGGTATAGACGATGCTCAGAGACGCGCAGGCGCGGTCGGGCGCGACGTAGCTCCAGGCCGTAAAATCATGGTTTTCAAACGGCGAGGAGAGCCGGTAATAACTGCCGTGCAGAAACAGTTCGTAATATTGATGGTACACCGCGAGCTGCCGGCCGGCCTCCGCCGTCTCCTCCGGGGTCAGGCGGCTGAGGTCAAGTTCATAGCCGAACGAACCCTGCATCGCGCAGATGCCGCGCGTCCAGAACGGCGTCACGCGGCCATTCTGGTGGTTCGGGCAGGCCGAGACATGCGCGGCCACCGCGGACATCGGATAGCCGAAAGAAGTCCCGTAGTGGATGCGCAGGCGCTCGATGGCGTCCGTGTTGTCGCTGCACCAGATCTGCGGCGCATAGTAAAGCATACCCGCGTCGAAGCGTCCGCCGCCGCCGCTGCAGCCCTCCAGCAGCAGCTCCGGGTATTTGTCATGCAGGTATTCCATGACCTCGTACAGGCCCAGCACATAGCGATGACGGACAGCGCCCTGGCTCAGCTGCGGATTGGCCGCGCTGCAGACGTTGTCGACGCTGCGGTTCATATCCCATTTAATATAGGAAATGTCGGCGCAGGCAAGCAGCGCGTCGAGCGACCGCTTCATGTACGCGATCACCTCGCGGTTGGAAAGATCGAGCACCAGCTGGCTGCGGCAGCGGTTGGGGTCGCGCCCGGGCACGGTCAGCGCCCAGTCCGGGTGCTGCCGGTAAAGGTCGCTGTCCTCGGAGACCATCTCCGGCTCCATCCAAATGCCGAACCTGAGCCCTAGCTCGCCGATCCGGCGCGACAGCTCGCGCATGGAGCAGCCCAGCTTGGCCTCGTTGACGAACCAGTCACCCAGACCTGAATGGTCGCTGTCACGCTTGCCAAACCAGCCGTCGTCCAGCACCAGCATATCCACGCCGATCTCCGCGGCCCGGCGGGCGATGTCGAGCAGGCGCTCGCCGCTGAAATCAAAATACGTCGCCTCCCAGTTGTTGACCAGGGCCGGGCGTTTACGGTCCTTCCACACGCTACGGATCAGATGGTCATGGTAAGTCCGCTGCAGACTGAGCGACAGCTCCTCAAACCCGTTTTCCGACCAGGCGAGCACCGCCTCCGGCGCTGCGAACGACTCGCCCGGCTGCAGCGTCCAGCTGAATTCATCCTCATGGAGGCCGCAGACCACGCGCAGGCGCTCAAACTGATCGACCTCCGCCTGAATCTGAAAACTGCCGCTGTACAGCAGAGACAGCGCGCAGCAGCTTCCCGTCTCCTCGGTGGTATGCTTCCCGCAAAAGATCACATACGGATTCATCTGGTGGCTCGAGGTCCCGCGCGTGCTGCTGATCTGCGTAATCCCGTGGCGCAGCGCGCTCCGCTCATACTGACGCTCGCCGACGTGCTTGCCGTGAAAACAGATCAGATCCATATCCCCGTCCGGGAAATCGAGTCCCATGCTCATGACCCGCCGGAGCGTCGCCGGCGCCTTCCCGCGGTTTTCCACTACCGCCGAGCGCGCAATCACATTCTCGCCGTCGAAAACGCCGTAATACAGGGTCACATAAATTTCCTCGTACAGATCCTTCAGCACAATCTCCAGCGTCTGCGCGCCGCAGCCCGCCTTTGCAAACAGCGCCGGCAGACCCGGAAGCGCATATTTGCCTTCCCGGATCCGGTGAGAAAAATAGCGCAGATCCAGCGCCGGCGTCCGCCCCTCGGGCCCCGCTTTCAGCGCCGTGATCCGGTAGTCTCCGGTCCCGCAGACCGGATATTCCAGCGGGCAGAAGTCCAGCGAATAGACGCGCTCGCCCTTATACTCCGCAGGCTGCCCGCAGAATCCATGGTCCTCGGGCACGATCAGGTAGGAAAAATCGCTGTCGTCCGCCAAAGCGCCAAAATAGGTATGCAGAAGCACACCCTGTTCGTCAACTTTCATCTGATAGGTACTGTTTGCCGTATGAATCGTAAATGTGCCTGTACTGGCGTCAAACCGGATTGCCATACTCCACCCTTTCCTGCGCCGGACCGGCGGCGCGAAGCCGCATAAACCGCACGTTTCCTGCCGCATCGATGTTTTTCGATTTATTATAGAGCCGGATCAGCCGCCCGTCAAGGAACCTTTTTCCCCGCGGGCAGCCCATCCGGCAGCGTGTTTTTTATTCTTTTTTATTTTACAGCGCCGTTGACCACGCCGTTGAGTATCTGCTTCTGGCAGACGATATAAAACAGAAGAATCGGCAGCAGCGCCAGCAGGTAGGAAGCGAACGCAAGGTTGTAATTCGTACCGAGTGCGCCCGTAAGGGCGGTATAAATCCTACCTTGAGCAAGTAGTAGGTAAAAGTATCAAGCGGCACTATGCCG
>CANRIG010000067.1 GCA_947630595.1 uncultured Lachnospiraceae bacterium | reverse complement strand
ACACGTCAATTTATTCCCCGTACTGGCAGAGCCATTTTTACGGATTTGGCCGCTGGTGACGCGGGAATATCAGATTCTTGCAAAGGGCGGCCCCTGCGGCTGCCCGGAAAGGAGAACCATGAAACGGCTGGAAAAAGCCATTGCGGAGCGCGAAAAGGCACGGGAACGGATGGAAGCATCGAAGGCGCGGTATGAGGAAGATTTGAAGAAATACCGTGCCGCGCAGGATGTGGTAACGGAGGCGGAGAACATGGAATACGTCCGTATCGTGCGGGAGATTCATATGACGATCCCAGAGCTCGAGCAGTTAAAGGAGAAGATGAAGGCAGGTTTCATGCTGTCGGGGAAGGAGGCTGGCGGCTATGGGGAAACAGCAGAAAAGGATTAAGAAAAGGCTGGCGGCGGTTCTGCTGGCCTGTTTTTTTGCAGGACAGGCATCCGTATTTGCAGAAGAATCGTCACAGCCGGTGATCACCATTGAAAAGCCGGAAGGATGGAAGCAGGGAGACATTACGCTGGGTGTGTCAGTGGACATCAGTGAGATGGAGGACAGTTTTTCGGTCAGCCGGATTGAAGCGAAAGCCGGGGACGGGGACGGCTGGATGGATATTACCGGCAGCAGAAGCATCACGGTCAGCGGGAACACCACTGTTTATGTGCGTGTGACAGATGATGAGGGGAATGTATATGAGCAGAACCGATCTGTCAAATGTTATGACGAAGGTCAGCCGACGATCTCCGCTTCCCTGACAGACGGAGTACTGACCATTCGGGGAAACGACACTGTTTCCGGCATTGCCGCTATTTCGGTCAATGGCACATCCTACACTGAGCTGACAGACGGCATGCTGAAAGTGCAGCTTACTCAGAATGACTTTACGGCAAAGGAGATTGAGATCACAGCAACAGACGGGGCCGGGAATACCTCAGAAATTTATTCTATGCCAAATCCGTACTATGAGTGGGCGGTAATGGAAGCACAAAAACAGGGGGCTGGCGAGAGCGGAGGCTTTTCTACGGTTTCCCCGGCAGGCGGGGAAGGGGAGACGGAGTCCGTACAGGCACCGCTTCCCCAGGACGCGCAGCCGAGCGGCCCTACGGAGGCGCGGGGGACCGTAGATGAACGGACGATTACCGGGATCGAGGAGAAATTGGGGAAGGCCGGGGAAACCGTGGACACCATCGACCAGACGGCCCGGAGGGGCGGCAAGGAGTTTTATACGATTTCCACGAAAAGCGGCAAAATCTTTTACCTGATCGTGGACAATGACAGGCAGGAGGATAACGTCTATTTCCTGACGGAGGTAGGAGAGAAGGATCTCTTAAACTTTACTCTCTCCGATACAGTAACGCTGCCGCAGGTAAATACCGTTTATGCCGAACTGGAACAACCGGAGCCGGAGCCAGATCCTGCTCCTGCTGAACCGGAAACCACGGATACACCCGAAGAAAAGAAACAGGAGGAAACATCTTCCCCTGCAGTCGGTTATCTGATGCTTTTCCTTGCAGGCGCCGGCGCACTTCTGGCAGGCTACTATTTCAAAATCTATAAACCAAAGCATGGGTTTGTGGAGGAAGAAGAATATGAGGAAGAAACAGAAAACGGGGATGAGGACACAGCGTTTGATGATTTTGACCCTGATGGTGATGAATAATCGGAGGTATGGATATGCCGGATAAATCTCAATACATAGTGCGTCTTTCATCGATGGAAATGGAAGCGATATCACGCCCGGCAGACCACAGGAAAGCAGAGAAGATTGCCCGTGACTGCCGCGGCAGAATGTGCCAGGTTGAGAAAGACAGCGAAGAAATAGTCAGGCTTGCTCCACCGCAGCTGTTTAATTTGGCTGCCCTGCAGACAGAGGCAGGCCGGATCTTTGGCTATACGGCGGAACGGACAAAGGGACTGACACTCTCCCTGCATGGGAAAGGACTTCTGACAGATCCAGTGACAGACAGCCGTAACCTGCCTGCAGAGCTCGGCTATGCCGTAGAGAAACTGATCCGGCTGCTGGCTAAGGAACTGCCGTTTTTGCATGGTGTTGCCCTGCCGGATATGGAAGTGCGGCAGATGTTCGGGCCTGATGATGAAACAGGGAGGAGCCATGCGATCCTGCCGATTCTGACATCTGAAAGGTGGGGAGAGCCTGTGCTTACGCAGCCGGAACGGAATCTGCTTCATCTTATTGGAAGCAGGGTAATCATAGCAGCTGCGAGTACCTACATCTGTATAAACCATAAAAGTCAGCTGACTTGCAATTATCATACCTTTTATCTGGAGTGCTGCCGAACCCGGCAGGCGGGGTATCGGGATACGGAGATGCGGATGGAAGAATATTTTAAGGGAAAGCAGAACAGAAAAGACCCAAAGGAGGTGGATACCTATCTCGGAAAGGTATTTGGCCCGTGCGATTCTTTTGTTGAACAGTGGAAAGAGTAATAAGAGTTAAAAGGAATGAGGTAACAATATGGGTAAAAAGGGAACATGGAAAAGAGCCTTTTCCGGGCTGATGGCAGCGTTCATAGTCACAGCGACTGTTTTTTCGCCACTTTCTGTTTGCGCTCAGGAAGACGATGTGGAGGAAAAAAGGCCGCTCCTCTACGATACTCTGGATGAAGATGAGACGGTGAAAACAGAAGAAACTGCCGGAGAAGGACAGGCTGTAACGGAAGACCTGTCTGTTTCAGAGACGGAAGGGAATGAAACGCCGTCTGTGTCTGAAGAACCGGTTCAAGATTCCGAAGCAACCGGAGAGACGCAGACGCCGGCTGATATACCAGCAGATGGATCATCAGATGATAATGCCGCAGAACGCATCCCGGAAGAGACAGTTCCTGAAAGGACAGAGACACAAGAGAAAGGAGAATTTGCAGGCAGTGAAACACAGGAAGCCAAGGAATCTGCAGAAAGCGATGAGCCGGAGACGAGAGAAAGTGTGACAGAGCCTGTGGAGTCATGGCTGCCGGAAGAACCTGAAATCATACCGGAAAGCAATACGGAGTGGCAAAATAAACCGGAGACAGAAACGGAAGTTTTTCCTGCAGTGGGAACAGAGCCAGAGAAAGAGCCTGAGACAGAAACGGAGTCCGAGACAGAGACAGAAACGGAAACGGAGTCCGAGGAAGGCTATCAGGTGACGGTTACAAAGGGCAGCGAACTCGGTGTCATTTTAGACCGTGAGGATGGACGCTACCAGCCCGGTGATAACATGCAGTTTTATACAGGACTCCCGGCAGGAAGCCTGACTGCGGCAGGCGCTTTGAAGGTGGCGGCTAACGCACAGGGGGACACCGCAGACATCCTGTATTCCGAAGTGACTTACCATCCGGACACGGATATGTTCAGCTTTGAGATGCCCGCAGACGATATCAACCTGGAGGTTGCTCAGGATTATGCGGAGGGCAGTATAATGGCAATATCTTCATCTGGGGACGATATGCCCTGGGATGAAGCAACGGATGTAGAAGCGGATACCTATTACTATTATTCTGATGGGCAGCTGCATCCCTTTGATTCCGCAATGGGCAGAGGCGGAAATGATTCATACAAATATGTACGCTATAAAGTAAACGGAAAGACTTATACGGTGTACGCCTATTGTATGCAGCACTCCATGCCTGCTCCGCCCAGCGGCACCACTTATAGGAACATGATTGATCTGGACGAAAGCGGCGACGACAAATACCTGCGCAAAGCTATGTTCTATGGCTTCGGCGGCCCTGGCTGGGGACAAACTTTTAACGGGCACAATATCCAGTCGATCATGACAAACGCGGGCTGTTTTTCAGAGACAAGGGCCATGCAGCATTACTTAGTGGATTATCTCTATGACGGGGAATCCGGATTTGGCGGTTCACTTTCCGAAACGGCAAAAAATATGCTCAGAGAGATCAAGCTGGCTTTAAAGGAGATGCCGGATCCGTCTGCGGTAAAGCTGCTCCCTGATCTTTCCGTGAAGGCAAATGGGAAAAATACGGAAACATTCACATGGAAGGCCAATGAGGCGTTTACCATTACGATCCAGCTGGAAAAAGGCGTGAGCATTGTCAACGAAACGACTGGGGAGACATCCACCGGCAAGGTGACGGTAAAAGGCGGCGACAAGTTCCATCTGACGGCAACCACGGATAACGTCAGCAGTCTGAGTGGAAATTATGCCGTCACATCCAATTATCCGTTGAACTTCCATGCAATGCTTCTGAGGTTGCAAAACTCCCAGGATATCGGGTTCGGCTATTATACGGATTCCACAGATATTTTCCTTGAAGTAGACTGGCCAGTGCAGGCGGCGGAACTGGATATTGTGAAAATGGACGCTGAATCCGGGACGAGGCTGGCCGGAGCGGTCTACGGCATTTACCGGGAGGAAACCTGCCAGAACCTGATAATGCAGATGCCGCCGACGGATGAAAACGGATTGGCCAGCGTAGCTTTAGATGCCGGCGACAGTACCGTGGTGTACTTGAAAGAACTTATTGCACCAGAAGGGTATTTGTTAGATACTTCGGCGATTGAATGGGAGGCATCTTCCAGAAGTGTTACTACGCAGGTTTTGACGGATATGGAAAATCTTGGAAACCTGAAAATTTATAAGGAAGGAGAAGCTATTGTCGGGGCAGTTCCAGACGGAGACGGCATTACTTTTCAATATATCAACCGCAGACTGACGGACGCAGTCTATACCGTAACAGCCGCAGAGAATATTCAGGCAGCAGATGGCAGGACGGTGCTTCAGAAAGGCGAGGAGGTGGCTGCTGGCATAAAAACCAGAGAGGACGGTTCGGCAGTACTGCATTCTCTGCATCCGGGGAAATACACGGTAACAGAAACAAGAGCACCGGAAGGTTATGTCAATACAGGGGAAGAAAAGACAGTAACTGTTACAGCAGAGGGGATGGATGCCTATACGGAAGTTACGTTCCAGAATGACCGCCAGAAAGCGGAAGTGACGGTGGTAAAACAGGATACTGAGACGTCTGCCCCGCTTGCGGGCGGTATTTACGGCCTGTTTGCCGCAGGGGATATCCGGAACGCGGACGGCGTGGTGGTGGTAAACAAGGATACGCTGATCGGGAAGGCCACGACCGGGGCAGACGGACGGGCCTCCTACACGGCAGACCTTCCGATTGGCTTCAGCTATTATATCAAAGAGCTGCAGGCCCCGGACGGCTATATGAGGAACCAGGGGGACGTGTACCAGTTTACTTTCTCATACACCCATGACACGGAGGCTGCGGTGAGCTTCTCCCACACCTTCGAGAATGAGCGTGTCAGGGCGAAGATTTCCCTGACGAAACGGGATGCGGAAACCGGGGAAACGCCGCAGGGCGACGCGGTACTGGGCAAGGCCGTGTACGGACTATACGCGCGGGAGGATATTGTACATCCGGATAAAAGGACCGGCGTAATCCATAAGGCCGGCACACAGGTTGCCACACTGACAACCGATGAAAACGGGGAGGCTTCCATTGGAGATTTGTATCTCGGAAAGTATTACGTAAAGGAGATCACCCCGTCCGTGGGCTATTTGCTGGATGAGACGGAGCATGACCTGTCCTGCGACTTTGAAGGCGACCTTGCAGCCGTAGTGGAGAGGACTGCGACATCGCCGGAGCAGGTGATCAAGCAGCCGTTCCAGCTGATTAAGGCTGCCAATAATGGAAAGACGGACGCAGACCTGCTTTCCGGTGCCGGGTTTACCGCCTGGCTGGTCAGCTCCCTGCCGGCAAAAGAGGACGGCAGTTATGACTTCGCGTCTGCTGTACCGGCTGTGATCGGGGAGGACGGTGCGACGGAGATTTTTACGGATGATAAAGGCCGTGCAGTGTCCATCGCCATTCCATATGGGACGTACCTGGTACGGGAAACAACGACGCCACGCAATTATAAACCGGTAAATGATTTCCTGGTGCGGATCACTGAGCACCACCCGACAGAACCGCAGGTATGGAGAGTGCTCCTGGACGATGAATTTAAAGCGAAGTTAAAGATCATCAAACAGGATGATGAAACGAAAAAGCCGGTACTGGTGGCGGGAACAGAATTCAAAGTGTATGACCTGGACAACGGCAGGTATGTAGAGCAGGTGACGACCTATCCTTCTACGGTGACGCATACTTCGTTTTTTACAGACAGCGATGGATACCTGATCCTGCCGCAGAACCTCCTTGCGGGGAATTACCGGATCGAGGAAGTGACGGCCCCGGATGGGTATACCCTTGACGGAAACGCGGTAGAGGTCAGAGTGGATTCCGATACGATGTACCGGATGGATTCGGTTTCCGGCGATGCCATCATTGAAGCGGTGCAAGAAAACCATCCTGTGAAAGGAAAGCTGCGCGTGATCAAGAAAGGAGAAGTGCTGGCCGGTTATGGAAAAGAGTTTGTGTATGAAGAACAGCCGATTGCCGGTGCCGTGTTTGCTGTGACTGCCGCGGAGAACATTTATACGGCGGACTATCAGAAAGACGTGGATGGGAACCGTATTTGCAGGTACCAAGAGGATGAGCTGGTCGCGGAGCTGACAACCGGCGAGGGCGGGGAAGCCGTTCTTGCGGATCTGCCGCTTGGCCGCTATCGTGTTGCGGAAACGAAAGCCCCGGAAGGATATGTGCTGAACGATGAGGCGCAGGAGGTGTTTTTTGAGTACGCAGACCAGGAAACACCGGTGGTGGAACAGACGGCGGAGTTTGCGGACGAACGCCAGAGGGTGCGGATCAAAGCGGTCAAAAAGGATGCGGAGAATGAAGCGGCCCTTGCAGGCGCGGTGTTTGGCCTTTACGCAAAGAAGGATATCACAGCCGGAGGGAAGGTGACCGTACCGGCAGACACGCTGCTTTCAGAAGCGGAGAGCGGGGAGGACGGATGCGCTGTCTTTGGCACAGACTTGCCGTTTGGCGCGTATTACCTCCGGGAGCTGCGGGCTCCGGCAGGCTATCTGTCCAATGCGGAGATAAAGGAGATCACGGCATCGTACCAGGGACAGGAGATCACGGTGGCAGAGTTTGCTGCGGAATTTACAGACCGGCCGACTGTGGCGGAGTTTACGAAGTCTGATTTGACAACGGGCGTGGAGCTGGACGGCGCGAGCCTGACGGTACTGGATCAGGACGGAAATGCGGTTGACGCCTGGACTTCCGTCAGGGATCAGCCGCATGTGGTCAAGCGCCTGCACGTTGGGAAAACCTATACCCTGCGGGAAGAATTCGCCCCTTACGGCTACCTGAAAGCAGAAGAAGTGAAGTTCACCGTGGAGGATATCGAAGAAGTACAAAAGGTAGAGATGAAAGATGCCGTGCCGACTGCGCTGCTGATCATCAACAAATATGGGGAGTTTTTGAATAAAGTGACACTGATGGATCATGCGAAAAATACGCTGTACCATTTGTTGGAATACGTTGTCGGTTCCCTGCCGGAAGTGACTTTTGAGGTGTACGCTGCAGAGGACATCAGGGCAGCGGACGGAACCAGTGCGGATTACTACAAGGCAAACGAGCTGGTGGGGACCATCACGACGGACGCAGGCGGCATTGCCCGGCTTGGGGATCTCCCGGTCGGGAAATACTACGTGAAGGAGGCCGAGACGGCGCACGGGTTTGTCCTGGACGGCGAGCCGCGCTATATAGACCTCAGTTACCGCGACCAGAATACCCCGATAGTGACCTACAGCGAAGCATGGCAGAATGCAAGGCAGAAAGCGAAAGTCCATATCCTGAAAAAAGAGAAGAATGGAGACCGCCTGCTGGCCGGCGGCGTGTTCGGACTGTATGCAGCGGAGGATATCCGGTCTGCCGGCGGGGAGGTACTCCTGAAAAAGGATACCCTGATCGAGCAGCGGACGACAGACAAAAAGGGAGAGATCTCCTTCCTTGCGGACCTTCCGGTGGATGGGAGCTTCTATATTCAGGAGAGCAAGGCTCCGGACGGCTTCGTGACATCGGAGGAGAAGCGGGAGTTTGTGTTTGAGTATGCCGGGGAAGGTCAGGAAGAAAAGGTTTTTGAGTTTGTCTTTGAGGACGAGCCGACCACGGTGGATCTGACCAAAACAGACCTGACGGCAGGGAAAGAGCTGCCGGGGGCGCATCTGCGCGTCATAAAGGAGAATGGCGACCTGGTGGATGAATGGATATCTGGAAAAGAAAGCCATATCATAAAGGAACTGACGGTGGGCGAGACGTATGAGCTGATCGAGACGAAGCCTGCGGACGGATATGTGACTGCGGAAAGCATCGTATTTACAGTTGAGAATACCGCGGAAATCCAGAAACACCGGATGGAGGACGATGTGACGAAGGTAAGCATCAGCAAGACGGACGTCACCGGCAAACAGGAAGTGCCAGGGGCAAGGCTGACGATTCTGGATGGCGATGACCAGGTAGTGGAACGATGGATTTCAGGAGATGAACCATATTATGTGGAGAAACTGCCGGTTGGCTCATATAAGCTGCGCGAAGAATGGGCGCCGGAAGGCTATGTTCTGGCAGAAGATGCTGATTTTTCTGTCTCTGATACCGGTGAAATTCAGGTTGCGCAGATGAAAAATTATACGGCAAAGGGCAAGGTAATCCTGAACAAGACAGACAAGGAAACCGGAAAGCCGCTCGCCGGCGTGGAGTTTGAACTGCGAAACGGGAAAGGAGAAGTGCTTGAGACGCTGAAAACGGATGCGGCAGGACATGCGGAAAGCGGTCTTTATGAGATTGCTTCCTACAAAGGCGGTGTGTATGACGAAGCTATCTGTTATTACCTGACGGAAACAAAAACTCTGGATGGGTATGTGCCGGATGATATGAAATATGAGATTCTGTTTGATTATGAGGGCCAATTTATACCTGTGATTGAAGTAAAGCTGGATATTACAAATGACCCTGCCCTGGAAAGTGCTTTGATGGCACGATCAAAAGCCGCGCAGACCGGTGATGAGACACCGCTTGTCCTGATGCTTTTCCTGATGGCAGGCGCGGCAGGGGTGATTGTGCTTTTGCTGGTGAAAAGGAGAAGACGGGCTTAAGAAATAGTTTGACAAATAAGAATAGTACGGAATGGGCGGCTGACAAGGCCGCCCGTTGCTATTGAGGAAAGGAGTTATTTGAATGAAACTTGTGATCGCAGAAAAACCCTCTGTGGCAAAAAGCATCGCAGCTGTCCTGGGTGTAAAGAACCAAAGCGACGGATATCTGGAAGGAAACGGCTATGTTGTCTCCTGGTGTGTAGGGCATCTGGTGGAACTGGCGGATGCCTCTGTTTATGGAGAGAACTTAGCAAAATGGAGGCTGGAGGATCTGCCGATCTTGCCGGGACACTGGAACTATGTTATCACACCCGGCACCAGAAAACAGTTTGACATCTTAAAAAATCTGATGGCGCGAAAAGATATCGTTTCCCTGATCTGTGCAACGGATGCAGGACGTGAAGGAGAATTGATCTTCCGCCTGGTCTACGAAGAAGCCGGATGCGGGAAACCGGTGGAGCGGCTTTGGATTTCCTCGATGGAGGATATCGCTATCCGGGAAGGCTTTGCACACCTGAAGCCGTCCGCAGACTACGACCGGCTTTATGCGGCGGCATTGTGCAGGGCGCAGGCAGACTGGCTGGTGGGGATCAACGCGACAAGGCTTTTTTCTCTGCTGTATCGGCGCACTTTAAATATCGGCAGGGTGATGACCCCGACGCTGGCTCTGGCCGTAAAACGGGAAGCGGATATTTTCGCATTCACGCCGGAGCCATTTTATACCGTGGAAGTTGAACTGGACGGGTTTACTGTCACAGGGGAACGGCTGGCGGATAAAAGCCAGGCAGAAACACTTCGGGATGACTGCCGCAGGGCTGGAATGGCTGTGGTGAAATCGTCAGAGCGCAGGAAACGGACCGAGAAGCCGCCTGCTCTCTATGACCTGACGACGCTGCAGCGGGAGGCCAATCGTCTGCTTGGGTTTACCGCCCAGCAGACACTGGATTATCTGCAGTCCCTGTATGAGAAGAAACTGATTACCTATCCCCGCACGGACAGCCGCTATCTGACTTCTGATCTGGAAAAACGCCTGCCGGAACTGGCAAAGGCTGCTGCAGAGGCGGTGCCTTTTGCGCCCGGTACGGTTTTCTGCAATGCGTCACAGGTGATCGACGATGCCAGGGTGAGCGACCATCATGCAGTAATCCCGACAATGGCAGTTCAGGAAACTGACCCCTCCGGCCTGCCTGCGGGGGAATACGCTGTGCTGCAGATGCTTGCGGTGCGGCTTTTGTGTGCAGTCGGGAATCCCTGTATTTCTGTTGAGACATCCATTGTGGCAGAGTGCGCAGGAAAAGAATTCCGGGCTGTCAGCCGCACGGTGGCAGAATCCGGCTGGCGCGATACTGACGAAAGGTACAGATCGACCCTGAAAAACAGGAAGGAGCAGGAGAAAGAGAAAAAATCGGGGCGCCTGCCGGAAGTACAGACGGATGTCCGGCTGAGTATTGTGTCCGTATCTGTGAAAGAAGGAAAGACGAGCGCGCCGGAACATTATACGGAAGATACGCTGCTCCTTGCGATGGAGACTGCCGGGAGAGATGAAACACCGGACAGAGTGGAAAAGGTGGGGCTTGGGACACCTGCCACCCGTGCCGGCATTTTGGAAAAACTGATCAAGGTTGGTTTTTTGGAGCGCAGGAAGATGAAAAAGACGATCTGCCTGGTGCCGTCGCAGGCCGGTATGGCTCTGATAACGGTCCTGCCGGAGCAGATACAGTCCCCGTCCATGACAGCGGAATGGGATCGCCAGTTAAAGGAAATCGAGCGCGGAACGGCAGAGCCGGAGGCCTTCCTTTCCGGGATTGCAGAGATGCTTACGGAGCTTACTGCCCATTATGAAGCGGTCAAAGATGCTTCCGTCCTGTTCCCTGGTACAAAAAACAGCGTAGGGAGATGCCCGCGCTGCGGCAGTGCGGTAGCGGAATTTCCAAGAAGTTTTTCCTGTGAAAACCGGGACTGCGGATTTGTGATCTGGAAGAATGCGAAATTTTTCACGGTGAAAAGAAAGGAGCCGACCAGGGATTTTGTTGCGGAGCTTTTAGTTTCCGGGAGGGCAAAACTTACCGGGTGCTATTCGGAAAAAACAGGAAAGATGTATGACGCAATAGTTGTGCTGGATGATACAAGCGGTAAATATGTGAATTTTAAGATGGAATTTGAGGGAGGGCAAGGAAAATGAGCGACAGCGGGAAAATGATCCGTTTCATTGACAGCAGCTATAATACCCTGTTTTACGTGCCGGATGGCGGGAACGTGGTGCTGACCTACTCTGACGGGAAAAAGGCCGTCCGGCCCTGCAAATTTATCGACGAATACCACACCCAGGTGGGCCATAGCGTTTACCATATCTGTCAGTTTGCAGAGATCATGGAGCATAACGGCACCTCCTATGTGCCGGAACAGGCGCAAAAGTTGCCGGAGGCATGCTATGGCACCCTCCCTTTAAGCGGCGAGCTGATCTTGATCAAAAAAGGGGAAAAGGGATACCACAAGTGCAGCAATTCTTCCCCGCACCGGGAACAGAACGAGATGACGGCGGCCCAGAATAACCGGCGCATGGGCGTTACCCTTCAGCAGGAGGCGGCCATGCTGGGCGGTTCCCTGTCTGGGTGGGCTACGCCGGCAGCCAGGCTTTCCAGCTATGACCTGAAAGGTCAGCCAGTGAGGCCGGGAAAAGAAAGGATGCACAGAGCACAGGAGGCGATGCGATGAAACCGACCAGATATGAGCAGGAAACCGTTATCCTCTACAATCAGGCTGATCAGACTGCCAGTGTCTATACACATGATTCCAAACTGCTGGAGAAGCTGGCCTCCCTGACCGGGAAATATCCGGAACAGGTTATGCCGGACGGTCCGAACCGCTATCTGGTCCCCAAAAGCTGTGTGCTGATCCGGGAACCGTACAGTGAGGAACGCCGTGCCGCCGCCAGGGAACGTGCAAAGACAGCAGGAACCAGACCCCCGATACGGGGTTCAGGCTCCTGAATTTTAAATGAACCGCGCCCTGGTACAGGAATATCTTCCCTGCGCTGGGGCGCTTATTTTATTGGGGGAACAGTCCCCCTGATCAGAAAGGAGAAATTAGAATGGCACCAAACAGCAAAGAACGCCTGGAAACCATCAACAAGACAGCCGGAGAGCTGATCAGCGACATTGACCGGCACTTCGCTGAAATCTGCAAGGAGCGCGGTATAAATCTTTCTGTCGGGAAGCAGGCCTCTGCTTTGGAACAACAGGAGCAGGCTCTGGACAAGTACCCCATGCCGGACGAGGCGTTAAATCTCTCCGCTCTGGAGCAGGCCGGATACCTGGGCGGCGACATGCTCCCTCTCACCAAAGAGCGGGCCGCAGAGCTTTTCGAGAAAGACCTGGCCGTGTATGCCATTGTGGACGGCGGCCAGGCGGAAAGGATGCAGGATTTTGAAAGTTTTCCGCTGGACGGCATTTTTGCCGTTAGCCGGGAGGAATGGGAGGACAGTCGGGACTTTGACAGCCTGGTACAGGACCGCATAAACCACCAGGAGGAACGGGAGGCTGCTTTCCTGGCTCATACCGGCGACTGTTTCGCTATCTACCAGTTAAAGGACAACGAGTCTCTCCGGGACATCCGCTTTGAATCCACCGAGTGGCTGAAATACATCGGGCGCACCGTGGATCGGGGAAACTACGACCTGGTCTATACCGCGTCCCTGCCCGATGCTGACAGCATAAACGCCTCCCTGGATGGGCTGTGGAAGCGGTTCAACAACAACCACCCTGCCGACTACCACAGCCCTTCCATGAGTGTCAGCGACATCGTTGCCATCAAGCGGGACGGGCTGGTATCCTGTCATTACGTTGACAGCTTCGGCTTTACTGAGCTGACCGGCTTTCTCTCCGACAGCCCGCTGAAAAATGCGGAAATGTCCGTGGAGGATGATTACGGCATGATTGACGGTATTATCAATAACGGGGAAAAGCAGTTGATCGTTGTCGAACTGGAACAACAGGCATGTTCCAGCAAAACGGTTTCTTTTTTAGCTATTAAGGACATGACACGACAGGGAGAAGATTCAAAACGAAAATCTGTGGTTGGTCAGCTGAAAGAGCAGCCGAGGCAGGAGTATAACAAAACAGCGTCAAAGCGTGGCGCGGAAAGGGAGAGGTGACATGAACGACTTTACTTTTGACGAGATAAACCTGATGTGCATTTACAATACCGGGTCGCGGACGGGCCTGATGGACGCACTTACCGAGATGAGGAAGGAGCTTGCCCCGGATGAGGACGCGCTCCTTTCCCTCACCGATTCCACGCTGGAGAAGCTGGGGCGCATGAGCGATACTGACTTTGACACACTGGAGTTGTACCCGGATTTTGACGATGAGGAGGATATGGATGCAGAGTAAACTGCAAAGTTATACACAGATGGCCAGGGAAGTGGCTGCCGGGCTGACAAAGAGCTATCAGAAGTGGGCGGCCTTTCTGACCACTGCATCCCGGCTCTACAAGTACCCGTTCCCGGACCAGATGATGATCTTCGCCCAGCGTCCGGACGCCACGGCCTGCGCGGAGTACGACCTCTGGAATAACACTATGAACCGTTATGTGCGGCGCGGTTCCAAGGGGATCGCCCTCCTTGATGACAGCGGCTATCAGCTTCGCCTGCGCTATGTGTTTGACGTTTCCGACACCGGTGCGAGGGAGAATGCCAGGCAGCTCAACCTCTGGCAATATCGTCCGGAGCATGAAGCGGCGGTCAGTGATGCGCTGGAGGCAGCCTACGGTATCCCCCTGGGGGACGGCCTGCCTGACCAGCTGGCAAAGATAGCCGCCCGGCTTGCCAGCGAATACTGGCAGGAGCACGGTTCGGACATTCTGGACATCGTTGACGGCAGCCTTTTGGAGGAATATGATGACCTTAACATCCAGGTGGTTTTCCGGAACGCGGCGACGGCCAGCATTACCTATGCACTGATAGCCCGCTGTGGGCTGGGACCGGAAAACTACTTTGAGCATGAGGACTTTTTGAGCATCTTTGATTTCAACACCGCTGCCGTGGTCAATGCCCTGGGTACGGCGGTCAGCCAGTCCAGCCAGGAGGTGCTGCGGCAGATCGGCATCACCATCCGACATTATGAGAATGAAAGGAGAAGTGAACATGAGCGAACTGATTTACATCCAGAAGGGAGATTACCTGTTTCCGAACCTGATGCTGACGGAACCGGCGCAAGAGAAGTCTCTGGGCAAGTACGGGAGGATGCGGAAATCGTACCTGAAGGAGCATCGCCCGGTGGTTTACAACAATTTTCTGCTGTCCGGCAGCCTGATGACGCACCTTCAGGAGATCGACGAGACGGCCCGGGTCCGGATGGAGGTTCTGTTGAAGAAGCTGGCGGAACAGGCCGGCGTGACGGAGAGCCTGAAAGCCGCCGACCAGATGAAATGGGTAGGACTGATGAACAATTGCAAGGCCCAGGCCGAGGAAATGATTCTGTCGGAACTTATATTCAATTAACCCTGCCCCTGTTTCCAACCGAGGAAGAACAAATACAGCACATCCATACAGCGGAGAGCGTAAAGGCGTCCTCCGCTTTCACATTTTCCCAGGACGATATCGACGACGCCATACGCGGGGAACCTGAGCGACACGGCATTTTGAACGGCCGCTCAGTCACCCGCCAGGGCGACACCATTACCATCGGGGACGGCCTGGCCAACCATGAGATCGACATCACTGTATCCGATGAACAATGGGAACAGATCAAGGAGACCGTCCCGGAAATGGCAGCTGAACGAGCACCGGAACCGGTCGGCAACTTCCGTATCATCGACGACACACTGGGGAAAGGCGGCCCCAAAGAAAAATTCTGGCGCAACATCAAGGCGATTGCCGTCCTGAAACAGATCGAGGGCGAGGGACGTTCTGCCACTTTGGAGGAACAGCACATCCTCTCACAGTATGTTGGCTGGGGCGGCCTGGCCGATGCCTTTGACGGAAACAAACCTGCATGGGCCAGCGAATATAAAGAGCTGAAAGAACTGCTGACGCCGGAGGAATATGATTCTGCACGGGCTTCTACTTTGAACGCACATTACACCAGCCCGACTGTTATCAAGGCGATTTATGAGGCCATAGGAAACTTAGGATTCAAGGCCGGGAACATCCTGGAGCCGTCCTGCGGCGTCGGCAATTTCTTTGGTCTCCTGCCGGAGAGCATGACTGCGTCGCATCTGTATGGGGTTGAGTTGGATCCCATCAGCGGCAATATTGCAAAGAAACTCTATCCAGAGGCGGATATTACGGTGGCTGGTTTTGAAACCACAGACCGGAGGGATTTTTACGATCTGGCAGTCGGCAACGTGCCGTTCGGGCAGTATCAGGTAAACGACCCTGCCTATAATAAGCTGGGGTTTACAATCCACAATTACTTTTTTGCGAAAGCGCTTGACCAGGTGCGTCCGGGCGGTGTGGTTGCCTTTGTCACAAGCCGCTACACGATGGACGCAAAAAGTCCGGAAGTGCGGAAATACCTGGCACAGAGGGCGGAGCTTCTGGGTGCGATTCGCCTTCCGAATAATGCGTTTAAGGCTAACGCGGGTACGGAAGTTGTGTCCGATATCATATTCCTGCAGAAAAGGGACCGTCCGGTTGCGGCTGAACCTGACTGGGTGCATCTGGGAGAGCATGAGGACGGCTTTGCGATCAACAGTTATTTTGCCGACCATCCGGAGATGATTCTTGGAAGACTGTCTCAGGAGAACACTCAATACAGCAGGCAGGATATTACCGTGGAGCCGATTGAAGGAATGGAATTTGCAGACCAGCTGCAGGATGCGGTCCGATATATCCGTGGCACCTATCAGGAGGCAGAGATGCCGGATCTGGGAGATGGAGAAGCAATCGACCAGTCGATCCCGGCTGATCCTAACGTAAAGAATTATTCTTATACCGTTGTGGGTGAGGAAGTATATTTCCGGGAGAACAGCTGCATGGTGCGGCCGGGCCTGAGCGCTGTCACTGCGGCTCGCATGAAAGGAATGGTTGCCCTGCGTGACTGTGTCCATCAGCTCATTGATCTGCAGATGGATGAATATATATCGGATTCGGTGATTCAGGGAAAGCAGACAGAGTTGAACCGGATGTATGACAGTTTTACCGCAAAATACGGGTTGATCAATGACAGGGGGAACCGGCTGGCTTTTTCTGATGACTCTTCCTATTACCTGCTGTGTGCGCTGGAAGTGCTGGACGAGGATGGGAAGCTGGAACGCAAGGCGGATATGTTCACAAAGCGGACGATCAAGCCTCACCGGGCGGTCAGCAGTGTGGACACGGCGAGCGAGGCTCTGGCGGTTTCTATTGCGGAAAAAGCAAGGGTGGACATGGAATATATGGCACAGCTTGCGGGGAAAACCACGGATCAGATTGCCGCAGAGCTTACGGGAGTGATCTTCAAGGACCCGGCCTGCGGGGACGATGCGCTTTCCGGCTGGCAGACCGCGGACGAATACCTTTCCGGAAATGTACGCAGGAAACTGCGGCAAGCACAGCGTGCGGCAGAGCGGGATCCGGCCTTTTCCGCCAATGTGGAAGCATTGAAGGCGGCGCAGCCGAAAGATCTGGATGCTTCGGAGATCGAGGTGAGGCTGGGTGCTACCTGGGTCAGTCCTGATTATATACGACAATTCATGTACGAAACCTTTGATACGCCCAGGAGCCTGCAAGGATTTATTGACGTCAAATATGCTGCTTATACTGCAGAATGGCGGATTACCGCGAAAAATGCAGTCAGTTACACCAATGTTGCGGCTTATACAACCTACGGGACAGGCCGGGCGAATGCTTATCATATCCTGGAGGATTCTCTGAACCTGCGGGATGTCCGCGTTTATGACACAGTAGAAGATGCGGATGGAAAGGAGCGCAGGGTTCTGAACGCGAAGGAGACGACGCTTGCGGCACAAAAACAGCAGGCTATCCGGGAGGCATTCAAGGATTGGATATGGAAAGACCCGCAGCGCAGACAGGAACTGGTGTGCCAGTATAACGAGGAGATGAACAGTACCAGACCCCGTGAGTATGATGGAAGCCATATCGTATTTTCGGGAATGAATCCGGAGATTACTCTTCATGAACACCAGAAGAATGCCGTCGCCCATGTAATGTATGGCGGGAATACACTGCTGGCACATGAAGTGGGAGCTGGAAAGACCTTTGAGATGGTTGCCGCGGCTATGGAGTCGAAACGGCTGGGGCTGTGCCAGAAATCTATTTTTGTGGTGCCGAACCATCTGACGGAGCAGTGGGCCTCCGAGTTCCTGCGGCTTTATCCGTCTGCCAACATCCTTGTGACAACGAAAAAGGATTTTGAGACCAGGAACCGCAAGAAGTTCTGCGCGCGGATCGCTACCGGCGATTACGATGCGGTCATTATCGGGCATTCCCAGTTCGAGCGTATCCCGATCAGCCGGGAACGGCAGGAGAGGCTTCTGCGGGAACAGATTTCTGAGATTACGGATGGGATTGCAGAAGTCAAAGGAAGCGGGGGTGAACAGTTTACAATTAAGCAGCTTGAACGTACAAGAAAGGGACTGGAGACGCGGCTTGAGAAACTGCAGGCAGATGGAAAAAAAGATGATGTGGTGACATTTGAGCAGCTGGGCGTGGACCGGATGTTCGTGGATGAGGCGCATAACTATAAAAATATGTTCCTTTACACGAAGATGCGCAATGTAGCCGGACTGTCTACCACGGACGCGCAGAAATCCTCTGATATGTTTGCAAAGTGCCGTTACCTGGATGAGATCACAGGGAGCCGCGGTGTGGTCTTTGCAACCGGGACTCCGGTGAGCAACTCAATGACGGAGCTGTATACCATGCAGCGATACCTGCAGTATGAGAGGCTGAAAGAGATGGACATGACCCATTTTGACTGCTGGGCTTCCCGGTTCGGGGAGACGGCGACGGCCCTGGAGCTTGCACCTGAAGGTACCGGCTACCGGGCGAGGACGCGGTTCTCCAAATTCTTTAACCTGCCGGAGCTGATGAACCTTTTTAAGGAGATCGCGGATATCAAGACGGCGGATCAGCTGCACCTGCCTGTGCCGGAAGTAGAGTACCATAATGTCGTGGCAAAGCCAACAGAACCCCAGAAAGCAATGGTACAGGTACTTTCCGAGCGCGCGGCAAAAGTCCATGCCGGGTCAGTGGATCCCTCCGTAGACAATATGCTCAAGATCACGTCGGACGGCAGGAAGCTGGGGCTGGACCAGAGGATCATAAATCCCATGCTTCCGGACGAGGAGGGTACGAAGGTTAATCAATGCGTGGGGAACATCCTGCAGATCTGGCGGGACGGCGAGGCGGAGAAACTGACCCAGCTCGTATTCTGTGATATCTCCACACCAAAAGCCCAGGCATCCCGCAAGGCGGCAAAGGCCGTTACCGGGAATTTGGACAATCCGGAGCTTCATGCCCTGGAGACGGCGGTTGACCTCCCGGAGGAAGAACCAGAGTTTACAGTCTATGAGGATATCCGGCAGAAGCTGGTCAGCCAGGGCGTGCCCGCGGAACAGATCGCGTTTATTCACGAAGCCAACACGGAGTTCCGGAAGAAAGAGCTGTTTGCAAAGGTGCGCACCGGCCAGATTCGCGTCCTTTTGGGCAGCACGTTCAAGATGGGGGCCGGCACTAATGTGCAGGACCGCCTGGTTGCGATCCATGATTTGGACTGTCCGTGGCGGCCCGGTGACCTGGAGCAGCGGAAAGGCAGGATCGTCCGGCAGGGCAATGGGAACGAAACGGTCCATGTTTACCGCTATGTCACCGAGGGGACATTTGACGGTTACCTCTGGGTGCGACACGAAGTCGCTTAATTTAACTGTTTGGCGGTAAGACCGACCAAACCAGCCATTCCGTTGGCTGAAGC
>CANRIG010000066.1 GCA_947630595.1 uncultured Lachnospiraceae bacterium | reverse complement strand
TCCCTGACGGACGACCAGACGAAGCTGGGCGCTCCGACCGGGTTTGAGGTGACGGTGCGCAACCTGAAGATTTCCGCAGGCGCAGGCTTCATCGTAGCGCTGACGGGCGAGATCATGACGATGCCGGGTCTGCCGAAGGTGCCGGCTGCAGAGCGCATTGACGTCGACGAGACCGGCAAGATTTCCGGCCTGTTCTGATTCTGAGACCGGTATCGGAAACGGAGGTAGGATACATGTTTAAAAATGAAATAGAAGCGGTAGGCAATACTGCGAAAGGCAAGGTAGGACTGCTGGAGAAAAACGCGGTCGGTTACCTGCTGATGGCAATTCTGGCAGGCGTATATATCGGCTTTGGCAGCATCATGATGGGCATCGTCGGCGGACTGCTGGCCGGACAGCCGGCGCAGAAGCTGATCTGCGGCATTGTATTCTCCGTGGGCCTGTGCCTGGTGACGGTGGCCGGCGCTGAGCTGTTCACCGGCAACAACTTCGTGATGGCAATCGGCAGCCTGACCGGCGCGGTATCCTGGGGCAAGACGATCAAGCTCTGGGTGGTGTGCTACATCGGCAACCTGATCGGTTCCGTGGCGACGGCAGTGATCTTCTTCCTGACGGGACTGGACAGCGGTGATACGGGCACGTTCCTGTCGAACGCGGCTGCAGCCAAGATGGCCGGCGCTCCGCTGAACCTCTTTACCAAGGCGATCTTCTGCAACATGCTGGTGTGCCTTGCGATCTGGTGCGGCGCGAAGCTGAAATCCGAGGGCGCAAAGATTGCCATGAATTTCTGCTGTGTGGCGACTTTCGTAACCTGCGGCTTTGAGCACAGTGTGGCGAACATGACCTTCATGACCATCGGCCTGCTGAACCCGATGGAGGCGGCTGTCAGCTTCGGCGGCTTCCTCTACAATCTGCTGATCGTTACGGCCGGCAATATGGTGGGCGGCATTCTGTTTGTGGCGCTGCCGTATTACCTGATCGCCAAAGACAAATAACGGCGCAGGTGGGCGAAAGCCGGACAGATCATACATGAAAAAGTAACAATCAGGAGAAATCCCGGGACGGGCATTCCAGAGCGGATGTCCGGACGCAGCAAAGGGCGGGGACATCTCCGGGCGGATACCGCGACAGGCCGATGCGGGCTTGCCGGTGTCTTTCCCGGAAATGCCCCGCTTTTTTGTGTGACATTTTTTGTACGGTATTTTTTGTGTGGCAGTACGGTATTTTTTGTGTGGCAGGAAAAGTTTGGTTATGCGAAAACTTAAAAAATTTTTTCCCGCCGCGCATCCGTGCGGAAGCCCCTCCCTACTGCCCGCTGCGGGCGCGGTCGAGCGCGTCGGAGATGGCGGACAGCAGCATCTGCGAGGTGTAGCGGTTTTCCTGCGGGCAGGTGATGCCCTCCAGCGACTGCTTCTCCAGAATCTGCGATGTGATGTGCTCGAGCGACGGGGTGACGAGCGGAAAGGCGGCGGCCGCGGATTCGCTGAGGTTCACCAGGCGGATGGCGTTGATGTGATTCTGATCCACCGAGACTTCCACGTCCACCACGGAATCGCCCAGCGACAGGGGCGTAGTGTAAATGCCGGCGATAAAGCTGCCGGATTCCGGCGCGGGCGCGGCGGTTTCCGCGGGTGAATCCGGCGTCTGCACACCGCCGGAGGAATCCTCCCCGGACCGGCCGGAAAACATCAGCACCAGGCAGACGATCAGCAGCGCCGCCAGAAACAGCAGAAGCAGAGTGTAAATGATTTCGCGCATTTTGAGTACGACGATTTTGGGATTGGAACTCATGGGTTACTCCGGGTTATTGGTATTTGCTATATTTTATTGCCGCTGGTCAGGCTTTATGCTAACTTATCATTTGCCAAGACCGGATATTCATGTTATTATGGATACAACCAGAAAATGACAGAAAGGAATACGACATTATGCGTGATTACCTGATCACCACGGACAATACGGGAGATCTGCCGGAGGAGTACCTGCGGGAGCATGAGGTTCCGATCATGTTTCTGCCCTATTTTCTCGACGGACAGACCTACACGGCGGAAAACTCCCTTCCCTATCAGGAATTTTACAAAAAGATGCGGGAGGGCTGCATGCCGACGACCTCGCAGGTCAATCCGCAGGAGGCGAAGCAAAAGCTTGCGGAATACCTCGAGATCAGCAAAAATATCATTCACATCGCGTTTTCCAGCGGGCTCAGCGGCAGCTGCGGCAGCGTGCGCATGGCGGCGCAGGAGCTGATGGAGGAGCACCCGGACTGCCGGATCGCGGTGGTGGATTCGCTGGCGGCTTCGATGGGCGAGGGCCTGCTGGTGCACAAGGCGCTGGAAAAGCAGCGCGCCGGCTGCGGCTTTGACGAGCTGGTGCAGTGGCTGGAGGAGAATCAGAAGCATCTCTGCCATTATTTCACGGTGGACGACCTGTTCCACCTGTACCGCGGCGGCCGCGTATCCAAAACGGCGGCGGTTCTGGGCACGATGATCAACTTAAAGCCGGTGCTGCACGTGGACGGCGAGGGGCATCTGATCGCACTGTCCAAGGTGCGCGGGCGCAAAAAATCCCTCAACGCGCTGGTGGATTTCATGGAAAAAAAGATGGGCAGTTTCCGCGATCAGAACGACATTGTCTTCATCAGCCACGGCGACTGCTATGAGGACGCGGTCTACGTGAAGGAGCAGGTCGAAAAGCGGTTCGGCATTCACAATTTCCTGATCGCCCCGATCGGCCCCACGATCGGCGCGCATTCCGGTCCGGGCACGCTGGCGCTGTTTTTCATGGGCGACAGCCGCTGAGCCGGGCAGAAAATTCAGGCGTTGTGTGGCGGCGCAGTTCCGGCGCAGCCGGGGCTGTGAGAGGCGGAGCAATCCGCAGTATTTTGAAAAAACAATGAGGAGGCGGACGGGAATGAAGAAAAAGCTTGCACTGCTGCTGGCGCTGGTGCTGCTGGCGGGGCCGCTGCAGCAGGCGGAGAGCGGGAATTTTCTGACGGTTCAGGCAAAGGAGACCGGGACGGAGGTTGTGACCGGGGAGCTTGCGTCCAACACGCAGGTGGCGGGCCCATACCGGCTGCAGCAGCGCGCCTACTACAGCGGGGGCTATACGGGCGCCTACGGCGATCAGCTTTCGGGCACGGCGCTGACCGTATACCGGAAAATGAAAGAAGCCTATGTGGATTCGCGGGCGGCGGTGAGCGACCACCCCAGCCTGACAATCCAGCTGAGCTCGGCGCTGACGGGCTCCAGCCGCAATATCACATATGAAATTCAGTCGGCCATGCAGTCGGCTTACGATGCGTTTGCCTACGATTATCCGGAGGTGTACTGGCTGGACGCGCCGACCTACAGCTATGAGCGGACATACAGCGGCGGCAGCGTTTCCGTGTCGAAGCTCACGCTGAACCCGTCGGTGCTCTACAGCGGCGCGGGGGCGCAGGTATCGACCTTCGACAGCCGGGTGAACGAGGCGGTGAATGCGATCCGCTCGTCCTACCGGACAGGCACCAAGGCCGAAATTGCGCGCGCGATTCATGATTATCTCTGCGGTCTGGTGACCTACAACGAGGGCGTGGGGGCGCACTCGGCGGCGGGCGTATTTTTGAGAAACGCTCACGTGGTCTGCGAGGGCTACGCGAAGGCCTACAAGGTGCTGTGCAGAAAGTTCGGGCTCGACTGCGCGCTGGTCGTGGGTCTGGCCAGGAGCGGCGGGTACATGGAGTCCCACATGTGGAATTATGTGAAGCTCGAAAACGGGAAATGGTATCTCGTGGACGCGACCTGGGACGATCAGGAGCCGCTCGTCTACACGTATTTCCTCTCCGGCAGCAGCTCCGTCGGCTTCCGCGGCTATACGGTCAGCGAGGAGCGCGAGATTGCCACGAATTTTTCCGGGAGCCCGGTTTCCAAAGATTTTTCCGTCCCGGTGCTGAGCGCGGCAGCCTACGGCGAGGAAGCCGGCCACGCGCACGTCGGCAGGACCAGCGCGACGGCCACGGACTGCATCCTGTGCGGGCAGCAGATTACGCAGAGCGCACAGATTACTCCGGGCGCGACGGAGCCGGCGGTGCCGAATCCGACGATTAAGCTCAATGTTTCCAGCCTCCTTCTGAAGAAGGGACAGTCCACGAAGGCTGTGGAGGTGTCGGGCCTGGCCGCGGGCGACAGCGTCGCCGGCTGGGAATCCTCCAATACCAGGATCGTCAAGGTGAGCAAAAAAGGCAAGATCACGGCGCAGAACAAGACCGGCACCGCCAAGGTTACGGTCACGCTGGCCAGCGGCCTGAAAAAGAGCATCACCGTCAAGGTACAGTCCGGCGCGGTGAAGACGACCGCGATCAAGGACGTGCCGGCGAAACTGATGATCAAAGTGAAAAAGACGAGCACGCTGAAGCCGGTTTTGAAGCCGCTGACCTCAAAGGAAAAAATCACCTACAGCAGCTCCAACAAAAATGTGGCAACGGTGTCGTCGAAGGGTAAAATCACGGCGAAGAAAAAGGGCAGCGCCGTGATCATGGTGAAGGCGGGCAAGATTTCTGTCCGTTGTAAGGTGACCGTAAAATAAACGTGGTTAAAATCTCCTTTTCCGAAAAGAATTTGCAGCCGGCCTCGCATAAAAAGAGGAAAAAAGCGCATATTACTACCATCACGGCTGCGCGGCGCAGGCAGCGTTCTGCCGGGCGGCCGGGGCAGCAGCGAAAAAACGGAAAAGGAGAACAGAACTATGAAACGCTGGAAGAAATATGCATTGTGCCTGGCCTGCGCAGGCTGCATGGCCATACTGACAGGCTGCGGAAGCAACGACAATTCGCAGGAAAAAGAGACCAACCCCACGGTCACGGAGCAGAGCAACGACGCGGACCGGAACGCGAAAAATGACAGCGCCGCGCCAGGCGGCGGCAGCGCGGGTCAGAACACGGTGACCGGCCAGGATAACGGAGCGGGCCAGACCGGCACGGAGGCAGGTGCGGCGGCTGAGAAAGATGCGGCCGGAAACGAGACGGCGGACGGCGCCGGGACCGTTCCGGACGACGGAAGCGACGCGGCAGACAATGAAAACGTAAACGACGTTACGGCCGGTGAAAACGGCGGCGCGGATGCCGCGGACAAAGCGGACGGCGGCGTCATTGGCGGAGCCGGAGAGGAGATCGCGGAGGGCGCGGGCGATGCCGGGCGTGACGTGATCGAGGGTGTCGGAGACGCCGGGCGCGATGTGATCGAAGGGGTCGGCGATGCCGGGCGCGACGTGGCAGACGGCGTCGAGGACGCAGGAGACGCGCTGACCGGCGAACCAACGGACCGCGGCTGAGCCGGAGCCCGGCGGCAGCATCGCTTTGTTCTGTGAAAAACAGCTCCGGGACGCTGCGCAGCGCAGCGGTTCCGGAGAGCGCAAAGGATAGGAGGAAAACGGATGCGGTTTCGGCCATGCATCGATATACATAACGGAAAGGTAAAACAGATCGTTGGCGGCAGCCTGCGGGACGC
Organism: uncultured Lachnospiraceae bacterium; assembly: GCA_947630595.1. Lineage (GTDB taxonomy): Bacteria > Bacillota > Clostridia > Lachnospirales > Lachnospiraceae > Choladousia. Next base: position 13,509 of record CANRIG010000066.1, on the reverse strand, counting down.
GGGGGATGCGGCCAGCGAAAATTTTGTCTCCGAACAGGACGCCGGCTTTTACGCCGGCTTTTATCAAAAAGACGGGCTGACGGGCGGACACGTGATTATGCTCAACGCGGCCTCGTCCGCGTATTATGAGGAGACCAGAAGACAGGCGCTGCTGGCGCTTGCGCGCTATCCCGGCGGGCTGCAGCTCGGCGGCGGCGTGAACGAGACGAACGCGGCCGGATTTCTGGAGGCCGGGGCCTCGCACGTGATTGTGACCTCCTATGTGTTCCGGGACGGGCAGATTCAGTTTGCCAACCTGGAGCGGCTGGTGCGCGAGGTCGGGCGGGAGCGGCTGGTGCTGGATTTGAGCTGCCGCCGCCGCGGCGACGGCTACTATATCGTCACCGACCGCTGGCAGAAATTTACGGAGGTGCGTCTGGACCTGCGGGTTCTGGAGGAGCTGTCCGGGTACTGCGACGAGTTTCTGGTGCATGCGGTGGACGCGGAGGGCAAGGCGTCCGGCATCGAGCGGGAGCTGGCGGCGCTGCTCGGGCGCTGGGAGGGCTGCCCGGTCACCTACGCGGGCGGCATCGGCAGCTACGACGACCTGCGCCAGCTGGAGCTTCTGGGCAGCGGGCGCCTGGATGTGACGATCGGCAGCGCGCTGGATTTGTTCGGCGGCCCGCTGTCTTATCGGAAAATACTAAATTATTTGAAAAAAGAAGAAAAATGAGAAAATTTTCATAAAAAGAAAATAAAGTTTTAATTTTTGTTGAAAAACTGGAACAATGTGGTATAATGGAAAGAGACAGAGCAGTCACACAGTCCGTCTCAATACCGAGCAAAGGAGTTGGATAATATGAAATTTACGATCAGCGGCAAAAATATCGAAGTAACGGATGTCCTGCGGTCGACCATCATTGACAAGCTGGGCAAGCTGGAGCGGTATTTTACTCCGGATACGGAAGTTATTGTGACATTGAGCGTAGAGAAGGGACGCCAGAAGATTGAGGTGACCATACCGGTCAAGGGAAATATCATCCGGTCGGAGCAGGTGAGCAACGACATGTATGTTTCCATCGATCTGGTGGAGGAAGTGATCGAGCGTCAGCTGCGCAAATATAAGGAAAAGATTATCGAGCGCCATCAGGGAGGCGGCAATTTCAAAAAGGAGTTCATCGAGAAGGAGAGCGATCCGCTCGACGAGGTACGGATTATCCGCACCAAGCATTTCGGCATGAAGCCGATGTACCCCGAGGACGCCTGCGTGCAGATGGAGCTGTTGGGACACAGCTTTTTCGTATTCTGCAATGCGGAGACCGAGGAGGTCAACGTCGTCTACAAGAGAAAAGGCAATACGTACGGGCTGATTGAGCCGGAATACTGATATGGAAAACAGAGCCGCGGACGGCTGCAGCAGGGCAGGGCGTCTTCGGGAGGGACCTGCAGGCAGGGACCCCGCCCGGGGCGCCTTGCCCTTTGTAACGAAGGTATGCGGCGCGCTTTTTGCGGGGAAAAACCGGCGTTTCACGCCCCGCTTGCCGCAAAAAGAGCCTCCGCCTGCAAAAATTCATTGTCTTGCAGAGCGGAAAGTGTTACAATAGAAAAGAAATACTGTGGATTGGAGATAGCGTATGAAGTTAATCGAAAAAATTTTTGGCACCCACAGTCAGCGTGAACTGAAGCTGATCATGCCGCTTGTGGACAAGATAGAGAGTCTGCGGCCGCAGATGATGGAGCTGTCGGACGAAGCGCTGCGCGCGCGCACCGACGAGTTCAAGAAGCGCTATGCGGACGGAGAGACTCTGGACGATCTCCTGCCGGAGGCTTTCGCGACGGTGCGTGAGGCGGCGCGCCGCGTGCTGGGCATGGAGCATTACCGGGTACAGCTGATCGGAGGCATCATTCTTCACCAGGGCCGTATCGCCGAGATGAAGACCGGTGAAGGAAAAACGCTGGTATCGACGCTGCCGGCATACCTGAACGCGCTGACCGGCGAGGGCGTGCATATCGTCACGGTCAACGACTATCTGGCGCACCGCGACGCCGAGTGGATGGGTAAGGTACATGAATTCCTGGGCCTGACGGTCGGCTGTGTCCTCAATTCCATGGACAACGACGAGCGCAGAAAACAGTACGCCTGCGACATCACATACATCACCAACAACGAAGACGGTTTCGACTACCTGCGCGACAACATGGTGATTTACAAGGAGCAGCTGGTGCAGCGCGACCTGGTCTACGCGATCATCGACGAGGTCGACTCGGTGCTGATCGACGAGGCGCGGACGCCGCTGATCATTTCCGGCCAGTCCGGCAAATCGACCAAGCTCTACGAGGTCTGCGACATTCTGGCGCGGCAGCTGGAGCGCGGCGAGGCCAGCGGCGAGGTCACAAAGATGACGGCCCTGATGGGCGAGGAGATCACCGAGACCGGCGACTTTATCGTCAATGAAAAGGACAAGATCGTCACCCTCACCGAGCAGGGCGTGCATAAGGTGGAGAAATTCTTCCACATTGACAACTTCTCCGACGCGGAGAACCTGGAGATTCAGCACAACGTCGACCTGGCGCTGCGCGCGCACAATCTCATGTTCCGCGACCAGGATTACGTGGTCAAGGACGACCAGGTTATGATCGTCGACGAATTTACGGGCCGCATCATGCCGGGCCGCCGCTATTCGGACGGCCTGCATCAGGCGATTGAGGCCAAGGAGCACGTGAAGGTGAAGCGCGAGAGCAAGACGCTGGCGACCATCACCTTCCAGAACTTCTTCAACAAATACAAAAAGAAATGCGGCATGACCGGTACGGCGCTGACCGAGGAAAACGAGTTCCGCGATATCTACGGCATGGACGTCATTGAGATTCCGACCAACCGTCCGGTACAGCGTATCGACTACGAGGACGCCGTTTACATGACCAAGAAGGAAAAATACAGAGCGGTCGTGGAGGCGGTCAAGGAAGCGCACGCCAAGGGCCAGCCGGTGCTGGTGGGCACGATCACGATCGAGGTGTCGGAGCTGCTCTCCGGGCTGCTGCGCCGCGAGGGCATCCAGCATAAGGTCCTGAACGCGAAGTTCCATGAGATGGAGGCGGAGATTGTAGCCGACGCCGGTATTCACGGCGCGGTCACGATCGCGACCAACATGGCGGGCCGCGGTACCGATATCAAGCTGGACGAGGAGGCGCGCGCAGCCGGCGGCCTCAAGATCATCGGCACCGAGCGCCATGAGGCCAGACGTATCGACAACCAGCTGCGCGGACGTTCCGGACGTCAGGGAGACCCCGGCGAGTCGAGATTTTATATTTCGCTCGAGGACGATCTGATGCGCCTGTTCGGCTCCGAGAAGATGATGAAGGTCTTCCAGTCTCTGGGCGTGCAGGAGAACGAGCAGATTGAGCACAAGATGCTTTCCAGCGCGATTGAGAAAGCGCAGACCAAGATCGAGGGCAACAACTTCGGCATCCGCAAAAACCTGCTCGAGTATGACCAGGTCAACAACGAGCAGCGTGAGATCATTTACCGGGAGCGCCGCCGCGTGCTGGACGGCGAGAGCATGCGCGATTCCATCCTCAAGATGATCGAGGACGACGTGGACGGCGTCGTGGATATGTGCATCGGCGAGAGCAACGACCCGGAGGAGTGGGATCTGAAAGATCTCAATTCCGTGCTGCTGCCGATGATTCCGCAGGAGCCGGTGACGCAGGAGAGCATTTCCGGCGTTTCCACTAAGAAAGAGCTCAAGGAAATGCTGAAAGAGAAAGCCCTGAAGCTCTACGAGAAAAAAGAAGCCGAGTTTCCGGAGCCGGAGCAGGTGCGTGAGCTTGAGCGCGTGATTCTGCTCAAGGTGATCGACCGCAGATGGATGGATCACATCGACGACATGGATCAGCTGCGCCAGGGCATCGGCCTGCAGGCGTACGGCCAGAAAGACCCGCTCGTCGAGTACAAGATGAACGCTTACGAGATGTTCGACGCGATGACCGCCGGCATCCAGCAGGATACGGTGCGTCTGCTGTTCCACGTGAAGGTGGAGCAGAAGGTGGAGCGCGAGGAGGTGGCCAAGGTCACCGGCACGAACAAGGACGATTCCGGCCCGCGCGAGCCCAAGAAGCGCACCGTGACCAAGATTTATCCGAACGATCCGTGTCCGTGCGGCAGCGGCAAGAAATACAAGCAGTGCTGCGGACGCAAGCGGGCGTGACGGAAAGCGGCAGCTCTGACCGGACAGCTTGTTTTCATATGAGAGAAAGAGGGTGAAGCTATGGTTGAACTGGATCAGTTCAAGACAGTATTAAACAGTTATGCAAAACCATTGGTGGAAGTGAGGGATTCACTTTAACCTCGTATACAAAGAGCAGAGAGTGCAGGAGCTGGAGCGCGAGATGGAGGCTCCCGGTTTCTGGGACAATCCGGAGCGCTCGCAGGAGTCCATGAAGACCCTGAAATCCTTAAAGGACGATCTGGAGATCTACCGCAGGCTGGAGAATCAGTACGAGGAGATTGAGATGCTGATCGAGATGGGCTACGAGGAAAACGACGCCGCGGTGATTCCCGAGATCGAGGAGACGATGCAGAGCTTCCAGGAGACGCTGGAGGACATCCGCATCAAGACCCTGCTCTCCGGCGAGTACGACGAGTCGAATGCGATTGTGACCCTGCACGCCGGCGCCGGCGGCACCGAGTCCTGCGACTGGGCTTCGATGCTGTACCGCATGTACACGCGCTGGGCGGACAAGCGGGGCTATCAGGTCGAGGTGCTGGACTATCTGGACGGCGAGGAAGCCGGCATCAAGTCCGTGACCTTTGAGGTCGGCGGCCCCAAAGCCTACGGTTATCTGAAATCCGAGAAGGGCGTGCACCGTCTGGTGCGCATTTCCCCGTTCAATGCGGCCGGCAAGCGCCAGACCTCCTTTGTGAGCTGCGACGTGATGCCGGACATCGAGGAGGATGTCGACGTCGAGATCAATCCGGACGACCTGCGGATCGATACCTATCGCTCCAGCGGCGCCGGCGGCCAGCACATCAACAAGACCTCCTCAGCCATCCGCATCACGCACCTGCCGACCGGCATCGTCGTGCAGTGCCAGAACGAGCGCTCGCAGCACCAGAACAAAGACAAGGCCATGCAGATGCTGAAAGCCAAGCTCTACCTGCTCAAGCAGCAGGAGAACGCGGAGAAGGCGTCCGATATCCGCGGCGAGGTCAAGGAGATCGGCTGGGGCAACCAGATCCGCTCCTACGTGATGCAGCCGTACAAGCTGGTCAAGGACCTGCGCACCGGCGAGGAGTCCGGCAACGTTGACAGCGTGATGGACGGCAACATCGACGCGTTCATCAACGCCTATCTGAAATGGCTGTCGCTCGGCGGTAAGAGCGCGCAGGAAGAATAAAAAACAATAAGAGACATGAGACGGGATATCTCCGGGAGGGCCTGCTGAGGTTCGCCCGGAGATTTTTGCGCGGCGGGAGAGACCCTGCGCCCCGGCGCATGCGCCGCCATAATGTCCCGCCGCATGAAAAGAAAGGTGTTGCATCCACGCATAAAATGTGGTAGTATCTGTCTTTGGAATACAAACGTATTTCTGACGCAAACAAAAATGCAGTTTTATGCGTGAGGAGAAAAGAGAATGCCGGATACAACGAAGTATTTTGTGGTCAGGAAAAAAGCGGTGCCGGAGGTTTTGCTGAAGGTCGTGGAGGCGAAGCGGCTGCTCGACACCAGGCGCGTGGAAACCGTGCAGGAGGCCGCCGACCAGGTGGGCATCAGCAGGAGTTCTTTCTATAAATATAAGGACGATATTTTCCCGTTCCGGGACAATGTAAAGGGAAAGACGCTGACCTTTGTCCTGCAGATGCACGACGAGCCGGGACTTCTCTCGGAGGTGCTGGGCGTGGTGGCGGAGTACAGGGCCAATATCCTGACCATCCATCAGAGTATTCCGACCAACGGCGTGGCGACGCTGACGCTCAGCGTGGAGGTGCTGCCGGCGACCGGAGACATTTCAAATATGATCGATGCGATTGAGAGCAAGGACGGCGTACAGTATCTGAAAATTCTGGCGCGGGAATGAACCGCAAAAAGGAAAACAGGAAAGAGACAGGAGGAAACAATGGTACAGGTAGCAGTGTTGGGCTACGGAACGGTGGGTTCCGGAGTTGTAAAAGTAATCGATACGAACCATGACAGGATTCTGGAAAAGACGGGCGTGGATCTGAACGTAAAATACGTGCTGGATCTGCGCGACTTCCCGGGCGACCCGATTCAGGAAAAGGTTGTCCACGACTATGACGTGATCGTAAACGATCCCGAGGTTCAGGTCGTGGTGGAGGTGATGGGCGGCTCGGAGCCGGCCCGCACGTTTACGGCGCGCGCGCTGGAGGCGGGCAAGAGCGTCTGCACCTCAAATAAGGAGCTGGTGGCGCGGCACGGCACGGAGCTGATCGCGCTGGCGCGGCAGAACCATGCCAGCTATCTGTTTGAGGCCAGCTGCGGAGGCGGCATCCCGATCATCCGCCCGCTGCGGACTTCCCTGACGGCGGATCATATCGATGAGATTACCGGTATCTTAAACGGTACGACCAACTATATTCTGAGCAAGATGATCGACGAGGGCCTGGAATTTGACAGCGTGCTCAAGGACGCGCAGGACCGCGGGTACGCGGAGCGCAACCCGGAGGCCGACGTCGAGGGCCACGACGCCTGCCGCAAGATTGCGATCCTTTCCTCGCTGGCGTACGGCAAGCGCGTGGATTTCACGGATATTTATACAGAGGGAATCACGCGCATTACCTCCGCGGACATCCGCTACGCGAAGGCCATGAATAAGACGATCAAGCTGCTCGCCTACAGCAGCCGCCAGGACGATCAGGTGACGGCGATGGTCGCGCCTTATCTGGTGAGCAAGGAAGACCCGCTTTCGGCGGTCAACGGCGTGTTCAACGCGATCTTCGTCCACGGCAATATGCTGGGCGACGCCATGTTCTACGGGCAGGGCGCGGGCAGCGAGGCGACCGCCAGCGCGGTGGTCAGCGATGTGATCGAGGAAGCGCAGGTGATCGGGCGCGGCGTGGTGTCCTACTGGAAACCGGAAAAGCAGGTTCTCGCGGACGTGTCCGGCACGGAAAAGCAGTTCTTCGTGCGCGTGACCGGGCAGCATGACGCATCCGCGCTGGAGTCCGTATTCGGGCCGGTTGAGATTGTGGACGCCGGCATCGGCGGGGAAACCGGCTTTGTCACGGCGCGCATGTCCGAGGCGGAGTACCAGAAGCGCGCGGCGCAGACCGAGGGGATCGTGAGCATGATCCGCGTGCGCGGCTGAGCACAGCGCTCAGATTTGTTCATTTTACGAAATCTGGTTTTGACAGGATAAAATTACAGCGAAGAAAGGTGAAACTATGAAATACCTTGTGATTCTCGGCGACGGCATGGCGGACGAGCCGCAGGCGGCCCTGAACGGACAGACGCCGCTGGAGGCGGCGAAAACGCCGACGCTGGACGCGCTGGCCGTACGGTCGGAGGTCGGGCTTTTAAAGACCATCCCCGAGGGGATGAGCCCGGGCAGCGATACGGCCAACCTGGCGGTGATGGGCTACAATCCGCGCCAGTATTACACGGGGCGCTCTCCGCTGGAGGCGCTGAGCATCGGCGTGCCGATGAAGGATACCGACGTGGCCATGCGCTGCAATATCGTGACGCTGACCGAGGAGGAGCCGTTTGAGCAGAAACGAATCCTCGACCACAGCTCCGGCGAGATCAGCACGGAGGACGCGGCGGTGCTGCTGGAGGCGGTCCGCCGGGAGCTTCAAAATGAGACTTATCAGTTTTACGTGGGGACGAGCTACCGTCACTGCGTGATCTGGGCAAACGGCAGGGTGGAGGAGCTGGCGGCTCCGCACGACCACCTGACCGAGGTGATCGGCCCGTACCTGCCGGAAAACCCGGCGCTGCTGGCGATGATGAAGCGCAGCTATGAGATTTTGGTGAACCATCCGATCAATCTGGAGCGCAAGGCCAAAGGTTTGAATCCGGCCAACTGCTGCTGGTTCTGGGGCGCGGGCACCAGGCCGTCGGTGACTTCCTTTGAGGAGAAATACGGCAAAAAGGGCGTGATGGTTTCCGCGGTCGACCTGCTCAAGGGCATTGCGGTGGGCGCCGGCATGCGCGTCATCACGGTGCCGGGCGCGAACGGCGGCCTCAACACCAACTACGAGGGCAAGGCGCAGGCGGCGGTCGACGCTCTGCTGAAGGAGGGCGCGGATTTCGCCTATATTCACCTGGAGGCGCCCGACGAGATGGGCCACCAGGGCAGCCTGGAGCGCAAGATTCAGGCCATTGAGTATCTGGACGCGCGCGTGGTGCGCATCGTCCGCGAGCAGATGGACGCTTCCGGCGAGCCTTACCGGATGCTGGTGCTGCCGGATCACCCGACGCCGCTGCGCATCCGTACGCACAGCGCCGAGCCGGTGCCGTATCTGCTCTACGACAGCACCCGGAATCTGGGCGGCGGCAGGCTCTACAATGAGAAGACGGCGAAGGAGAGCGGCATATTCCGGGAGGAAGGCTTCCGCATGATGGACGTGCTGCTGGGCGGGGATTTGTCCTGAGGCGGGAACTGTCCGCAGGCATGCATGATCAGAAAACGTATGATAGCAAGGGCTGTTGCAAAATTGCGGCGGCTCTTTTGTTTTTTTCTGCGCCGAAACCGGCGGTTCTTTTGCTTTTTTTGCACCGAAACCGATCGTTCTTTTGCTTTTTTCTGCACCGAAACCGGCCGCTCCCGCATCTAATAAGTGTAATTGCAAAACGATACGGCCGGTCGAAAACAGGAGCGCGTCCCTTTTCCTTGCAGGGCATGGCGCCAGGCGCGCTCCGAAGGAGGAACAACATGCAGATATTAGTAAAGAAAGCTCAGAAAGGAGATGCGGACGCGTTTGTGGAGCTGATCGAGGCCAGCAAAAGCAGCATGTACCGGGTCGCGAAAGGCTTTTTCCGCAGCGAGGACGATATCGCGGACGCGATTTCGGACGCCGTGCTTTCCGCCTGGGAGCATATCGCGCAGCTGCGGCGCACGGAATATTTCAAAACGTGGCTGATCCGGATTCTGATCAATTCCTGCAACCGGATGCTGCGGGAGCGCAGAAGGTGCGACGTGGTGGAAGTCCTTCCGGAAGCGCGCTGTCTGGAGCGGGAATTTTCCGACGTGGAATTCCGGGAGATGATCTCGTCGTTCCCGGAGGACAGCCAGATGATTCTGCTGCTGTATTACGGGGAGCAGTTCACAACGCGCGAGATCGCGGAGATTCTGGGCATCAGGGAAAACACCGTCAAGAGCAGGCTGCACCGCGCGCGCGGCGCTCTGCGGAACGTGCTCATCAACAGTTTATAGGTGCGGGAGGAAACAATATGAGAAGTTATTCAGAACAGGAAATGTACAGGGTACTGGGAAAAGAGATGCAGGTGTCCGAAACCGTCGAGGAACGGCTGGAACAGACCTACCGGCAGATTCGCGCGCAGGAGAAGAAAAAGCCGCGCGGCCGTAAGCTGTGGTACGGCGCGGCCGGGACAGCCGCGGCCATGCTGGCGGCCGGCGTGTTCTGCGTGAGCAATCCGGCGCTGGCGGCGCAGATTCCGCTGATCGGCCATCTGTTTGAGCAGCTCGGCGGCGACGTCAGCTATCCGGGCGATTACAGCGGGGTTGGCGCGCCGCTTGCGGCGGAAACGGAGACGGACGCGGGAGCAGGGCAGGAGGCCCTCATGGAAACGAATGGAGCGCAGGCCGCGTACACGCAGACGGCCTTGGCGGAAACGAACGGGGAACAGGCCGCGTACACGCAGACGGCTCTGGCGGAAACGAACGGGGAACAAGCTGCGTACACGCAGACGGCGGGCGGCATGACCGTGACGCTGTCGGAGGTGTACTGCAATGAGGTCGCGCTGTATCTGACCATGCAGCTGAAAACGGAGGAGCCGATGGCCGGCTGCCTCGCGACGTGGGACGATGGCTCGCCGATCCTGAGCCTGAACGGACAGCTGCAGTTTGGCTACAGCGATACGCCGGCGCTGCTGGAGACCGGCGAGCTGAGCGGAACGCTGGTCGACGACTGCACGTATCTCGGCATGTACCGGCTGGAGCTCGCCGAATCGCTGAAGGATTATACCGATTTCTACAAGGCCGTGGAGGAAGCCGGGGAAGTGTACGACGCGCAGACGTTCGCGGAATACGGGGACCTGATCCACGTGCAGGAGTTGCCGGAGCAGTTTGACGTATCGATATCCATCGATCGGATCATCGGCCAGCGGAAGAACCCCGTTTCCATTTACGAGGCGGCCGGCGTGGAGGCTCCCACGCAGGAAACTATCGATCAGATGTCGGATGAGGAATTTCACGCTTGGCAGGCTGAACTGCTGGAACAGGTGCCGGACTACGCCGATTATCCCAGCAAATATCAGAATTACTGGTATGACGGGCCGTTTGCCTTTGACCTGAACGTATCGGTGGACCATGACCGGACCGTCACCGTGCCGGTGGACAAGGGCGTCGAGGGCGGATTCTGGATTTCCTCGGTGACGAGGACGCCGTTTGAGCTTCTGGTGGATTACAGCAATCCATCCGGCCAGAACGCGATTTTGCAGGTGCTGGATGCGGACGGCAGGCGCATGACGACCGGCCTGCGCGGCGGCCGCGACAGTATGCTGTCGGCCGACGGCCACGACGTCTCCAGAATCGACGTTTACTGGGTCGCGTGGGACGATTTTGAGGGCCAGAAGATCAAGGGGAGTTATTTCGACGAGCATGAGATGAACGAGGAAGGCCAGACGCTGAAGGAGGTGCTCGATAACTGCAGCCTTTACCACTGCGAGGTCGCACTGGAGTAAGAGCGGCGCATATGTAAGAAAAATGTAAAAATTATATTAAAAAAATCTCCTTTCCATCTGCTATAATACCGGTAAAAAATAACGCAGAGGAGGGGATGCCGGTGGATGCCTATCATATTCTGGTGGTGGACGACGACCGCGAGATCGTGCGTTCGCTCTCCCGGCTTCTGGAGCTGGAGGGCTATCAGGTCTACCGGGCCTATCACGGCCTGGAGGCCCTGGAGCTGCTGACGGAAAAGCAGATTCACCTGATCATTCTCGACGTGATGATGCCGCAGCTCAACGGCCTGTCGGCGCTGATGAAGATCCGGGAGAAAAACAACATCCCGATCATCATGCTCTCGGCCAAGACGGAGGAGAGCGACAAGGTGCTGGGCCTCTCGATGGGCGCGGACGATTACGTAACCAAACCATACAATACGGCGGAGCTGATGGCGCGCGTGAAGTCGCAGCTCCGGCGTTATTTTTCGCTGGGCGCGGTCGCGTCCTCCGGCCCGGAGGACGACCTGCTGCGAAACGGCGGCCTGGTACTCAACCGCAACACCAAGGAGCTGACCGTGGATTCCGCACCGGTGCGGCTGACCGCCACGGAATACAAGATCGTGGAGCTGCTCATGAGCCACCCGGGCTATGTGTTTTCGGCGGAGGAAATCTACAGCCGGGTCTGGCAGGAGGACGCGTACGGCGTGGAAAATACAGTGATGGTGCATATCCGGCGCATCCGGGAAAAGATCGAAATCACGCCGAGAAAGCCAAAATATCTGAAGGTGGTGTGGGGGATTGGGTATAAAATTGAAAAATTCGATTAACCGGAAATGGAAGGATTCCATGCAGATTCAGAATGTGCCGGAGCGCAGGCAGAGGCTTCTGCTGGCGGCGCAGGTGATCATCGAGTCGATGCTGCTGACGCTGGTCGGCGTCCTTTTGCGCTGCACCAGGTCCTACGAGCTGCAGGACCTGCTCAGCCGGCGCAGAATCTGCGGCATGTGGGCGCTTGTGTTCGCGGCCGCGGCGCTGCTTCTGGGCTGTACGCTGGTGCAGAATGGCAGGTTCTTTTTAAAAGAACACCCTCTGGACGAAACGATGCCGCCGGTGCGCGGAGAGCGAATCTGGACGGAGGTTCTGCTGACGGCGTTGCTCGTCTGCGTCGTGGAATGGGGTGTGCTGTCGGAGGACTGGATATTTGCAATCTGTTACCTCGCGCCATTTGAACTCTGGGACAGCCTGTTCGGCCTGTGCGGACTGCTGCTGCTTCTGGCCGCCTTCTATGCGTGCCTGTTTCTGCTGCTGTGCCAGTGGGTGCACAAAAGCATGCCGCAGACCTCGCTGTTCTGGCGCTGGCTGCGGCGTCTGCAGGGGTGGATGCGGGACTACCGGAAGCATACGCCGCTCGAGGTGCGCCTGCGGCGCAGCCGCCGCGGTAGCTTGCTGCTCGCCGGGGGCGTGACGCTGATCGGGCTGGCGACCGCGCTCGCGGCGGCGGATTATCTTGGCGGCGGGATTTTGATGCTGGAGCTTTTGTCCTTTGTGGCGCTGCTGTGGCTGTTCTGGTTCCGGGGCGTCGGCGGCCGGCTGACGCGGGAGGCCGGGCGGCTGGCCGAGCAGATTCGCTGCATGGCGCAGGGGGAGGAGCCCGGGGAGGATATCCAGCTGTCGGAGCGCGCTTTTTTGTATGAGCCCTCCTGTCAGCTGAAAAACATCGCCGGCGCCATGCGCAGCAGCGTGGAAAAGCAGATGCAGGCGGAACGGCTGAAGGTCGACCTGATTACAAATGTCTCACACGATTTAAAAACGCCGCTGACCTCCATGGGCGGCTACATCGACCTTTTGAAAAAGGAGGAGCTGAGCGCGGAGGCCCGGGATTACGTGGAGGTGCTGGCGGCCAAGCAGGAGCAGCTCAAAAATATGATTCAAGATTTGTTCGATCTCTCCAAGGCGACCAGCGGCGCGGATCAGATGGAGCTGGAGGTGCTGGACATGCGCCGCCTGATGGAACAGACGCTGGCGGACATGGAGGACCTCATCCGCAGCAGCGGCCGCGACATCCGCACCACCTTTGGCGACGGCCCGCTGCCGTTTCTCGGCGACAACAACCGCATGTACCGGGTGGCGCAGAACCTCCTGGAAAACGCGCTGAAATATTCGCTGGAGGGCACGCGCATCTATGTGGAGGCGCGCCGCGCGGACGGGCAGGTCGAGCTGCAGATCAAGAACATCGCTTCCTATGAGATGGACTTTTCGCCCGACGAGATCACCGAGCGCTTTGTGCGCGGCGACAAGGCGCGGACCACGCAGGGTCACGGCCTGGGCCTGGCGATCGCCTCGAGCTTCGTGCACAATATGGGCGGCAGTCTCGTCGTGGAGACGGACGGGGATCTGTTTAAGGTGACGCTGCGGTTCCCGGAGGCGGAGACGGGGGTGAGTGTGAGTGGGGCGGATTAGGTGAATGCGGACGCTGCGGTTCTGCCCGGTCGGTACCCTTTCGAGTGCTTTCCCCGGAAAACAGCCTTATGTTTTCCGGGGAAAACACATCGAAAATCCAACCGGACAGAACCGCAGCTGTTTTTCATGCAGTTACTGTTCAGAGGTCAGCTTGAATAAAGAAAACCGATGGAGTAGACTTATTTCAGTCAGGAGCCATCGGTTT
>CANRIG010000065.1 GCA_947630595.1 uncultured Lachnospiraceae bacterium | reverse complement strand
CTTCTGAAAAACGTAAGATTCTTAACATTGCTGACTTCCTGTATATTCTCATAAAGCCCTGTGCATACAAGATATACTGGATAGTTTGCTCTCAGCCATCTTCCATATTCCGAAGCAAACTTTATCATCTCAGGCGTTTTGGATACCTCATCAATGCCGACAAGTATTCGTTTTCCCTTTTTCTGCGCCTGCTGAAGCATGGTTTCCACTTCCACACCGATATCAAAGAAATCGTTCTCTTTTTCTGACGAGTAACCAAAACTTCCTCCGCTTCCCAAAACGGTGGCGGAGACGGTAACGCCTGAACTTTTCGTATCGCTTTTCCCAAATCCCTCCTTGTGAAGCATGGCCGCGATTTGTATGAGCATATCCCTAGCCGGATTCAGGTCGAAGACGAGCCATCCTTTCTCTTTATTGCTTTCACTTCGCAACTCCTCCTCGATCTTCGCGAGAATCACCGTTTTTCCCGAACCTCTGACCCCGGTAATCTTGTACACGGATTCGGAAGGATTCTCATAGCTGAAATTATCCAGAATCTCCGCGGTCTTCGATGTCGCGATATAGGTATATTCCGGCGCTTTACTGAATGTAGTCGTAAAAGGGTTCTGCATAGGAAACCTCCGCTTTATACTTTTTATTTTTCTTTATAGTGTTTTATAATTCTTTATACTTTTTCTTATATTTTATACCTCTTTATACTTTTTTACAAGAAAAATTCATGTTGTGGTCTGAGCCTCAGCATGACGCTTCTTAAGTTTCTCTGCAGATATTCCTCGCGAAACAGTCAATTCACAAATTCATTCCATCAACGATTCCTGCAGGCTTCGCCGTCATTTCCACCCAGGCGGGAACAAATCCGCTCTTAAGCGCGTTTCTGACCGACCTGATATTAGACCACGCCGTACAGTAAAACGGCACCTTCTCCCTGCTTATGATTTCCTTTGCGAGAGCGCCTGTCAGCGCGCAGGCGATTCCCCGCCGCCGGTATTCGGGCAGAACATCCACCCCAATCTGCCACATATCTTCACAGTCTGCAGAACAGGCGGCCAGCGGATGATTTCTCTGTAAAAACACATGCGGGTTCGCGCAAAAAAGTGGGACAAATTCCAGCCCGTATTCCTCCAGCACTTTCCGCAAAACCGTCTCGTTTTCATTGGAAAAATAGATAATGCCGAGGTCGCTGATCCGATTCTTTACATCCTCCAGAATCTGGTGCGTACCCGCCTCATTGAAATAAAACTCATATCGCTCCTGTCCGAACCGCTGCACCAGCTCAACAAAGGCGTTTTCTGTGAAGGTATAGTGCTGAGTGGACACGCCAAACCGTGTTTTGCCGGGTTGAACTGTAATATATTTATCCTCCAGCAGTTCCATTTGCTGCAGAACCTGCCGGGCATATCCCAGAAATTCCATGCCATCCTTTGTCAGCGTAACGCCAGTCCGGCTGCGGACAAAAATGACGACGCCTGTCTCTGCTTCCAAATCCTTAATGGCGTTGGACAGACTGGGTTGCGAGATGTAAAGCTGCCTGGCCGCCTTTGTAATGGATTTTGCCTCAGCCACGGCTATGACATATTTTAGCTGCTGTAAATTCATTCTGCTCACTCCTCAATGCCGGTTTTTCATTCTGCTTCGCTTCCCAAAAAACGGGAATATATCTGTCAATTTGCGCCTGTCAGCATTATACAGGACAAATTATAAGCGAAATGTGCAAGAATGGGATTCCATAAGGTTCCGGACCTTCGCATCAGCCAGCAGGTCAGGATTCCCCATAATAGCGCGGAAAAGCTCTGCACAAGAAGGTCTGCATAATCAAAAGTTCCAAACCGGAATAATCTTATAAAATACGCAGGCCAATGGAGCAGCACAAACATTAGTGCAGAAATCGCCACGGATTTTCTATTGGACAACACTTTTGTCAGTGCGTTATATCCCCAGCCTCTGAAAACGGCTTCCTCCGCACAGCCTGCAATGAAATATTTTATAACAGTCAGCAAGAAAGGAACATCCCGGTTAATCCAAAATCCCTTATGTACTATGAGCATCGATACGAGTGAATAAAGCAGAATGGCCGACAACACGCCCATGAATTGACTGTCGAATCGCGGGCGGGACAGCAGTTCCTTTTTCGGCAGCGTTAAATAATCATCTTTTATGCCGATCAGCAGGACGGCTGGCATCACCCACACAAAACGGCTGATATATCCATAATAATAGACGCCGTTCTCTGAAGAAAACAGATATGAGGAATATCCCCATGCGTCCGTTACAACCGTCCACAAAGCGATAAAACCGAGAAGCGATAAAACGACATTCCGCGCTGTGATTTTTGGTTCCAAATTCAAATCCCTCCATGGGCATCGATTTTGTTTGTAACATTCCTTTCACATTTTGATTCTGCCCCAGTTACAATGCCGGTTTGAAACCCACGGTTTTATAAGTGGTCACTGCCCCGTGCGGCAATCGGGAAACTGTGGCATATGTGCGAATATATTATACTGGAGGATCTCAGGATGGACAAGTATATTTATGATCAAACGATGGCATCAGCGGCAGCGGAAATCGTGAATAATGATTTGATCTATATTTAAGGTACGCGGGAAATTCATAAAGCATCTGTAGCTTTTTCTCATTTATATGGTATAATCTTTTTGAAACTTCAACATGGATATGCCTCCTTTCGAGTTTGTTTGGTCACAAACAGGATAGCATATCCTGTTGAAGTTTTTTATTTAATTTTAACTAGCACAACAGGTTAAATTATAAGGTATCAACAAGATTTACAGTCAAGCGTTTTGCAAAAGTTTGTCTCAAATTTCAGCTAAAATTCTGAGGAAAAATCTGGAAATGCACGCCCCTCGTAAAGCAGGTTTATCTCAGCAGAAAGAGGGGCGGCGCGATCCAGATTGACGATCAGATATGTCGCAAGGATGTTTTTATAAAGTTTATGTTGCGTTATATAAACAATAATGATACAATAGGAAATAAAGCAAGAATTCCAATCTATTTTCCGCACGTTATGCCGCATCTGGATCAATTTTTATTGCCGAATGTTTGATTTGGAAACTTTCATGCTTTTGGAACCGGGAAATTGTCAAAGAGCATGGAGGTGCGCAATGTCAAAATCGAAAAGAGGAACCAGAAAGAAGGCTATCTCTCAAGGAGATGGCAGGAGAAATGTTGAGAAAAACACCGGGAACAATGTCGGAAGAATTACGCGGAAAAGCGCTCCAAAAAATGTTCAAAGAGCGACTCCGAAAGCCGTTCAAAAAACTGCTCAAAAAACAACCCAGAAAGCTGCTCAAAAGGCCGCTCAAAGAATGCCTGCAGAACGTCCCAGCGCTGACCGTACCTACAAGGCCAGACTGTTTGCCATGATTTTCAGCGAAAAAGAGAATCTGCTGGAACTGTACAACGCTGTGAACGGGACGCATTATGAGGACACGGAGCTGCTGGAAGTCAATACCTTGGAGAATGCGATTTACATGTCCATGCGCAACGACTTGTCGTTTGTCATCGACTCGCGTCTTTCCCTTTATGAACATCAATCAACCAGCAACCCGAATCTTCCGCTGCGTTTCCTGTTTTATATTGCGGATTTGTATTCCGGGATGCTGCGGGGCGCGGACCTGTATGGCCGAAAACGGATTCCGCTGGATACGCCGCATTTCCTGATTTTTTACAATGGTCAGGAAGAGATGCCGGAGCGGATGACGCTGCGGTTGTCTGATTCATTTAAGATTGCGGAGGAAACACCGCAGTTGGAGTTGACAGCGACGATGTGGAATATTAATATTGGGAATAACAGGAGGCTGATGGAAGCCAGTCAAACGCTGCGGGATTACGCTGAGTATACCAGTCGTGTGCGGAAGTACGCGCGAAAAATGCCGCTTGAAAAAGCGGTGGAATGTGCGGTGGATGAGTGTATCCGGAAGGGCGTGCTGGCTGACTTCCTGTGTAAAAACAAGGCGGAGGCGATCAAGATGAGTATCTATGAATACGACGAGGAGGACCATAAGCGGATTCTGAGAGAGGAAGGCCGGGAAGAAGGCTGGGAGGAAGGCAGAAAAGAAGGTAAAATTGAGGGAAGAATTGAGGGTAAAATAGAAGGTAAAGCAGAGTCTGTACTGGAACTGCTTGAAGAACTTGGATCGGTGCCTGCAGGTCTGCGTGAACGCATTATGCAGGAACGGGATCTTGATGTGCTGCGCCGCCTGCACAGGCTGGCCGCCCGTGCAGAAAATCTGGAGGAATTTGTGCGGCTTTCCGAAGAATCAGATCAGAAATGAGGGGCAAAGAAGACACACAGGCAAAGCCTGCCGCTATCACTTCTGCCTGTTCTCCCAATCCGTAAACAGATTACACAGGCACATGACAACGGCAAACAGTATCCCAGCGACCGGCCAGACGACCCATGTGGTTTCCCACTCTCTGGTCAAAAAGCTCCATCCCAGATAGACGGCGGCGGCAGTCAGCCAGTAGGCCGTGGAGACGGTTTCTTTGATGCGGTTTTTTCTCTGATCCCGCAGGGCGTATTCGCCCTCTTTCAAAAGCTTCTGCATACTGGCCCAGCGTACACCGGCAAGGATAAAAAGGGTCGCTCCGGCGCCCACCAGCAATATCGTGACGGACAGCATCACTACAATAAAATACTCTTTTTCCGTAAATGAGCCGATAAAAAACGGAATTGGGGAGAGGACGCACAGGCAGGCGGCAATGATATTGCTTTTTACATAAGCAGGCCGGTACGCTTTCTGCCGTTCTTTTACCATTCCGTCCACGCTGTATTCCGTTTCAAAAGGTTCCTTGTCGATGAACTCAAACGGCGCGTTCTGAAAACCGCAGGAGACGAAAATCGCCACGGCGGCAGCGACAAGAACCAGCAGAACGGCAAGTCCCGCGCCCGCGGCCAGATTCTCAGGAACAGGACGCCCCGGCATTACCGTTGCGGCGCCCCCTAGGAGAAGCAGCGGGATCACGGCGACGATACACAACAGGGTGGCTGCGGCAATGCGCCTGGCCGCCCGTTTTCTCCACTCCAGAAATTCATTCGCAAAAACGAGAGAAACCCGTCTTACAGGTTCGCAGCCTGTATCGTCCGTAAATTCTTCGTCCTCGATCTCATCCTTGAGAAGATAATCAGTCGTAACGCCAAAGAGCCTGCTGAGCGCCAGAATCTTCTCCAGATCCGGCACGGTCTGTGCGCCCTCCCATTTGGAAACCGCCTGCCGGGACACCTGCATTTTCTCCGCAAGTTCTTCCTGCGACCAGCCGTTCTTTTTTCTTAAATTTGTTATCTTTTCTGCCAGGATCATCTTTTCTTTCCTCCGCATAGATTTGTCAGCGGCCCTGTCTGCCTGCCGCTGAGAAAATCATAGCACTTTTTGCAGTTGCAGTCCATCAAACGGCGGCTGGAAATATGTCAACCGGCAGTTGCGGCGGCGGCTCCCTGCGTCACCTCCCCACAGAAAACAGCGGTTCCAGAGTATCCGCATATTCTTCAAATATGTCAGGCAGATACGTATCCCAGTGCCGCGCGTCTTTTTCGGAGCTGCCGAATACATAATCCTCCTGTTCGTAATCGATCACGTCAAACCCAGGCATCGCCTTGCTCGCGCCTTTCGTTCTGTAGGCCGCAGCGTCGGAAAGGCGAAAAGATACGGCGGTCGTATCCTCGTCGTTTACCCATCCGCTGATGTCCGTTCCGGTCGCTGTTTCCGCTGTCCCGTTTGCCGTCTGCTTTGCCGCCGCGGCTTTCCCGATCGCAGCTGCGCCTTCCGCATATTTCCCGTACATCTGGTCAACGTAGAGGGAAAAAGAATTGCCCAGTATCTCGGATGGAACATGGCCTCCGTCCCACTGCCATTCGATCACCGCGTCAACCCCGGCATTCAGCCATGCGATCTGCAGGTTCAGAGAAGAAAACATCGGCATATCTCCCTCCGAAGCGCCCATAACGATCTTCGTCCAGACGGGATCGGCGGTATCTCCCGCTCCAATGTAGTTCAGCGGGTTATAAAGTGCAACCATGTTATTTCCGTACCGGTCGCCGGCATAAACCTCCTGAATGTCAGCCCTGTATGCTGCAACCATATCCGCATAGGACTCATAGGTCGCCGCATCACTGCTTCCGGTCGCAGATTGCGTCGTTCCGCCGTCGGGCGTTCCGACCATCTTTCCCCTGCCTCCAGGCATTCTCCCGTCCGGCATCTTTCCGCCGAGGCCACCGCCAATACCGGGGAGAGCACCCACGCGTCGGCATCCGCCGAGTAAGTCCACTCCTGTTCCTCATTATTTGCAAAATTTAAAGTTTTCTCGATGTACTCCCTGCCGGAAGCCCCGCCGTCTCCCGTCTCCGCACAAACGCAAAGCGGCGCCATAAGCGCCAGTGCAAAAATAACCGCTGTGAACCGTATCTCCCGTTTCATGATAAACCTCCTCATTCCGAACTGCATCAGCCATGACAGGATACCCTGCGAATGTGTAAAATTTGTGATAAAAATTTGAAATCTGTGGTCTTATCGCGCTCATATATTTCCTGAGCGGAAGTGGAAGACCAGGAAACTGCTCTCCGAAATATAAAAAAGAACGAATCAGTCCGATGCCCCTGTCCACCGCGTCCGCCACGGAGGAGGCGTTCATCACCGTTCCCTTTACGATGATCTCACCGCTCTCCGGCTTCACATCGCCGCAGAGCATTTTCGCAAGCTCGGTGCGCCCCGCGCCGACCAGGCCCGCCAGTCCGAGGACCTCCCCTCTGTGCAGCGTCATGTTGATATGAAAGTCTCCGTTTCCAGTCAGATCCCTGACCTCCAGGACCGGTTCCCCGATCTTCACCTTTCTCTCAGGGAATTTCTCGGTCAGTTCGCGGCCGATCATGTACCGGATCAGATCTTTTTTCGTAATATCCGCCACATTGCGGGTGACGACGAATTTCCCGTCCCGGAATACCGTCACCCGGTCGCAGAGCTCGAAAAGCTCTTCCAGGCGATGGCTGATATAAATGACGGATACGCCGCGCTCTTTCAGCCTGCGCACGATCCGGAACATATTCCTTACCTCGGCCATCGGGATAGATGCCGACGGCTCATCCATGATCAGAACCTTGCAGTTCTTGACCATCGCTTTCGCGATCTCCACAATCTGCATCTGGGCGGTTGACAGCATCTGCACCTGTGTGTTGACGTCGATTTTGACGCCCAGGTCCTGCAGGATTTCCGCGGAACGTCTCTTCATTTCCCCCAAAATCAGGCATTCCCCTGCGCGGGCCGACCTTATCTCCGAGAAACACATTTTCTGCGATGCTTAAAGACGGCACCAGATTGAACTCCTGATATACCACCCCGATGCCCGCTTCTTTCGCGATCGAGGGGGTGAGTTTCTGGTACTCTTTCCCATCGATGATAATCGTGCCCTTTTCCGTCTGGATCGCACCCGAAATCGTCTTGATCACGGTCGATTTCCCGGCCCCGTTCTCTCCGATCAGCGCCAGAATTTCCCCTTTCTCCACATCAAAAGAGACATCGTCCAATGCAACTACGCCGGGATATAGTTTGGTCACGTTTTTTACTTCCAATATTTTCGCCATAAAATACCCCTTCTAATCGCAAGGGCTCTCCTCTCGGAAAGCCCTGCTGATGTTTCGATTATTCTTTATTCCGGAAAATACTCGCTCATGGTATCCAGTGTGATCGCAATGCAGTGCTCCTTGTAAACGCCGTCCTCTACGCGGTCCATCCAGGAGCCGTCCATCAGCTTATAGCAGGTGTACGGCGTACCCTCGCCGAGCATCACCGTGCCCCGGATCAGGGAAGAATTGTCTGTCGACTCCTTGATCTTGCTGCGGATAAATTCCGGTGTATCTACCGTATAAATCGCAAACTCATCTTTGTTTTCTACTTTCTGAAGCGCGATCTCATCCGCCCCCTGCGCCATATCCGTTCCGTAGGTAAGGATGCATTTTACGTCCGGGTTCTGCAGGAAGAGCGCGTCTGTCAGCTCCTGCGCCTTGGTAGCTCCGTCGCTGATCGTCTGCTCGGCCACATAGACCACCTTTGCCTTCGGGCAGATTTTCTCGATCTCATGGAGTCCGTCGCTTCTGCGGATCGCGTCCTCGGAATCTCTCTCTTCCAGGATCGCCACCTCAATGCTTCCGTCCTCCGCATCCGGGTAAGTCTCCTCGATCCAGTCCCCGGCCGAGCAGCTCCTTCCAGAATTCCAGCAGCCTGGTCTGCTGCCGGAGCCGGATCTGTTTCAGCTCCGCCTTCTCTTCTCTGTCCTCGCGCATCTGGTCGATCTGTCTGCAGACCTTTTCCAGCGTTTTGTTCAGCCGCTCTTCCTCAATCGGCTTCAGCAGATAATCCACCACATTCAGGGCGATCGCACTTCTCGCGTACTCAAAGTGGCGGTAGCCGCTGACCAGTATGAACAGACATTCCAGCCCTTCCCTGCGGCTCTCCTCGATCAGTTCAATCCCGTCCAGATCCGGCATTTTGATATCCGAGATCACGAAATCCGGCCGGTTCCTCCGAATGCTTTCCAGCGTGCTTCTGCCATCGCGGCATTCGTCGACGATCTCGATCCGGTATTCCTCCCAGTGCCCCAGAACCCTGATCAGCTGCAGGATTTTCCGCTCATCGTCCGCAATAATTACTCTGTAACTCACAGTCTTCTCCTTCATTCATCCTTTCCCGCCGGAGCCGTACATTTCCGGGACCCATCTGCGCGGATCGACCTCCATGAATTGCGCGCGCCTGAAGCGCTCCTTCTGGTCAAAGGGCACCGTACAGTCAAAGATCGCCTTGCACGCGATCCCTGAGCCGCGGATGTGCCCGGAGTAGGCCGGCTGGTTGGAGGGGTCCAGCGGATGGCACTGTACGCCGGGGATCGTAATCAGGTCAACGTCCGCCTGGAAGCGCGTCGTCATCGCCCACATCACGTCATTCATATCGAAGCAGTCTACGTCCTCATCCACGAGAAAGACATGCTTCAGCTCCGCGAAGGCCGAGAATGCCAGAAGCGCCGCCTGCCTCTGCCTGCCCTCGTCCGAGGGCACGGACTTTCTAAACTGCAGCACCGCGATATATTTTCCGCCGCCGCTGGACGCGCAGTAGACATTCTGCAGCCGCCCCGGCATCGCTTTTTCCACCATCTGCAGAATGCTCGCCTCCGTCGGGATTCCAGCCATGGATACGTGCTCCTCGCTCGGCCCTATGCAGGTCTGCATGATCGGATGCCTGCGGGTCGTCACCGCCTTCACCCGGATCACCGGAAGCTCCGGATTCGCCGGCCCATTGTAGCCTGGAAATTCCGGCATCGCCTTTCCGGTGTTTGAATTCTGATCCTCCCGGACACGCACGTTCGGAAGAATTTCACCCTCGATCACATACTCCGCGTTGGCGATCGCCTTCTCCGGGATCGTAAGGCACTGCACCATCTCAACCGGGGCTTTGCGGATGGCTCCCGCCGCCTGCAGCTCGTCATAGCCGAGCGGCGTGGTCGGCGGCTCGAAGCAGGACGCTATCTCAATGGCCGGATCCACCCCGATGCTGACCGAGATCGGCAGCGGCTTCCCGGCCGCCTCCGCCAGCTCCCGGAAGTAACCGATATGGCGCGCTCCCGGCTGCAGGAAAATCGAAATCTCATCTTTGGACTGCAGGCACATGCGGTGGATTGTCACATCCGACTCCCCGGTCTGCGGATTCGAGGCATAGCACATGCCAAGCGTGATGTAAGGCCCCGCATCCTCCGGCGTGTTGGTCGGCGCCGGGATGAGCCTGCGGATATCAAATCCTTCCTCCGTGGCGTAGTGGACCACCTCCTGGCATTTTGCCCGCTCGTTCGGGATCACCACCGGCTTCACCGGGTTTTCCACGCTCTCCTTCAGAAGAAATCCAAGCCGCTTCGGATCACAGCCCAGGAGATATCCCACTCTCTTGCGGCTCGCCAGGAGGCCGATGACAATCCTCGCGCCGCTGTGCCCCCTGATATTGTTGAAAATCATTGCCGGCCCTTCCTGTGTGGGGCGCTGCACCGTCCCTCCGGCTCCGACATGGCGGTACACTCCGGATAACTCCGCCATCGGGTCTGTCTCCACATCGGTCTGGATCAGCTGACCCGGTATCCTTTCCAGCAGTTCCAGCGCGGAACGCAGGTCATAAACATTCGTCATCTCAATTCCTCCTCTGCTCACAGATCTTTTGTTACAGTTCACTCTTCACTTTCCCGCGAAGTGATTTCCGGGCAGAATGATCCCGCGGAATTGTTCTGCAGAATCACCGGGGCCGTCCGGGCCGAATATCCGTTCACCTGCCCCTCCGGGTCGATCTCTCCATGCTCCTTCATATACGGCGCCGCAGAACTGTTCTACGCCGAGTTCTGCAGCGCCTGCCCTTCGCTGTGACGGCGCCGGCTCATATCGCCAGGCCTGCCGCCATCTCTTTCACCCCGTCCACGACCTCACGGATCTGGGCGGGCGTTATCCCGTCATAATGGAAACCGCCGGTACAGACGACGACGGCCCGCTTCCGCGCCGCGACCTCCTCCGCGAGAAAGCGGCAGATCTGCTCGTCCTTATGCCCGGTTACATTCAGCACCGAGGATGTGACGGACACGCTTCCGTCGCCCGTCAGCGACGGCCGCGGAACAGACAGCACCGTACACCCGATGTGCGGCCGGTCCCCGCCCCACAGCAGGATATGGTAGTCCCCGCCCATTCTGGATGCCTGAAGATGAATCGAGGAAAATGATAATCTCTTCTCAAGAATTATGTCTCTGCTCATATGCATCCGGATCCTTTCCCTTCCATCGCTTCAACCCCGGCACAACGGCTGATATGCGTCCTGCATTTCGTTCTTTTCAATCCTCTTCCGCATTCGGTACGCTTCCGCTCCCCACAGTAACAGCATTGTCCCCAACCGCCGCACCGTCTGTCCGCAAAGTGTTTTCCTCATCTGACAGCGTGCGGCAGTCGGAGGCCTGTAACATACGTACAAATATATTATATTGAAAGATTTCTTAATGGACAAGTATGTTTTTTATAACAGGTATTGACATTTATATCGAGGCTCGATATAATATATATCGAAGCTCGATGTATCGAGCCAATATAGTCAGGAGGATTTATGGATAACAAAATCAGGCGAATCTATGTCCCCATGACGGAGAGCGGTTTCTATATTCTGTATTGCCTGCAGCGGCCGCAGCATGGCTATGGGATCGGCCAGCAGGTCAAGCAAATGACAGGCGGGGAACTGATCATCAGCGCAGGCACCATGTATGGCACCCTTTCCAAAATGGAGAAAGACGGGTTAATCGCCTTTGTGCGAGAGGAAGAAAAGCGAAAATTGTATCAGATTACATCGCTTGGAACAGAAATTTTGAAACTTGAAATTCATCGTATTGAACGTCTTTACAAAAACAGCAGAGGGGAGAATGTCAATGAATAACACAAAGCTGATGATCCGGTTTTTTACTATAGCAGATTATGAGGAAGAGGAAATCTGGCTGCGTCAAAGGCATAGGGACGGCTGGAAACTGGTAAGAACGGTTCCGCCCTGTTTTTATGTTTTTGAAAGCTGCGCGCCGGAAGACGTTGTCTATCGGCTGGATTATAAGAACAATACGGAAAGCAGCGATTATTATCAGTTGTTTCAGGATTACGGCTGGGAGTATTTCAACCGTTGTATGGGTTGGCTGTACTTCCGCAAACCTGTTTTGGAGACAGATACGGAACAGGATGTCGAGATTTTCTCCGATGATGTTTCCCGCATTGATATGGTCGACCACATTGTCAAAACAAGGATGCTGCCGCTCCTGATTATCTTTTTTTGCTGCGTGGTGCCGAATTTTATCAGGAGCATACGCCAAAGCACGCCTTTTGCAGATTTTTTTACAATCCTGTTTGCGCTATTGTTTCTCCTGTACCTTTATCTTTTCTTTCACTGCGGGTTAAAGCTGCGCAAACTGAGAAGACAGTACAGCAAAAGATCATAAGGAAAACGGATGATGGCAGTAGATTTCTTCACAATTCAGGCGTATCATATCAGATGCCGGGGGAGCGGCTGTCCGGCAAGCGGGATTGTGAGAGGAAGAGTTTCATCAGCCCCTCCTCTTATAGCATATGGCAACTGCGCAGCCGCCAAGAAGAACAACCGCTGAAATGCCCAGCAGGATCAGTGTTTCTGCCGTAATTGGAGTCCCTGCAGCTGCCGCTTGCGAGACATTTTCCTGTCCCGGCATATTCCCATTCGGGTTTCTCATATTGCGTTCGCCAAAATTCCAGCCGCCTGCTGCGTCGTTTTCGGGGAAACCGGCGGGCGCATCTCCATTTTGCGGGCCAGATGGAGCGGTTTCGCCTGCCGCATTGCCATCCTGATTTTCATTCCCAGCAGCGCTCAGCAGACTGACCGCCGGCGCGGCAGTGGCCGCCGACAGCCCGTTACCATTCTGAGTGCTTTCGCTGTCTTGTGTTTCATCGGCCGTACCGCCGTCAAACGCCCCGCCGCTCCTGCCGAAACCGCCCCGGCCCGACATCTGTCCGCCGCCAAAACCGTTTCCACCGGATATTCCTCCGCCGCCAAAACCGTTTCCGCCGCGTATTCCTCTGCCGCCGAAACCGCCGAATCCGCCGCCGGTTGAAGCATTATCAATGGTCATTTCCGTCTCGGTATCTCCGACGATCAGCGTACAGGTATCCCCGACCTTCATTTCCGGCGTGCTGACGAGAACGGAAGAAAAGCTGCACGGAACCTTCTCTGAAAGCAGTTCGTTTCCGCCGGCGTCTTTGACCGTTACGGTCGTTCCTGCAGATGCCGAAGCGGTTTGCATCAAAAAGCCCTGCGTGGAAGCCGAATCGAATCCTTCCGCCATACCGCTGCTCCCGCAGGCGAGAACTGTTCCGCCGCTGATCATACATTTGCCGCCGTATTCGCTTCCGTGGTCAATCGCACAGCTCCCGCCGTTGTCGCTGACGCTGACAAGCAGCGTTCCGCCGCTGATATAAATATCCTTGTTGGAGTCAATCCCGTCTGCGTCCCTGCCGTTTTCCACCGTGACGGCGATCTCTCCGCCGGTAATGTTGATCACAGAATTCCCGCTGTACCCGTTGGCGTTGAGTCCATCGTCAGCAGCGATAATATCCAGCGTTCCCCCTGCAATCGTGATCTGCACCGCTTCCAGGCCTTCGCAGCAGGACGGAATCGAGATTTTTCCTGATTCCACATAGAGGAACGACGTTTCCTCGTCATTGGAAACCGTGATCCCGTCGTCGCCGGCGGAAAGCGTAAGGTCTGCGTCTCGAATACGCACGCTGTCATTCGCATGGATCGCATCCTGCGCGGCGGTTACATGGAGCGTGCCGCCCGTGACAACAAAATCATCGTTGCATACGATTCCATGCTGATATTCCGCCGTCACCTGAAGCGACCCGGTACCGTTGATGGTCAGATCGTCTCTGGAATAGATCGTTCCATCCACACCGGCAGAAACCGCTTCTTCGCTATAAGCGGAACCGGAAGACAGTGTGTTTTCGGTGCCGTCCCGCAGGGTCATGAATACCTTGCCCGCCTGTTCCACACGAATTGCCGCATCATCCTCGCAGTGGATGGCCGCGCCATCCAGCATCAGCCAGACTTTATCGTCGCTGTCCGCTTCAACGATGACCGACCCATCCGAAAGCCCGCCGGAAATTATGTATTTCCCCGAATAGACGATATGTATGCCGCCATTATAGACGTAAGCGCCGTTGCCGCTCACCGTACTGCCTTCGTCCGAAAGGGTAATCTTTGTCGCGCCCGCTGTGTCCCACGCAGCATCCAGATCGTTTTCTGTAAACATGGCGCCGCTGTTTTCTTCATTTGCAACAGCTGTGATGTCGAGCGCTTTTCCGTTCATAAAGAGGATGGTCAGGAGCAGGGTAAACACTGTGATTCCGACACAGATTACATCGATATGTTTATGCTTCGACATAAGGCTCCTCCTTACCCCATGTACTCCCCATTGAAACTCACCAGTACTACGCTGACCACGCCGTCCATGTCGGAGAGTTCGTTGACAAAGTCCGTGTTGTCGTCCTTCAGGCGCACTTCCAGATTGAGTTCAATATGCCCCTTCTGCGCAGTTTTGCTCTTGACGACGCAGCGGTCTGTCCGTTTCTCCAGATACGCCTTTGCCGTCTGCTCGCTCTCATGGCTGCCGCACTGCAGCACCACGATATAGGGATTGCTGTGAGACTTCCGGTTGACAAATACCAGCAGGGTCAGGCCGATGACGACGCTGCCGATGACCGCCAGCGGAATCATGCCCGCCGCCAGGACAATACCTGCGGCAATCGACCAGAACAGGAAAGCGATATCCAGCGGCTCCTTGATGACGGTACGAAAGCGGACGATGGACAGCGCGCCGACCATACCGAGGGAAAGCACTACGTTCGAGGTGACGGCGAGGATCACAACTGTGGTAATCATAGTCAGAGCGATCAGCGTGACGCCGAAGGAAGACGAATACATCACGCCGTTATAAGTCTTTTTATAGATCAGAAAAATGAAGATGCCGAGCCCAAAAGCAAGTACCAGCGCCAGCGTCATATCGAGGATGGTCACACTGGAGATGTTCTCTAAAAAACCGGATTTGAAAATATCACTGAATGTCATAGTTTTGATTCCTTTCTGCGCAGATCAGCCGTAAATTCGGCACTGGGCGTATTTTGAGAAGGCGGACGCCCTGCGCCCGGTCATCTGAACGGCATCCCGGATCAGGTCCGGAAGAAAAGCGTCCCACTTCACTTCCATCAGGACCGGGGCGTCCCCTGCCGGTACTGTCACAAGATCTGCATTTAGAAAATCCGTACACCGCAGACCGGTACGGATTCCGTAGTCAAAGGTGACGCGGACGTTGCCCGGCCGGTAGACGAACGGCTCCCGGGTATAATCTACCACGACCTTTGGCTGAAGGCCCTCAGTTTTCATTTTGTAACAGAGCTCCTGCAAAAGCGGCGGGGCGTTCTGCTGAATTTGCGGAGCGCTTCCACCGGCAATCGTCTGTGCCTGCCCGGCCGTGATCTGTGCAGTCTGTTTATTGCATAAGCCGTTCAGCTTGCTCTTTTTCTCCAAACTCAAAAAGCCGGTATCGCCGTTGTAATAGCGGATGCGGAATTTTTCCCGCCGGTTCACGCCGTCGATCTTCTCCCGCAGCGCCCGGTCTGTGAGGCTGTCAAAATACAGGCTGCGTATCTGGTATCTGCCGTCCACAGCGTGTGCGTCCGGTTCCATAAGAACGCGCAGACGGCTGCGCAGCGCCAGAAGATCGGCTGTATTGATCTCTATCTTCCATTCATGCCGGAAATCCATTACGTTTCTCCCCTCGTATTCCAAACTGCATCAGCGATAACAGGATACTCCGTGAATGCGGAAAATTTGTGACAAAAATTTGAAATCTGTGTGAACGGTACAAAGCAAAAGCGTTAAACAGAATAAAGCAAGCATCAGTCATTCCAATTGTCGCACCTTTGCAAACTACAACATTTGCCGTTTCAATTACAGTCTCCCGGTAAAGGTACGTCAATGATTGGTGATGTGCCCATTTTATGATTTTGGGCTGCAGAAAAGGGATATGCTTTCTTCATCGGCAGCATATCCCTTCGGCTTTACTTTTCAATTGCGCCGCTTCCGCATGATCAATAATTGAAAAATTCTTAATCACGCAGTCTTCCGCTCCCATGTGCAGATGTAGTCGAGCAGAAGCACCTCATCTTCCCGGCGCCGGGCATAGATTTCATATTCTTCCGCTCTCTCACCAAGCAATGCGGAAAGCCCCCTGGTTCGTGCAGATTCTTCCTTCAGATCTATCCTCTCCCCATTGGGAGCCTCAAGCCATACCTGTCCGCAGCAGCGGTTGAGCATTTCATTAAACGTCGCCAATTCTCTCATTGATCTGATCTTCATTCTGAGCCCCTTCTTTCTGAAAATTGAGTGGTCATGTCTGTCTTCTTATGCTATAATAATATCGCATAATCAGACTTTACAAAATAATAATTCAGCCATATTTTGTAATTATAAAGACAAAAACAGAAAGGAGATGGCGATATGATTATAAATCAGCTCACGCTCCGTGACAATCTGCAGGAAATACCGGTCAATAAGGGAAAGGCGTTTCCTCTGTCCGCCCATTATGTCGATCTGGGAAAATGGCGTACCTCCGCGATTCCGTGGCACTGGCACAGCGAACTGGAATTTCTGTGGCTGATCCGCGGAAACCTGAAAGTTCTCACCGCGCATCAGGAATATACGCTGTCAGAGGGAGATGGCTGTTTCGTGAATCACAACGTCCTGCACCGCATGGCCAGGCTCCCCAAAACGCAGGCCGTCTTCCTTTCGCAGCTCTGGGACGTATCTCTGCTCGGCGGCGCGCGCGGCAGCATCTTTGAGCAAAAATACCTGAATCCCGTCCTGGAATGCAAGGAAGTGGAAGTGCTGCCTTTCCTGCTGCAAAACGCGAACCAGCGCAAAATCCTGGAACACATCCGGGCTTCCTGCGACGCGGTGGATTCCGAGATAGAGGGCTATGAGATGATCGCCCGGAATGAGCTGTCATCGGCCTGGCTTTTGATGATGAAAGAGATTCCCCGGGAAGCGCAGCAGCGCCAAAGCAGTGAAAATCCCGCGGAAGCGCGCGTCAAAAAGATGATGCTGTATATCCAGGAACACTACCAGGAAAAGCTGTCTCTGGAAGAGATCGCCGCCGCGGCGAACATCAGCACCCGGGAATGCCTGCGCAATTTCCGGCAATATCTGCATACCACTCCGTTTAGCTATCTCATCGATCATCGGCTGAACGTCGCAGCTGACAGCCTACTGGCTTCAGGCCTTCCGGTGACGGAGATCGCGATGAACTGCGGCTTCTCCTCCGGCAGTTATTTCACAAAGCTGTTTCGGGAAAAATTTCAGATAACCCCGTTGGAGTACCGCAAGGCAAACGCTCTGCCCGCTCCATGCCGCCCCGCACATAGCGGACGTTAAATTCCATGTTTATCCCGCGCGTCTTTTTCGGAGCTGCCGAATACATAATCCTCCTGCCCGTTGGCGCTGGCAACCTGCGCGTCATAGTCAATGACCAGCGGTCCTTTCACTGCCTGGGAGGCATTCTCCGCCGCAATATCAGCCTCTCCGTCGCCGTCCGTGTCAATGCCGGTCACATAATCGCCCCATGATAACATTTCGGCCGTTTGCACTCCTCCTCACACAATTTTAAGCAACTTTGCAAATTTCTTACTCCGGTTCACATCCCGACAAATGTAATTTGTTTGCTCCTGCTGGGCTATCGCTCTGCAAGGATGCCGTACAATTCGGGCCGCCGGTTACGCAGATTTTGCGCTTCTCGTCTGCGGTATTCCCGCAGCAGGCTGATGTCCAGCCGGGCGAGGAAGATGCCTTCGGCGTCATCGGCCTCCAGCACGCAGGTGTCCCGGACACCGCCCCGCCCGGGCAGGAAAGCTACCCCGTCAAACAGCGTGGAATGGCCGTTGCAGTCCGGGTGGGGCGCAGGATAATTGCAGGTGGCGATGGCCATTTCCAGCTCCTTGGCCAGCAACCCGAAGCGCGTAACAAATTCTCCGTCCGCTGGAACGGCCAACGCATTCAGCTTCTCTGCGTCATGGGGGATGGCAACCCGCTGCTCCACATCTCTGGGAACAGGGCGATGTCCGCGCCCCGCGCACTGGCCTCTTTGCAGCATCGAACGCCTTTTTCCATGTTCTGTTCAATGCTCCCCGTGGGCATGATTTGAAGCAGGGCGATGTTTATCGAATCGTTCATTGCAGTTTCCTTTCTATCTTCCGCTTCCCGAAAAACCGGGACGCTGCCGCTCGTCGTTCAAAAAATATTTGACCTCCCGGCTCGGAGCCAGGAGCTCTGTTCGGAAAAAGCCCGGATAGTACGGCACCGGCGTGTCAACAGGTACCCAGTGCAGGAATTCTTTCTGCCCGTCCTCGGTAAAGGAACCGCAGACGGGGGCAAAATCCGGGGGGACCTTCATGTAAAAATAGAAGGATATCTCGTAAATCAGCTTCCCCATGTTGGCGGGGGCGTCGCCGTAAAAGTAGTTTTCATGCACAAAGCCGAGCCGGTCGACCTCCATGTCCACACCGGTTTCCTCCCGCACCTCCCGCCTTACAACCTCCTCGGCAGTCTCGCCGAACTTGATACGCCCGCCGACGGAATACAGGTACTCCGGGCTGCGCTTGTTGCCAACCATGAGGATCTGGCCGTCCTTCATGATGATAGTGCCGACGCGCAGGTTGATGAGCCCACTCTCACAGGGGACGCACATATCTGTTCCCATCATTTTTACCTCCTTCAAATCCCGATTTGACAAAATATCATATCTATCATCAATTCATGATTTGTGCTTGTGCCCTCACGCTTTCAGCCGGTTCATCCACCCTCGCCTCTTGAAAACGACCAGGGAGACGGCGAAGCGGATGCACTCCTCCAAGGACAGGGTGAAATAGACCAAGGGGATGGGCCAGTGGAACACGAAAGCGGTGACAAGGCCCAGGGGGACGCCGAAAAGCCAGGTGCCCATCAGGTCGATGGCCATGACGTAGGTCGTCTTTCCGCCGCTGCGCAGGACGCCGCTGCCGATGATCATGTTCAGCACCTTGAAGGGCATGACGGCGGCGTAAGCGGCGAGGATCTGTGCCGTCAGCTCCCGGATGTTCGCCTCCACCTTGAAAATGCGCACATACCAGTGACTTACAAAGAATATCACCACGGACAGCAGCAGGGAGCCCGCCAAGCCGTAGAGAAGGAGCTTTTTCGCCTCCTGATAGGCTGCCTCCCGGTCCCCGTCCCCAAGGCGCTTGCCGATGAGGATCGCCGCCGCCTGACTCAGGCCGCACAGGGCCCCGATAGCCAGAGACTGCACGGGGTTCGTCAGCGTCATGGCGGCGCTGGCATCGGTGCCCAGGTGCCCGTAAATGCCCGCATACACGTTTTCGCCCAGGACCCACATGAATTCACTGATCAAAAGCGGCAGCAGCATGGAGAGATACTGTTTCCAGGCGAAGGAACCCGGCGCGGTGTTCTCCGCTCTCTCACGGTATTTCAGATACATCGCAAAGATGACCGCGAAATAGACAAGCTGAGAGATCAGCGTCGCCAGCGCCGCCCCCGTGACACCGAGGGACGGGGCGCCCAGCCGCCCGAAGATCAGTACCCAGTTGAGGCCGGTATTGACCGACGCCGACGCAAGCCCGGCGTAGAGCGGCAGAGAGGCCTTTTCCATGCACCGCAGATAGGTGGACAGCATGGTGACCCCCGCTGCGGGGAGGAAGGTGCCGGATACGATGGCGAGATACCGCCCCGCCGTTTCCGCTGTCGCGCGGTCGTTGATATAGAGGCCCATGATCCGCTCCGGGACGGCCACGCCGGCCAAAGTGAACAGCACGGCGAGGATGAG
>CANRIG010000064.1 GCA_947630595.1 uncultured Lachnospiraceae bacterium | reverse complement strand
TCGACGCTGGGCTGGCCGGACAAGACGCCGGAGCTGGAATATTTCTATCCGACCGACGTGCTGGTGACCGGCTACGACATCATTTTCTTCTGGGTCATCCGCATGGTATTCTCCGCGCTCGAACAGACCGGACAGGTGCCGTTCCATCACGTATTGATTCACGGCCTGGTGCGCGATTCCCAGGGACGCAAGATGAGCAAATCGCTGGGCAACGGCATCGATCCGCTGGAGATCATCGAACAGTACGGCGCGGACGCGCTGCGCCTGACGCTGATCACCGGCAACGCGCCGGGCAACGATATGCGCTTTTACATGGAGCGCGTGGAGTCTTCCCGCAATTTCGCGAACAAGGTCTGGAACGCGTCGCGCTTCATTATGATGAACCTGGAAAAAGCCGAGACGCCGGATACGATCGATCTGGAGGAGCTGACCGGCGCGGACCGCTGGATTCTCTCCAAGGTCAACACGCTGGCTAAAGAAGTGACCGAGAACATGGAAAAATATGAGCTCGGCATCGCGGTGCAGAAGGTGTACGATTTTATCTGGGAGGAATTCTGCGACTGGTACATCGAGATGGTGAAGCCGCGTCTCTACAGCGATACCGACACGACCAAGGCGGCGGCGCTGTGGACGCTCAAAACCGTGCTTACCAACGCCCTCAAGCTGCTGCATCCCTACATGCCGTTTGTGACCGAAGAAATTTTCTGCACGCTGCAGCCGCAGGAGGAGTCGATCATGATTTCCGCGTGGCCGGAGTTTCGGGAGGACTGGGATTTCGCGCAGGAGGAAAAGGCCGTCGAGACGATCAAGGAAGCCGTGCGCGGCATCCGCAACGTGCGCACCGGTATGAACGTGCCGCCGAGCAAGAAGGCGCAGGTGTTTGTGGTGTCGGAGAACCCGGAGGTGCGTGAGATATTTGAGAACGGCAAAGTGTTCTTTGCGACGCTCGGCTACGCCAGTGAAGTCCATGTGCAGGCGGACAAGACCGGCATCAGCGACGACGCCGTGTCGGCGGTGATCCCGGAGGCGGTGGTCTACATGCCGTTTGCGGAGCTGGTCGACCTCGGCAAAGAGCTGGAGCGCCTGCGGAAGGAAGAAGAACGCCTGACGAAAGAGCTGGCGCGCGTCAACGGCATGCTGAACAACGAACGCTTTATCAGCAAGGCGCCGCAGTCCAAGATCGACGAGGAAAAGGCAAAGCTGGAAAAATATACGCAGATGATGGATCAGGTGAAAGCGCGTCTGGTGCAGCTGCAGCAGGCGTAACGCCGCTGCAGGGCTGCCCGGGCTTTACGCCTTATGTCCGCCGATCTGCGCATTGCGTTCCCTGGCGGTAGCGCCCTCCTCTAAATCCATGCCTTTGAGGATCGCATTTTTGCCGAACCTGCGCTTGATTTCCAGCATGGCTTCCTGCATTTTGCGTTCCCGTTTCTGTTCCTCGATTTCTTTTTGATGCTGACGTTCGATCTCCTGCGGATCGTCGAAGAGCGTCAGCTGCACGAAGGGTGCCGGCATATTTTTGGCCGCTTCCTCGTCCGTTACCCGGCAGGCGGTGACATTCAGCCGCCGCACCAGAAGGTTCGGGTCGACGATGCGGTCAAAGAGCTGCAGCACCGCCTCCGTGATGCGTTTTGCGGAGGAGGTGGGCGCCGGCAGGTGTCCGGTGCCGTGGGCGTGTTTGGGAGTCTTCCGCCCGTACCGGTCGGTGGTCACCTCGCCGCGATATTTAGAGCGGATTTCCGGATTCGTCAGGTTTTCGGCGGCGTATCCCACCGTCAGCACGACCTGATCGGTGACGAGGCGTTTTTCCACCAGGTCCAGCGCCAGCAGTTCGGTCATCTCGCGGACGACAAGCTTCGCCTTTTCGCAGGGGTAGGGCTGATGCAGCACCTGCCCGGAGCCGAGGCTGCTTGATTCCGGTTTGTACGCACGGATGTCCGGAATCGTACACGGCTCCCAGCCCCACGCGTGGTCGATCAGCAGCTCGGCGTTCACCCCGAATAGATCATGGAGCAGCTGTGGGTTATACCGCGAACACAGGGCGACGTCTCCCATGGTGTGGAGATGGTTTGCCTCCAGCTTTCTGGCGCAGCCGGGGCCGACGCGCCAGAAATCGGTGAGCGGCTGATGATCCCACAGCTGCCTGCGGTAGCTCCTTTCATCCAGCTCCGCAATCCGCACGCCGTCCTGATCGGGCGGCATTTTTTTTGCGGTAATGTCCATGGCGATTTTAGCGAGATACAGGTTTGGCCCGATGCCCGCCGTGGCGGTAATGCCGGTTTCCCGGATCACTTCGCGCAAAATCCGCATGGCGAAATCGCGGGGCGTGACCTTCCCGCCCTCGAGATAGCCGGTGATGTCCATAAAGACCTCGTCGATGGAGTAGACGACAATATCCTCGGGCGCCACGAACCGCAGATAAATCTGGTAAATTTTCGTGCTGTACTGCATATAGTACGCCATCCGGGGCGGCGCGACGAGATAGGAAACCGCCAGGGACGGATTGCTCTGCAGCTCCGGCAGACTGCAGGACTCACCCGTGAGCGTCCGCCCGGGCGCTTTGCGCCTGCGTTCGCTGTTGATTTCCCGCACCTTCTGCACCACTTCAAACAGGCGCGGCCTGCCGGGCAGCCCGAAGGTTTTCAGCGCCGGGGAAACGGCGAGGACGATGGTTTTTTCGGTGCGGCTTTCGTCCGCCACAACGAGATTCGTTATCAGCGGATCGAGACGCCGCTCCACGCACTCGACCGAGGCGTAAAAGCTTTTCAAATCAATACACAGATAAATTTTTTCTCTCATCATGAAATCTCCGGAAATTGCAGTATTTTTCAAAACAGTTCAGCAGGATTCGCCTGCTTTCTCTGAATGTCTCTTTTTAATTTTTGCCATTCTGACGTAGTAGCTGGACAGGAGCACGACGTCCGCTCCGGCCCAGGCGAACACTTCGGCCCAGTAGAGCCCCTCGTTTCCGATCAGCTTTGGCAGGAAAAGAATCGTCAGCACGCGCATGACCAGTTCGGCTTCCCCCGAAACCATCGGCATAACGGTATTGCCAAGCCCCTGCAGCGACGACCGGTAAATGTGCAAAATATAGAGTATCGGCAAAAATGCGGCCATGACGCAGAGGTAGTGATATGCGATTTCAACCGTGGCCGCGGCATCTTCGGGAGCGCCTGAAATAAATGCTCCGATGATCGGCCGGCCGAAGAGAAACATCGCCGCGCCGATGACCGCCGCGGTCGCAATCCCCATCAGAGCGCCGGTGTGAACGCCCCGGCTGATGCGCTTTATTTCTGCCGCCCCGTAATTCTGCCCCACGTAGGTTGTGAGCGCGAAGCCATAGGAGATCGCCGCGATCTCAAGGAGCCCGTAAAGCTTGGTCGTGGCGGCAAACCCCGCAATGTACAGGACGCCGTAGCCGTTGATGACAAACTGTACGATCAGCCCGCCGGTTGAAATGATCACATTTTGAACTGCAAACGGCATGGCGAGCTTCAGGAGCTCAAAAGTGAGCGTCCTGTCCCGCTGAAAATCGGATTCTGGCATCCGTATCACATCGATTTGCTTCAGCGACCGGTAACAGATGAGCGAGGAGACCGCCTCTCCGATCAGTGTGGCGGCCGCTGCTCCCGCAACGCCCCAGTGAAAGACGATGACAAACAGGAGATCGAGGACAATATTGCAGAGCGAGGCGATGATCATGGCGCGCAGAGGCGTTTTGCTGTCTCCGAGGGCGCGCAGAACCGACGCGAAAAAGTTGTACGCCATGACAACCGGCACGCCCGCGAAGAGAACGCCCAGATAGGTGACGGAGATCGGGAATATCTCCGGCGGGGTGTGCATCAGACGGAGGATTGGCCGCAGCGCCAAAAGTGCAAAACAGAGAATCACCCCGGCGCAGACGGCGGAAAGCCTTCGCGATGCGGCATAGGTCTTTTTGAGGTGCGCTTCATCCTCTGCCCCGAAGTCCTGCGCAAGACGAATCGAGAATCCCTGAGCGACGCCCTGAACCATGCTTGTCACGAGCCAGCTGAGCCATTCGCCGTTGCCGACCGCCGCGAGCGCGCTGAGCCCGAGCACCTTGCCGACGACCATCGAGTCCACCATTGTATAGAGCTCCTGAAATACATTCCCGATCATCAGCGGCAGCGCAAAGGAAACAAGAAGCCGCAGCGGAGAACCCGACGTCATATTTTTTATGGATGCTGTATGTTTTACCGAAGTCATAAAATCCTCCAACCAGGGAAATCTGTCAAAGCGTTTTGAGTTGATCTTTGAACGCAGAAATATATTTTTCCGTCAAGGCGATGTGCGTATCGATTTCCTCGGACGTCCATGTTTCCAGCGTGCCGATTTCGGCGTGGAACAATCGGACGATCGTCCGGTCCGCATACTGCCTGCCCTGATCGGTAAGGCAGACCATTTTTGCCCTGCCCTTATACTTTTCAAGGTAGACGATTCCCTCGCGTTCCAGTTTTCGGACGGCGGAATTGACGGTTTGCCGGCTGACGCCCGACTGCTTGTAAATCTCGCTGAGCAGACATTTTTCGCCGTTGTCGTGAATTGCGTAAAGCACGCACATCACGCTGTCCGGCATGCCGAGCTTCAGGGCAGCCTGATGGTACAGCGCGTCCAGCTCGGCGGCAAGATAATTGATTTTGTGAAGCTTATTGAATAATGCAGTGTCCATGGCATCCTCCGTGTATGAATTCGTACTTATACAGTATAGTACGAAATCGTACACAGGTCAATGGACAGCATGAAATGTGTGTTGGAAGTATTTTATGCAATGCTTACAGGTAGTACCTCATAGTGAAGTATTTCGTGCAATGCTTGCGGGTAGTACCTCATAGTGAAGCACCTCATGAAATGTTTGCCGGGAGCAGAGGAAAATTTCCGGGATTTCGCGATATCCTTGCGATGATTCCGCAAAATGAATATAATAAGGGAAAGTGCAGGAAAAACAGGAGGACAGCCGTTATGGGAGGCAACCCAAAATATGAAAAAGCGTATGACCTGCCCTATCCGGAGGCAGTCGAATACCCCTATGAGCGGATGTCGATGGCGGAACGGGCGGCGCAGTTTTCCCCGTTCAGGGCGCTGACCGGGTATGAGGATGCCGTCGAAGAAGCCGCCCGCCTGACTGATGCGAAAATTGAGCTGGAAGACAGCGCGGCTGATCTACTCAACGCAAAAATGCAGATTTTGCAGGATCATATCGGGGAGCAGCCGGAGATTCAAGTGACTTATTTTGTGCCTGATCAGAGGAAGGCCGGAGGCAGATATGTCACGGTGTCCGGCAGGGCGGAACGGATCAATGGATATGAGCGCACCCTCCGGTTTGCGGATAAAAGAGCCATTCCGATGGACGATATCCTCGCGATGGACGGGGCAGTGTTTGGCGCTTCTGACCGAAGTGAAACAGAATGGGATTGACTGGTTTGCCGCTGTGAGGGCGGTGTGTTTGCCGTCATGAGGCCGGTTGGTTTGACACCATGAAAATGATTGTGTTTGCTGCCGTGAGGGCAGTCGGCTTGATGCTATGAGATGCCATGAAAATGATTGTGTTTGCTGTCACGCAGAGGATCGCCTGATGACAGACATTGAGAAAAATGATATAATAAAATTATGTAATATGGGACCGCGAGTCCAGCAGCGTAAAAACAGACGTTACATTGTAAAAGCGGACGTTACATTGGCTCTGCATTGGCGTCGCCTTGGCCCGGATGTTGACCTGGCAGAGCTGCGTGCGGTCTGCGGCGACTCGTTCAGATAAAAAAGAAACACAGACAAAAGAAACTTAAACGAAAGGAACAGCAAGCATGAAAGCGATTGGAGTTGACATCGGCACCACGACCATCAGCCTGGTGGTGCTGGACACGGAGGGAAACAATGTCGTCGAAGCCCGGACGGTGTCCAACGGAGGATTTATCCGCACCGCCAATGACTGGGAACGGATTCAGGACGCGGAGGATATGACGCGGCGGGCGAAGGAGGAGCTGGACGCGCTGCTGGATGCGCATCCGCAGGTTTCATCCATCGGCCTGACCGGACAGATGCACGGCATTTTGTATGTGGACGGGGACGGGCACAGCCTCAGCCCGCTGTACAGCTGGGAGGATCAGCGCGGCAACCTGCCGGAATTTGCATCCGGGACGGACGAAAATGGCCGCATGACCATGGTGGAGCTGATCCGCGCGCGCAGCGGAATCTCGGCCGCGACGGGCTACGGACTTGTCACACATTGTTATCAGAACCTCAAAGGACTGACGCCAAAGGGAGCGGCCGCGGTGTGCACGATCCCGGATTATCTGGGGATGGTGCTGACGGGGCGCAGAAAGCCGCTGCTTCACGCCAGCATGGCGGCCAGCATCGGATTCTTTGACAGCGAGCACGGGACGTTTCTGCGCGACCGGCTGGAGGCGGTGGGAGCGGACAGCTCCATTCTGCCGGAGGTGACGGATCAGTTTGCGGCGCTCGGCAGCTACCGCGGGATTCCGGTCACCGCCGCCCTGGGCGACAACCAGGCCAGCTTCCTCGGCTCCGCGGGCACGGAGGCGGACACGATGCTGGTCAACGTCGGCACCAGCGGCCAGATTTCCGTGCTGTCGAAGCAGTGGTTTACGGCGCCGGGCATTGAGTCCCGCCCGTTTATGGCCGGGCAGTATCTGCTGGCCGGCTCCACGCTGTGCGGCGGCCGGGCGTACGCGATGATGGAGCGGTTTTTCCGCATCTATCTTGAGGCGGCCGGAGCGGAGGCGGGTTCCCAGTTTGCACTGATGGGCCGGCTGGCGCAACAGGCGCTGGAGGAACGGCAGCGGCAGGAGAGCGGGAAAGGCACGCTGCGGGTGACGACCACCTTCGGCGGCACCCGGGTAGACCCGAACGAGCGCGGTAGCATCACCGGCATCGACGAGGACAATTTCACGCCGCAAAACCTGATCTTCGGCGTATTGGAGGGCGTGGCCCGGGAGCTGTACGATATGTATCATATTATCTGCGAGGGCACGGGCATCCATGCCACCCGCATGGTGGCGTCGGGAAATGCCCTGCGCAAAAACGCGGTGCTGCGGCAGATTTTCGAGCAGATGTTCCAGGCGGAAGTGACGCCTGCGCGCTATGAGGAGGAAGCGGCCTGCGGCGCGGCCATCAGCAGCTGTTATCTGAGTAATTCCCATAGCTGAACTGTCCGGCCGCCTGTGCCTGCCGGTGCAGCCGCCGGCATTTACAGCTTACTGATAAAGCAGGAGGGACTGTTGTAAAAAGATCAGACAGGGCCTGTACAATCCGGTTGTATCCATGTTTGAGACAGAGGTAACGAAGACTGGGTGAACAACCGGATTTGTGACGGGCCCTCTGTATTTTACAGCCATCCCTTTTCTTTTTTGAAAATTATATTGACACCATGTCAGAACAGTGCTATAGTAATTATGCTGACACGACGTCAGAACATATCGGCAGGACGGAAAACAGCGAAACCGCAAAATAGCAAAAACCGCAAAACAGCAGTTAAATTTCCCGCCCGCCGGTACGGTTTATTTTGGAAAACAGTCATGGAAATAAGGAAAGGAGCGACTACACATGAGCAAAGCATTAGTAGCATATTTCAGCGCCAGCGGAACCACGGCGCGCGCGGCAAAGGAACTGGCGGAGGCGGCCGGGGCGGACCTCTATGAAATCCGGCCTGCGGTGCCGTACACAAAGGCGGACCTGAACTGGATGGACAAGAAATCCCGCAGCTCCGTGGAAATGAGCAACCGCAGCAGCCGGCCGACGCTGGCGGAGCAGGGCGCCGATCTTGCCGCATACGACACGATTTTTCTTGGATTCCCCATCTGGTGGGGCGTGGCGCCGACCATAGTCAATACTTTTCTGGAGAGCTGTGATTTTTCCGGCAAGAAGATCGTGCTGTTTGCCACCTCCGGCGGCAGCGGATTCGGGAGAACCGCGGCGGAGCTGAAGCCCTCCGTGGCGGCGGACACCGTCATCGCCGAAGGAAAGCTGCTGAACGGCAGACAGACGGCGGCCGGCCTGAAGGCATGGGCCGAGACCGTTCTCTGAGGAGGCGCGGACAATGAAGTATGCAAAACTCGGCCAATCCGATCTGACCGTTTCCCGCATCTGCATGGGGTGCATGGGCTTTGGCGACGCGGCGAACGGACAGCACAGCTGGACGGTGGACGAGGCGCAGACCCGCGCGATCATCAGGCGCGGCCTCGATCTGGGGATCAATTTCTACGACACCGCCATCGCCTATCAGAACGGCACCAGCGAGCAGTATGTGGGAAAGGCGCTGCGGGACTTCGCCGGGCGGGACGATTATGTGATCGCCACCAAATTCACACCCCGGACGCAGGATGAGATCGACGCAGGGATAAGCGGGCAGAAACACATCGAAAATTATCTGAACCAGAGCCTGAAAAACCTCGGTCTGGACTATGTTGACCTCTATATCTATCACATGTGGGATTACCACACGCCGATGGAGGAGATCATGGAGGGGCTGCACAGCGCGGTCAAAGAGGGAAAGACCCGGTACATCGGCATTTCCAACTGCTTTGCCTGGCAGCTCGCCAAGGCCAATTTCTATGCGAGAGAACACGGCCTGACCGAATTTATCTCCATTCAGGGACATTACAATCTGATCGCCCGCGAGGAAGAGCGGGAGATGGCTCCTTTCTGCGCCGATCAGGGCATCGCCATGACGCCGTACAGCGCCCTGGCCGGCGGGCGGCTCTCCAAACGCCCCGGCGAAACCTCCAGGCGGCTGGAGCAGGACGCCTACGCAAAATTCAAATACGACGCCACGGCGGAGGCGGACGGCAGGATCATCGCCCGGGTGGCGGAGCTGGCGGACCGGCGCGGCGTCTCCATGACGGAGATTTCTCTTGCGTGGCTGCTGACGAAAGTGACTGCGCCGGTGGTCGGAGCGACGAAGTTTTCCCACGCGGAGGGCGCGGCGAAGGCCGTGGAGCTGGAGCTGACGCAGGATGAAATCAGCTATCTGGAGGAACTGTATGTCCCACACGCCCTGGTCGGCGTGATGGCGCAGAACGGAAAGCAAAAAGCGGGAAATGTAGTTTAAAAGAAAGGAGACAGTCAGAATGAAAAAGAGAATATTGCGCAGCCTCAGCCTGCTGCTTGCGCTTATGGTTGTATTCAGCCTTGCGGGAGCGCCGGCCGGCGCCGCGGCGGCTGGGAAAGCGAAAAAGAAGGAAGTGCTGGTTGCATATTTTTCGGCGACGGGTACGACAAAGGCAGCCGCAAAGAAGGTCAAAAAAGCGACCGGCGGCACCTTGTATCAGATCAAAGCGGCGGATCCCTACACGGCCGCCGATCTGGATTACAATAAGAACTGCCGGGCAAACGCCGAGCAGAATGCCGACGATGCCAGACCTGAGATAAAAGACAGGGTGAAAAATATAAAAAAATACGATGTGATTTTTCTGGGCTACCCGATCTGGTGGGGAAAGGAACCCAAGATCATCCGTACGTTCCTGGAATCATATGATCTGAAAGGAAAGAAGATCGTGACGTTCTGCACCAGCGGAGGAAGCGGAATTTCCGGGAGCATGAAGGAAGTGAAGCAGTCCGCGAAAGGCGCGGACGTCGTCAAGGGAAAAGATCTGACGGATTTGTCTTATAAACAGGTCGCGAAGTGGGCGAAAAGTAAAATTTAGCATGTATGAGGTGAATGATTATGAAAAACGGGTATAAGAAAAAAACTCTGATCTGCGCGCTGCTTGCGCTGTCCTGGGCGTTTGGCCTGACGGCATGCGCCGCGTCAGAAAACAGCGGGAATACCTCCGGCGCTGCGGCTCAGACGGAGCTTTCGGAAAACGCGGAAGCGAAGACTGCTCAGACGGCGCCTTCGGAAAACGCGGAAGCGGAAACAGATCAGGCCGGGCTTCCGGAAGAAGAAGCTGAGACGAACGAAGGCTCTAATATACTGGTAGCGTATTTCTCGGCGACCAACAATACGGAGGGCATCGCGGAGAAGCTGGCGGAGGGGCTTGACGCCGACCTCTATGAGATCGTACCGGAGCAGCCCTATACGGACGAGGACCTGGACTACGGCGATCCCGACAGCCGTACCTCGGTGGAAACGGATGATCCCGATATCCGCCCCGCGATTTCCGGCACGGTGGAACACATGGAGCAGTACGATATCGTATTCCTGGGATACCCGATCTGGTGGGGCGAGGCGCCGCGGATCATGAGTACCTTTATCGAAAGCTATGATTTTGACGGAAAAACCATTGTCCCCTTCTGCACTTCGGGCAGCAGCGGATTCGGCAGCAGCGATTCGGCTCTGCAGGAAGCCGCCGATCAGGCCGTATGGCTTGAGGGAAAGCGTTTTTCCGCCGGAGCTTCCGGGGAAGAGGTAATGGAATGGGCCGATCAGGCGCTAATGGAGCCATGAAGAAAAATGCC
This sequence comes from uncultured Lachnospiraceae bacterium, assembly GCA_947630595.1. GTDB lineage: Bacteria > Bacillota > Clostridia > Lachnospirales > Lachnospiraceae > Choladousia. The sequence goes on along the minus strand of CANRIG010000064.1, from coordinate 9,060 downwards.
GGTCTGGCAAGAATAATCGAGCCGAAAAAGCAGTTCGCCGGAGGAATCCGTCCGTTCAGCAACGCTGCCCTGTGGGCGATGATTGTCCCGCTGCTGATCGAGCAGCTCCTGCAGGTGGTGGTGGGCCTCGCGGACACTTTGATGGTCAGCTACGCCGGGGAAGCGACGGTCTCCGGCGTGTCGCTGGACACCATGATCTACACGATCTTTATTTATCTGTTTACCGCGGTGGCTACCGGAGGCGCAGTTGTCGTCTCACAGTATCTGGGCGGCGGGGACCGGGAAAACGCCGGCCTTGCAGCCGCGCAGATTTTCCATATCAATACGGTGCTTTCTGCGGTCTGTACGATTGTGATGCTCCTGGCGGGAAACGCAGTCCTTTCAGGGCTGTACGGCGGCGTGGAGCCGGCGGTGATGGACGCCTGCCGGATTTACCTGCGCATTGTGACGCTGTCCTTTCCGGCGAACGCCGTCTATAACGCGGGCGCGGCGCTTTACCGCAGCATGGGAAAGACCAGGACGACGATGTTTGTGTCCATTGCCATGAACCTGCTCAACGTGGCCGGAAACGCGGCAGGCGTTTTCATTCTCCATGCGGGGGCCGCAGGCGTGGCATGGCCGACGACGCTCTCCTGGTATTTTGCCGCTGCCGTCATGACGGCGCTTTGCCTGCGCGAACAAAACGACGTATGCCTGCGCCTGAAAAAAGCCGTGTCCTTCCATAAAACGATGGCCCTGCGCATCTTAAAGATTGCGGTGCCGGGCGGTATTGAGAACGGTTTGTTCCAGCTGGCGAAAGTAGCGCTCAGCGCTCTGATCGCCACGTTCGGTACGGCGCAGATCGCCGCAAACGGGATCGGACAGACGGTCTGGAGCTTTGCCGCTTTAGTGAGCGTGGCGCTTTCCCCGGTGTATATCACGGTGACAGGACAGTGCATGGGCGCCGGAGACGCCGACGCCGCGGATTATTATATGCGCAAGCTCACCCGCCTTACGGTTCTGCTTGCGGTATTGTGGAACGCTGCGGTGGTACTCGTTCTGCCCGTTATCCTGCCGTTTTACGATGTTACCGCCGAGACGAAGCGGCTGGTATTTCTCATCGTCGTAATCCACAATTTTTTTGCCGGTATTGTCCAGCCGTTCTCCATGCCTCTGGCAGCGGGACTGCGGGCCGCAGGAGATGTGAAATTCGCCATGTACTCCGCCATTTTCTGCACGGTGGTGCTGCGGACGGCGCTGTCCTTCTTTTTGGCCCTGCAGCTGAACATGGGAGTCATTGGCATCGCGCTGGCGATGGGAATTGACTGGACGGTGAAAGCTGCGCTTGATCTGCTCCGCTATCGCGGAGGCAAATGGCGCAGCCTGAAAGTCATATAAACGATACGCCCCGTCCGACACCTTTAGCGCGGTGCCTGATCTGCTGCGTCTGCCGGATATGGCGGCGGCAGCCTGCCGGACGATATAGCCGCATGGCTGGAGGCCAACAACATAAAGTAAATACAGCAGGAGGTACAAAATGGCTATACTACAGCGGTGTCAATGGGAACGCCAGAAAATTTGCACAGGAAGGCAGAGCGGTATATTTCCAATGACGAAAGGTTTACCAGCGCGGGCAAAGAATTTCTGCGGGAATAATAACAAGATAAAAACGGAGGTCAGGTATTCTTATGAACACACATGGAACAGTAGATTTTCACGCGCACCCGGTAGACGATGTGTTCCGCCGGGAGATGGAATTTCTGGGGCTTGACCCCATGGCCGAGGATGGTTTCCCTCTGCCTGCCTGGGACACGCAGGCACAGCTGGACTTTATGGACGAGGCCGGGATCGACTTCACGGTGCTGTCAGTCCCCACGCCCCACATCCACAACGGCAACGATGAAAAATCATGCGCCGCCGCCCGGCGGATCAATGAATCCACAGCGAAGCTCTGCGCGGAGCATCCGGAGAAATTTGCATTTGCCGCCGTTCTCCCGCTTCCCTGTGTGGACGGCGCGGTAAAAGAAACGGCTTGTGCAATGGACACCCTCGGCGCTGTCGGCGTCAAGGTGGTGACAAACAGCAATGGGGTATATTTAGGCGATCCTTCCTTTGACCCGTTGATGGAAGAACTCGATCGCAGAAATGCGCTGGTTATTATTCATCCCTGCCGTGCAAGGCAGCGCCCCGAAAATGTCATTACCGGCAAAGTGGCGGCGCTTTACGAATATCCTGCGGATACCACAAGAGCCGTCCTCAACATGATCGCGCACCGTGTTATGACGCGGTTTCCGAACATTCGGTTTGTGGTGCCGCATACCGGTTCGTTCCTGCCCTATATGCTTCAGCGGTTTACGGGTGTTTCCGGGATTCTTGCTTCCATGGGTATGATGGAAACTGTGGATGCGAAAGAAGAATTCAACCACCTTTATTTCGATATTGCGGGTGATCCCGAACCGGTGGCACTGGATATGCTGCGGATGGTGGCGGATGACAGTCACATTGTTTACGGAAGCGATTTTCCTCACTCGCCGGCAAAGGTCGTGACGGCCAAGAAAAAGCATTTTGAAAGCAATGAGAAGTATGCCGGACTGGTCAATCAGATTTATAAGGAGAATGCAGCCGGTCTGTTGTGACCTTTGAAGGCTGACTTCAAATGCTGCGTTCTCCGCAGAACAATGTTAGAGGCATAACGCCTTCAGAATGATAGAAAGGAGCGAAAAAGCATGAAAAAACATTTATCACGTTTGACATTTTTCATTTTCGGAGCATCTTTGTTTTTGGCCGGGTTTGAGCAGGCTGCCGCGGCGGAAACGCCTGTCGTATACTTTACCTCCGACATCAGCGCGGAGGGAATGATGGCGGCTTATGAGGCGCTTGGCTGGCAGCCGGACGGCAATGTGGCGGTAAAACTGTCCACCGGCGAGCCTCCTGCCAGCAATTACCTCGACCCACAGCTCATCAAAGATGTGGTGGAAGCTGTGGACGGTACGATCGTAGAGTGCAACACTGCCTACGGCGGGTCCCGCTCCGAGACGGCCATGCACTATCAGGTGGCGGAGGATCACGGCTTCACTGAGATTGCGGATTTTCAGATTCTCGACGAGGACGGCTCCATGACTTTGCCCGTGGAGGGCGGCAGCGTTCTCACGGAAAACTATGTTGGCGCCGCATTTGCCGATTATGATTCCTACCTTGTCCTTTCCCATTTCAAGGGCCACGCCATGGCCGGTTACGGCGGAGCAATCAAGAATATTTCCATCGGGCTTGGCTCCAGCGAGGGAAAGGCGTGGATTCACAGCGGCGGCACGGGCGGCAGCATGTGGGGCGGCGATCAGGACGCTTTTCTGGAGGCGATGGCGGAGGCCGGGAAATCCGTGTCCGATTATCTCGGAAACGGGGAACGGATCGCTTACATCAGCGTGATGAACCGCCTGTCCGTTGACTGCGACTGCGACGGCAATCCGGCCGAGCCGGACATGCACGACATCGGGATTCTGGCGTCCACGGATCCCGTGGCGCTGGACCAGGCCTGCATTGACCTCGTCTATGCGCAGAAGGACGGCGACGGGGCCTCTCTGGTAGAGCGCATTGAATCCCGGAACGGTCTGCATACGCTGGAACACGCCGAGGAAATCGGCCTGGGCAGCCGCGCTTATACGCTGGTGAACATAGATGAATGAAATATTTGACGTTCTGCACCGGGAGTTCGTCTACGTGTGGTACTACTTCCTGCTCCAGCTCCGGCAGATCGCCGCTTACTGGATTCTCGGCATGGTCGTCGGCTCCCTGGTCTCGGTGTTCGCAAAGGACACCATCCACGGGGCCTTCGACCGTATCCGGGATAAGAAGTGGGGGCTGTGGGGCGTCGTTCCGGCAAGTCTGTTAGGCATTGCCTCCCCACTTTGTATGTACGGCACGATCCCCATCGCGGCGTCATTTTCCGGGCACGGGATGCGGCACGACTGGCTGGCGGCATTTATGATGTCCAGCGTGCTTTTGAACCCGCAGCTCATCATGTATTCCACCGCTTTGGGCGCTGCGGCGCTCGTGATCCGCATTGTGTCCTGCACGGTCTGCGGCATCGCTGCGGGGATCGTGGTACATCTTTTCTATAAAGACAAGCCGTTTTTCAATTTTGAGGGCTTTGAGCCGCGGGAGAGCCACGACACCCACCCGAACCTGTTTCTGCGGTTCCTCTTTAATCTCGGCAGGAACATCAAGGCGACAGGACTGTACTTCCTGCTGGGCGTACTGCTTTCCGCGCTGTTTCAGCGGTATGTTCCCGCGGAAGATTTTGCCGCCCTGTTCGGGAAGACAAACGAGGGCTTCGGCGTTCTGATGGCGGCGACGATCGGCGTCCCTCTCTATGCCTGCGGCGGCGGGACGATCCCGCTGATCCGGGAATGGCTCGCCATGGGCATGAGCATGGGCAGCGCCTCGGCTTTCATGATCACCGGTCCGGCGACCAAGATCACCAATCTCGGCGCGTTGAAGATCGTGCTGGGGATGAAACGATTTTTGCTGTATTTCGCTTTTGTCATGGCATTTTCTCTGGCGACGGGGCTGATCGTCAATATAGTGCTTTGAGAAACGCAGAGCCGGTAAAACTGGAAATCTTTTCAAAAATATCCTGAGAAAGAAGATGAACATACTATGAAAATTGTTGTATTAGAAGGAAGCCCGAATAAAAGAGGTTCCTCCAATATGCTGGCGGAACAGTTTATCCGTGGCGCGTCGGAGGCGGGGCACAGCGTGCAGGTGATTGACGCCGCGCACGCGAATATTCATCCCTGCACCGGCTGTATCCATTGCGGGTACGAAGGGCCCTGCGTGCAGAAAGACGATGTGAACGAAATCCGGCAGATGATACTGGATGCGGACATGATGGTGTTCGTGACGCCGCTTTACTATTACGGCATGAGCGCCCAGCTCAAAACGCTGATCGACCGTTTCTGCGCGTTCAACAGCAGCATCCAGAGAAAGCATATGAAGTCGGCGCTTCTGGCCGTGGCCTGGAATAATGATACGTGGACCTTTGAAGCCCTGGAAGCGCATTACCATACGCTTGTGCGGTATCTGAACCTGAAAGATCAGGGCATGGTGCTGGGGAAAGGATGCGGCACGCCGTCCATGACGCGAAATTCCGGATTTCCGCAGAAGACCTACGAATTGGGCAGAAGGCTGAAGGCCTAGCGCTGGACAGGAAGAAAAACTATTTGACAAAAATCCGTCTTATCTGTATAATAAAGCCTATCAGTTCAGTAGGAAAAGACATGCGGGTGCACAGCATCCGCTGTTTTCAATATAAGAAATAACAATATGATACGGAGATGCACAAATGTTGACGCAGTTTTCGAGAACGGAATTATTGCTTGGGAAAAAAGCGATGGAGAAATTAGCCGGTTCAAGAGTCGCGGTTTTTGGAATCGGAGGGGTAGGGGGATATGTCTGCGAGGCTCTTGTGCGAAGCGGAGTCGGAGCGTTTGATTTGATTGATGATGATAAGGTCTGCCTGACAAATCTGAACCGGCAGATTATTGCGACGCGAAAAACGGTAGGAAAATATAAGGCAGAAGTGATGAGAGACCGGATACTGGAAATCAATCCGGATGCGCGTGTAAATATACATAAGTGCTTCTTCCTGCCCGAAAACGCAGACGAATTCCCTTTTCACGAGTATGATTATATTGTCGATGCGGTAGACACGGTTACTGCGAAAATTGAACTTGTTCTGAAGGCACAGGAGAAGAATGTGCCTGTTATCAGCTGCATGGGCGCCGGAAACAAACTGGACGGCAGCCAGTTCAGGGTTTCTGACATCTATAAGACAAAAATGTGCCCGCTGGCAAAGGTCATGCGGAGGGAATTGAAAAAACGGGGTGTAAAGAAGTTAAAGGTTGTATATTCCGAAGAAAAACCGATAAGGCCGCTTGACGATATGTCTGTCAGCTGCAGGACAAACTGCATCTGCCCGCCCGGGGCAAAACATAAGTGCACAGAACGAAGGGATATTCCGGGCAGCGCAGCGTTTGTGCCGTCTGTGGCGGGATTGATCATTGCGGGCGAAGTAGTAAAAGATTTGTGCGGGGAAGAAATAAGGCAGGCTCGATACGGGTATTTCGATGGAAAAAATGAAAAAGATGAATGAAAGTAAGAAAAACCTTTATACAACAGGGGCCGGAAACCAGGCAGCAGGTTTCCGGCCCCGATTTTCTGCCGTCTGTTTTACGCCTTTTGAACAGATTATCCCCACTTATTCCCCAAATTACAAATAACATTCCAATTAACTATGATGAAACATTCAACATAGATATTTGCTATTTTATATAAAGAGGAACTATAATAAGACCACCAGGAAGTTCACGGAGGTCTTTATGTCTAAAAAGATTCTGATATGGATGACAGCAATCCTGATCATTGCTGGATTGACGGGATGTGAAAATAGTACGAACGCGAAAGAAAAAACGCAGGAGGACGGTTTTATCCCGCTTACATCACAAATCACAGAACTTGAATCCGGTCTTTCCGCCGTGAGATTTGATGGGGATTATGCTTTCCATCTCTTTTTGGAACAGGGCGGCGCGGAATCAGACCGGGATGTATTTTGGTTTGTAAGCCAGTCGCTGCTTCACGCAGGCGCTGATCTTCAAATGCAGGCCGGGGGATTCGGATGCAGTACGATTTCCATTCCAAACACAGACGGCGGATGCTTATTCGGGCGAAACTTTGACTGGCAGAATTGCGACGCGTTGATCGTTGCTTCTTATCCGAAGGATGGATATGCTTCCATTTCTACCGTAAATCTCGGCTTCATCCGGCAGGGGGCCGGTATTGCCTCGGTCATGCTGACCGATGAGATTCTGACTTTTGCGGCTTTATATGCCCCCTTGGACGGTATGAATGAAAAAGGGCTTTGCGTATCCGTCAATATGATCGAAGATAACGCGACCATCCGGCAGAATACGGACAAAGCGGACATCACCACGACGACAGCAATCCGATTGCTGCTCGATCAGGCGGCAACCACCGACGAGGCGCTGGAATTATTGAGGCAATATGATCTTCACGCATCCATGAATTTTATGGTCCACTTCGCCATTGCCGACAGCACCGGCAAGAGTGTGGCCGTTGAGTACATCGACAATGAAATGGTCGTGACGGATACGCCGATTTTAACAAATTTCTATCTTGCAGACGGTGAGAAGCAGGGGGTTGGAACTTCACAGTCACATGAAAGATTCGACATATTAAACGACGCAATCTCAGATCACACAAGCATGAACAAAGAAGAAGTAAAAGACACCCTGGACAGCGTGAGCAAGGATAATTTCGGTGAATTTGAATCGACCGAGTGGAGCGTCATTTTTGATCAGTCAGACTATACGGCGACCTATTACCACAGAGAAAACTATGAAACGCCCTATGCCTTCAAAATAGAAAAATAGCGAGAAAGGACGGTCAGAAATGCTTGAAAACGATCAGACAATCGAAGCAGTAAAACAGAATATGAAAGACGCCGGTTATACAGGGGAAGAAATAGATGCGTTTCTTCCGATATGGCAAAGCGGAAACAAGGCGGAAAGTATGAGGCTGCTTTCAAAACAAAGGGAAGTATTGCTCGTGAGTATCCATCAAAAGCAAGCGGAGCTTGAGCGCCTGGAGGGGTTGCTCACGGCTGCGCGGGGATAGATTATACTTATCCGTTGAGCGTTTTCTGTTTCAGCCTGTCAAGGAACAGCTTTGTCGCTTTTGAGAAAACCTGATATTTCTTTGTAAAGAGCATGACGTTGGATTGAAGTTTCGGCTCAAGAGGAATAAAGGTGAGCGGATGGTCTCCGGCGGTGTTGATCAGCTCGTCGATACAAAGGGCATACCCGATCCCGGCTTCCACCATTAAGCCTGCGTTGAAAATCAGATTATAGGTCGCAGCGATCTGCGGCGTCACCATCTCATCTGAAAAAAATGTCGTGATTTTGTTGCTGTTGGAGGTTTGACTCGGCATGATAAGCGGATACCCGGACAGCTCCCTGAAGGTTACGGATTTGCGTCCGGCAAATTCGGAATCCTTTCTCGCCAGAATTCCCCAGGTCTCATAGAACGGGAGTTTCAGATAATCGTAATGCGGATTGATTTCGGGCTCCAATAAAAAGCCCATGTCAAGCAGACCCTTATCCAGCCGTTCGGTGATCGCATCAGCGTTGGAACTGAAAAAATGAAATTTGATTTCGGGATATTCCATTTGGATTTCCCGGATGAGCTGCATAATCTGGCAGGTGCTTCGATGCTCTCCACAGCCAATAAAAACATCGCCCGAAATCGTCTGTTCGTTTTCCCGAAAAGCGGATTCGGTCTTTTCCATCAGCGACATGATCTCCTGTGCGCGGGAGCGGAGATAGGCCCCGTCCTCCGTCAGCGTTACTTTCTTTTTTCCGCGGATCAGAAGCTGCTTCCCCAAAGCATTTTCCAGATCCATCATCTGCTTGGAAAGGGTCGGCTGCGTGACATGGAGATATTCCGCGGCGCGGGTAATGCTCTGTTCCTCCGCGATGGCAAGGAAGTATTGCAACAGGCGTGTTTCAATCATGAGCGAGTCCTCCTCTTAAAATCATTCCTAAAAACTATGCAACTATATTCTACATAAGTATTTGCTATCAGTCAAGGGACCGTGTAAAATAATCTGTGTAAAGAGGATATCTGTACCCAATACAGACAGCAAGGGGAAATCAGAATGGAAGATAAACTTGAAGTAATACAAAAAATAAAAGAAGCCGGCATGACAGATGAAATGCTTGCACTCTACCAGCATTGCTGTGATACAAACGATAAACGCGGCCAGGAAAGGCTGCTGCGTCGATTTTGCAGAACCAAAAAACAGGCGCTTGCAGAGGATCGAAAAAAACTTTTCTGTCTGGATTACCTGATGGCAAGAATTGAAAATATGTGAACGAATAAAGAGTGAAAGGGATGAACAAGGCAAAATGGGCAGTCGCATTCTATACGCCAAAAACATCATAAAAAAATTCGGAGACAGCGAAGTGCTGCACGGCATCGATGTGGAGATAACCGAAGGCGATTTTA
>CANRIG010000063.1 GCA_947630595.1 uncultured Lachnospiraceae bacterium | reverse complement strand
TCTGTTCCTTGAACTGGGCGTTGGCCGTCTGACGCCCATGTTTATCCAGGAACCGTTTTGGCTCCTGACGCTGTCCTGGCCAAAGGCGCGCTATGTTGCCGTGAATGACCGGTATGACTTTCTGCCGGAGAAAATTGAAGACAGGGGCATGGTCATCGTGGCAGATATCGCCCGGGTGCTGCGGGACGCACGAAACGCCGTAGAAAAGGGAGGAATCTAAAATCATGACAGACTGGAAGCTGATTGCGAAGAAGTTGAATGATGCGGACGCCGTCCTGATCGGGGCCAGCAATGGTTTGTCCATCACGGAGGGGTTAAATCTGTTTGCGGATGACGCGGCATTTGAGAATCCGTTTGGGGATTATAAGCAGAAATACGGGCTTACATGTATCCTGCACGGCATGGGAGCCCGCTGGCCGTCAGAGGAAGAAAAATGGGCGTTTTGGAGCCGTTTGATCCAACGCTACTGCCTGCAGTACCAGCCTTCTCAGGTCATGGAGAATCTGAAGGCTATCGTAGGAGAAAAGGATTATTTTATCGTCACATCCAACGGAGAGTGCCACTTTGAAGCCTGCGGCTTTTCACCGGAAAAAATCTATGAGGTGGAAGGCACCTGGCTCGCCATGCAGTGCACACGCCCCTGCCACAAAACGCTCTATCCCATCCTGGAGCCGGTCAGGGAAATGGCTGCTGCGGAGCAGAATGGCCGCATCCCAGCCGGGCTGCTCCCCCGCTGTCCGCGCTGCGGCGGACCTATGGCCGTCCACATCGCCGCCGGTCCCGGATTTATCGAAGATACCGGCGCCAGACTGCGGTACAGAATGTTTCTCGACCGATACCACGGAAAGAAACTGGTGGTGCTGGAGCTTGGCATTGGCTGGCGCAATCAGCTCATAAAGGCTCCGTTCATGCGGCTGGTCGCGCAGGAACCCCATGCCAGTTATGTGACCGTCAATCTCGGCGAGGTCTATATCGCCGACGATATCAAGGACAAATCGTTCGGTCTTGACGGTTCCTTGAACGACATCATGGAGAGCTTACGAAAAGCGTGTGTTGGCACATAAACCCTATAGGGATCTTAAATAACAAAAAAGTACTGCTGCACGCTTGAGAAGATTGGATGAAGAGGCGGATATCCTTATGTTCGAAAAGGGTACTCACGTCTCTTTTTCTAATTGCAATCTTCCGTATCGTTTAAGCGAAACATTTTTTATCTTTCCAAAAGTTATAAATTGCATGAGCAAGCTCTTTCGGATTATCAGTATTTACTTCGTGTCCTGCATTTTCTATAATCTTAAATTTACTATTTTTTATATCATTATTTAATAATTTAACATTCTTCATATTAACTTTATCTTTAGCACCACACATAATTAAACTTGGACAATTTATTTTGTCTAACTCTCTTGAAATATTAAGATTACTCAATGAATGAAGTAAACTAATAAATTCATTCTTGGGACACCCAATTTTTTCAAAGGCTGACTTTGGCATTATATGATAAACTATATTTTGCAGTTTACAAAGCCCTCTTGGTATTTTGTATGGTGTACCTATTAAAATAATAGAATTTACTTTTTCCGGATATTCTTTTACAAAATCTAATACTAATACTCCGCCTAAGGAAAGACCACACAAATTAAGTCGTTCTTTCTGGTTATTGCAGAAACGTGAAAAAGTATGATACATCATTTTATAATCTTTTGAAGTATTTTTAGTTATTTCAAATAAATTGGGACATATTACATCAATTTTATTTTTTCTTAAATATTTATTAGTATTATCCCAACTATGATTATCCTGGCCTAATCCGTGAACTAAAATATTTATCATCTTTATTACCCGTCTTTCATCAAATGCTGATTTTATTGCCCTTGCGATTTTCTTTGGCAAACTGGAATTGTCTGGTCGCCTTACTCGATTGGCAGCCAGACAATTCCATAAAAAGTCTGTCAAAAACATTTTGTAATACTGCTTAGACCAAAGCTGTCAGCAACATTTTCCAGACCTGATTTGATTTCATCTCTGCTGAAATCATTTGCTTCTAAAAAATCGTCTGTTTTGTCATTCAAATAGGAATAAAATAATAGTGCGATTTCTAAACTGTTTACATCTGTATCGCTGGTCAAATCATATAATTTATTTTCTGCTTCATTGATTTTACCATCGTCAATCATGTCTAACAGATTTTCCAATGTTTCCTTTTCTTCTTTGTTTTCCAACAGCTCTGCTGTCGGCGACTCCGTATCAATATGAAATAACAGCTTTAAAATAGTTCGCACCATCTCTTTAATGAGCCTCATTACATAATCCTGCTCAAACACAGTATTTCTCCTTTCTGCTTTTTATTTGCAGAAAGGTTTTAATCGTCCATGCGAACTTTTAATGTAACTATAGTGTCTCCCCGTGGAAGTTTAATTAAATTGGCACAGAAGCTGATGCATACAACTGTTATCAGGAGTTCAAACCAAAGATTGAAAATGTTTATGCCTTTTGCAGCTTGGACTTTTTTATGGCCTGTGTCTTTAATATGGATAATTTCCTGTTCTTTATCTTCAACTATTACATGTGCCGTTACTTCACCAAATAAGCCATAAACATTTATTATCCCGCAGGGAAGTATTGCAGCAGATACGGACATTGTAAAGAGCACAAAGAATAGCTGTAAAATCCGATTTTTTCTGTCCATAATACCTCCATCAGCTTCAAAGTTTCTGCTGCCTGTAAAATTAGTTTATCAGAATTTACCAAATCACCAAACCCTGATTTACAACAAGGCTTTCTCCAAATCCTTAACATACTGTGCCTGCTGTTTTTTCAAATAGGCTTTCACGAACGGTTTCATGATTACTTTCTTCGCCGTAACTTCCTCTGTAAACTCAATCTCCGTCCGCCCTCCATCACTGCGGAATACTCCTGTCCAGTGTCCTTTCATGTTATCATTTTCCATATCAAACTCCCATCGCTTATACGGTTCTGCGAACGTAACAGTAAAGTGAGTCGGGTATCCTGCCTTTGTATATTCCACAAACTGCTTATCATTCAGAAGCTCGATCTTGTCCAGATCGCTGCGCCATCCATAATTTTCAAGAGAAGTGACGATCTCCCATATTTTCTGCACATTGCTTTCAAAAGAAACTTTTATTTTTGAGACAGCCATTCAGACCTCCTGTATAGAATATTACTAATTATTTTCAGCGAAAATTTGGAAGTTATCTCACTGATGGTCATTTACGTACTGCATAAACTCCGATGTTTTTGACCAGTATCTGATCTCCAATTTCCGACAGAAATCCGGTCTTGCATCCAGGTCGGATTTCGTGATCTTAAAGGATTCCCCGATGCGCCAGAGGTTATGGTAAGTGCTGTAGTCAGACATCGACGCCCCGTCGTCGATTGCCCGATCCAGACGTTTATGTGACGTTCATGCGACGTTCATGTCGGTCATGGAGCCGGGCAATGCGGCAGGGCTAAAACGCGTCCATCTCCTAAGCAACTATTTTCGCTATTTGTTTGCTGCTTCCGCCAAACGCTTTTCCAGAGCGGCAATTTGCGCGTCTTTTTTTGCCAGCTGCTGCTTTTGACGATCCAATTCCGCCTGCATTTCATCCATCATATACCGCACCGTGTTGCGGTCCAGTTCCAGCAGTTCTTTTGAAAACAATCCCATAACACACTCCATATTTCTGCACATGTCATAGATGTGCCCGTACAGCGGCCTGAATTCCGGATAGGCGGTGATCAGGCTGATGATTGTCCCGGGGTCGTCCGCACTCAGGAAAGTAAGCCATGCTTCCAGTTTGCTGCGTATGCCTTTATTGTGGTGGATTTTCCGATAGATGTCAAGAGAGACAAACACAAATTTCTGCAGCAGGTTCAGCTTCAGACCGGTATTGGAAGTCTGCTCAAAACGGTGCAGGTAGTTTCTCATAAAGGCATGAAATTCAGAGGTACTTTTCTCAAAGAAGATGACCGTATAGACCTGCTGAATGTCCCGGTAGGTGAAAGCCTCTCTCTTTTCATCGCGCACTCTTTTATACTGGCGCAAAAGCATGTCGGAGGAATAACAGGCGCAGCGTTCGCCGGGGAAAGCATAACCGATTTTCTGCATCTCAACATTGCAGAGACGGCCGTCCGCCAGCCGGACGATAATATCCGTAATCAGCAGAGAACTCTCATCCGCGATCCGCGCAGAGTCATTTGGAAGCACTTCTACGATATGAACCGGCTGTTCAAGCAGGCAGGAGAGCAGGGACTCCAGCCTGCCCGGAGCAGTTTCCGGATTCAGAATCTCCTTAAACATGAAATCATAAAGAATCTTGAATCCGCGCGTCCCGGTACAGAAATCCAGGAATTCCGCCTGCTGTGCCTCATCCCATTGATTAAAAATACGGGTGAGGGAATCTTTGCCGTGTATCTCGTTCAGTATCTGTTCACGAGTACGAATGGACGGGAAATAGTCTTTTAACTTGCTGGTCATCTAAAACTCCTTTCGATCAACAAAGCGAGAGACGAGAAAGAAAACGCCATTAATTGCAAAATCATAATATCACTAAAATAATAACAAGTCAACATAAAATATAAAGAAATTGAATGATACGAGGACTTTGATTAACCGGAAGAAAGTTTTCTGATAAAATACCTGACTTTGGTATCAGACATTAAAAAATAGCGTTAAACAATTAAAAAAAGCTGTTGCAGTAGATTTGCAGCAGCCTTTTTGGGTTTTGAAATTTAAATTCACTTCTCTAGTAGTTTCAAAAATCTTTTGTCATTCATCTGCTCATTTGTAATGCAGTTACCATTTATCATTTTCCATATCAAACTCCCATCGCTTATACGGTTCTGCGAACGTAACAGTAAAGTGAGTCGGGTATCCTGCCTTTGTATATTCCACAAACTGCTTATCATTCAGAAGCTCGATCTTGTCCAGATCGCTGCGCCATCCATAATTTTCAAGAGAAGTGACGATCTCCCATATTTTCTGCACATTGCTTTCAAAAGAAACTTTTATTTTTGAGACAGCCATTCAGACCTCCTGTATAGAATATTACTAATTATTTTCAGCGAAAAATTGGGATTCTTATTTCTTTTTAGCAAACTTGTCAATAACATAATTCCTGATCGAGATCGGATATGTCGGTAATAACGACATGCGTCTCTATCGCCCGGGATATGGTTCTGTTTTTACTGCGACACGCTCCGATTCCAGCGAACAGGATAATCCCAGACTAAGTACAAAACAGGATGCCGAAAGTTCCGATTTCTTTTTGGACGCATAAAAGACGCACATCATCGTATCCTGCTTTATTTGAGTAAAATTTTCTTCCATATGGCCGGCCGCCTTGCAATTTCACCTATTCATCCGGATGCTCGATTTCCCTTTCATTGATCAAAATCCCCGTGTACACCGGCACCGCAAAGCGCTGTGCAAAGGCCGCGCACTTGCACAGGAAAACATAATATACATTCAGGCCGCAGCCGGTCAACGTCTCAAAATTTCCCTGACCCTTTGCCAGAATCACGTCCGCCCCGCGAACTACCGCCAGCGCCTCGTCCGACAATTCTTCCAGACAGGTGCCGCCAATGTCGTTTCCGTTTCCGATCACGACGGCCACATGCTCCAGCCCCACCTGCCGCGCATCCTCCATCGTCGCGTCGTTGACCACCGGCATCCCGCGCACCAGCGCCGTCACCTCCGCCCGCGGGTTCAGCCTGCGGATCACCTGCATCAGCAGCTTGTCGAGCACAATCTCCCCGCAGTTGTCCAGAATGTAAACCACTTTCCCGGCATGCAGAAGATCCTCCCGCAGCGCCCGGTATTCCCGCTCATCGACCGGCTGGCTGACGGCGGCGTCCAGCAGCTCCTTTAATTTGTCCTCGCTTACGCTGCGCACCGCGCCGAAGTCAATATAATTGCCGGTCATCGCATACTGCAGGCCCAGCTTCAGGGGATCCTCAGCCGCTTCCAGCCGCGCCGCGATCTCATCCGCCTGACTCAGCATAATGTCATTGTAATGCGCCTTGATCTCAGAAAAATCCCGCTCCATGCCGAACATGCGCTTCTGAACAGTATTGATTGCGCGCACAATCACCGGCGCGCCCATCGTTTGATCGGCGTCGGCAAGCACTTTCAGAACCGCCTGCATATACGCAAGCTGTTCCTGCGGCGCAGCGTCCGCCGGATATTTATCCAGCTGTTTTTCTAAAATGCACCGGACGCAGCCCGGCTCCAGACGAATCGTTTTCATGTTTTCCTCCGTTTTCTGTACAATGCGCGTTCCGGCCCGGAGCGATTTTTCCTCACAAAAATCCGGTTTTCGTGCATTGTCTGTTTCCAGATTTATCCCGCAGCCGGCTGTGCGCCGCACACCTCAGTCAGTTTGTCATCAAGCCAACTATACGCCGCACAGCTCAATCAGTTTGCCGATCAGGCTGTCTGTCGTCGCCTTACTGGACATCCAAGTCTGCATGCCCAGCGCGTCCGCAGCCGCTTTCGTCTGCCGTCCAATGCAGACCGCCTTTACCTTTGTAAAATCCAGTCCCTCCACAGCCGCCGCAAACCCGCGCACGGCGGAGGCGCTGGTAAACAGCGCATAGTCGATGCCGCCCTGCTCCAGCAGCTCCCGCTCGTCAATCACGCGGCTGGCTTCGTACAGCGTGTCATAGGTTGCGATATCATCGACCTGCAGATGCTTCGGATTCTCCCGCAGGCCGTCCCGCTCCGCGCCCAGCAGGGCATCTGTCAGCTCCTGATTGCCGATGGCCGACCGTGGAATCAATATGTGATCTCCTGGTTTGCAGGCTTCCCGCAGGGCTTTTCCCAGATGTTCCCCGTCGTACACCTCCGGCATCAGGTCCGCATACAGGCCGTATTTTTCCAGCTCCCGTTCGCTGCCCTCTCCGATCACCGCCAGACGCAGACCGCCCAGACGGCGCACATCCATCCGGCGCTCCCGCAGCTCCTCAAAAAAGATGCACACGCCAGCCGGACTCGTAAACGCCAGCCACTGATAACAATCCAACTTGTCCAGCGCCTGCTGCAGCCGTTCGTTTTCTTTGCGCCGCACGGTGCGGATGGCCGGAACTTCCAGCACCTCCGCCCCCAGGCGGCGCAGCCGGCCGGCCGTTTCCCCCGCCGACTCCCGCGGCCTGGTCAGCAGTACCCGCACGCCGCCAAGCGGCAGCTTCTGATACCAGGAAAATTTTTCCGCCAGCGCGCACACGCCGCCGACGACGATAATGGCCGGCGTTTTCGTTCCGCGGCGCGCCGCCTCCGCCTCCAGGGTCTCCACGGTGGCCACAATCCGTTCCTGCGCCGCCGTCGTTCCCTGCATCAGCAGCGCGGCCGGCGTCTCCGGTTTCATGCCCGCGGCCAGCAGCCCGCGGCAGATGTCCCCGAGGGCGGCTGTTCCCATCAGAAACACCAGCGTTCCTCCGGTGCGCGCCAGCGCTTCAAAATCGATATCCAGAGACTGGCCGGCACGCTTGTGCCCCGTAATAATATGCACCGACGAGCAGTAATCGCGGTGCGTCACAGGAATGCCCTGATACGCCGGCACCGCGAACGCCGAGGTGATGCCCGGCACCACTTCATACGGAATCTGTTCCCCGGTCAGCCGTTCCAGCTCCTCGCCGCCGCGCCCGAACAGAAACGGGTCGCCGCCTTTCAGACGGACGACGCGCTTTCCTTCGCGCGCCTTTTCCGCCAGCAGCTCACTGATCTTCTCCTGCGGCATCGTATGGCTGCCGGAGCGTTTGCCGACATGGATTGCCTCCGCCGTATCCGGTATCATCTGCAGGACGGAGGGCCCGACGAGCGCGTCGTAGACCACCACCTCGGCCTCCTCCAGCACCTGTTTTCCTTTTAAAGTAAAGAGCCCCGGATCGGAGGGGCCGGCTCCGACCAGCCACACCTTTCCCCGTTTTCGCTCATTCATCTGCATTCCTCCGTACTGCCGTCATCATTTCCATCCCGCTGCATTTCCCTGTACTTTCATTGTCATTTCCATCCCGCTGCATTTCCCTGTACTTTCATTGTCGTTTTCATGCTGCTGTTATTCCTCTGTATTTCTATTGTCTTTTCCATGCTGCCGCTGCTATCTCTCTCTATTTCTACCGCTGTTGTATTCCAGGCCCGCTGCTGTAATCGGGCCGGAAACTCCCTGAATTCATTGCCTTTCATATCCCGCAGACCGTTTTCCGAAGCGCTGCGCCAGCTCCGTGCCCAGCGCCTCCGGCTCCCGCGCCGCGCCCTCCAAGCTGCCTCTGTGTACCCAGCCGGAAGCCTCGTCCAGATACAGCGCCCGCAGCGTCAGCGTTTCCCCGTCCAGAGACGCAAAGGCCGCCACAGGCGTGCTGCAATTTCCGCCGAGCGCCCGCACAAACGCACGCTCCGCGCGCGCGCAGAGCTCCGATTCCCGGTCGGAATAACCGGCCAGAAAAGAGACGTCCTCCCCCGCGCGGCTCTGCACCGCCAGAATCGCCTGCCCCGCCGCCGGTATCATTTCCTCGGTTGAAAAATACCGGCTGATGCGGTGCTCCAGGCCCAGCCGTTTCAGGCCCGCCGCCGCCAGAATCGTCGCGCCGTACTGGCCCTCGTCCAGCTTACGCAGCCTTGTCTGCACGTTGCCGCGGATCACCGCGAACCGCGCCTGCGGATATAATGTCTCAAATTGTATCATTCGCCGTTTGCTGGAACAACCGACCGGCTTTGAAAAATCAATTTCCCGCGCGCCCTCCGGCAGCACCAGCACGTCCCGCACATCCTCGCGCGCGGAGAATGCCGTCAGGGGAAGCTCCGGCGGCAGCTCCATCGGCACATCCTTGAGGCTGTGCACGGACAAATCTGTGCGTCCGTCCAGCAAAGCCGCATCCAGTTCCTTCACAAAAAGGCCTTTCCCACCGATCCGGTCCAGGGCCTGATTCAGTATTTTGTCTCCGGTCGTCTTCATCGTCAGAATGCTTACGTCTATATCCGGGCAGTGCGCCGCGATATAGCTGCGCACCAGCTCCGACTGAGCCACCGCCAGGGCGCTTTCCCGGCTCCCGATCACGATTTTTCGCATTGTTTTCCTGCCTTTCCGGGACTGTTCATGATTCCTGACATTACGTTCCTGCCTTTCCAGGACTGTTCACGATTCCTGACATTACCTTCCTGCCTTTCCGGAACCGTCCATGATTCCCGATATTACGTTCCTGCCGCTCCAGAACTGTCCATGATTCCTGACATTACATTCCTGCCGCTCCGGGACTGTCCATGATTCCCGATATTACCTTCCTGCCTTTCCGGAATCATTTCCCCGCCTCTCCAAACTCCTCGTTATATATATGCTCCATACATTCCAGCGCCTCGCGGAAGGTCCGCCGGCTGGTTCCGTCCCGCAGCCCGAACAGCATTTTGTTGACGGTTTTGACCGAAGCCGTCTCGATGTCGCGGCGCAGCTGTTCGCGCTCCTGCTCTGTGAGCGGCAGCGCCCGCAGCTTTCTGGACAGCCGCAGCTCCAGATCCACGGCCACCTTCTGCTTGATTTCCTGAATCCTCGGAATAACGTCCACGCACTCGTACCACGTAAAAAATTCTTCCATCTGCTCCGCGAAGCAGGCCTCTGCCTGCCGGATGGCCTCGCGCTGCTCCTCGCTGCGCGCCTCCTCGCGGAAGCAGTCGATGTCAAACAGCTGCACGCCGTCCAGCTCCCGCACCTGCGGGTCTATGTCGCGCGGCACCGCCAGGTCGATCAGCACCACCGGCCTGGTCAGGTTTGCCTCCACCAGCTCCCGCGTCAGCGTATAATTGGGGCTGACCGTGGCGCTGACCACGTAATCGCACTGCCCGAACAGCTCCATCCGCCGCCCGTAGTCGATGCGCCGGCAGTGTTCTGGAATCTCCACTTTTCCGCTGTGATACTGGCGGACCGTCACCGTCACGTCGGCTCCCTGCCGCCGCAGCTGCGTCGCCGCCAGCTTGCCCATGATGCCGTTGCCGATGACCATGCAGGTCTTTCCCGCAAAGGCATAGCCCTGCTCCCGCAGCGTCTGAATCGCAATATGTACCGCCGACTGGTCCGACGGTGACAGGGTGACGCCGGTCTTGACCTTTTTGGCCGCGGTTACCGCCTGCCGGAACAGCGTTTCCAGAACGTGATCCGCCGCATAATTTTCTCTGGCGAAGGACAGCGCATCCTTGACCTGCGTCACAATCTGGTCCTCGCCGAGAATCCGCGATTCCAGCCCGCCCGCCAGACGGAACAGGTGATGCACCGCCTCGCGCTCCCGGCGAAAACTGAAATACTGCCGGTAGCCCGACGGATCGACCCCGCGGATTTCACAGAGGATTTCATACAGGTCGCCCTGAAATTCCTCCGTCGTACTGACCCACAGCTCCATGCGGTTACAGGTCGACAAAAGCACGCAGCCCTCGATCCCCCAAATCAGCCGGAGCTTCTCATAAGTCACGGCGGTGGATTTTCTGGTAAAGGAAAAAACGGTGCGAATATCAATGCCGGCCGTGCTGTGATCTATTCCTGTCATCTGTATTCCCATATCGTTTCAGCCTCTCATCTCCCGGCCGCTTTCGCGCGCAGATCCGCCAGCCGCTCCAGAGCCGCGTTCAGCGTGGCGTCCTGCTTGGCAAAATGGAAGCGGATCAGGTGATTCACATCCTCGCGGAAAAAGCTGGAGCCGGGCACCGCGCCGACGCCCACCTCGCGCGCCAGCCACTCGCAGAACGCCACGTCCGATTCGCCCGGACGCATCCACTGGCTGACATCCATCATCACGTAATACGCGCCCTGCGGATCGGTAAACTGAAAGTCCAGCGCCCGCAGCCCGCCCGTAAACAAATCTTTCCGGTGCTGGTATCCCGCCTGGAGCTCCCGGTAATAGTCGTCCGGCAGCTCCAGGCCCGCGACCGCCGCCTCCATCAGCGGGGCCGCCGCGCCTACCGTCAGAAAGTCGTGCACCTTTTTCACGCGCTCGCTCACTTCCTCCGGCGCCAGCACGTAGCCGAGACGCCAGCCCGTGATCGAATAGGTCTTGGAGAGCGAGTTGCAGGTGATCGTCCGCTCCCGCATTCCCGGCAGGGCCGCCATGTACACGTGCCGGTGCGGCTCATAAATAATGTGCTCGTACACCTCGTCGGTGATCACAAAAGCGTCATAGCGAATGGCCAGCTCCGCAATCAACCGCATTTCGTCGTAGGTAAAAACCTTGCCGCACGGATTGGAGGGATTGCAGAGGATCAGCGCCTTCGCTCCCTGGCGGAAAGCATCCTCCAGCGCCTCCGGGTCAAAATGAAACTCCGGCGGAATCAGCGGCACGTAGACCGGCACCGCGCCCGAGAGGACGGCGTCCGCTCCGTAATTCTCATAAAACGGAGAAAACACGATCACGCGCTCGCCCGGGTTGACCACGGACATCACCGCCGCCATCATCGCCTCCGTGCTCCCGCAGGTCACCGTAATCTCACGGTCCGGGTCCATATACAGCCCGGAAAAATGTGCGTGCTTTTTCGCCAGCGCCTCCCGGAAATTCTGCGCGCCCCAGGTCAGCGCATACTGATGCGGCCCTTTCGCGGCGGCCTGTGCCAGGCGCTCCGTCAGTTCCCGCGGCGGATCAAAATCCGGAAATCCCTGTGACAGGTTCACCGCTCCATAGCGCAGCGAAACCCGCGTCATCCGCCGGATCACGGAGTCCGTAAAATGTTCGGTTCTTTTACTGAGTGAAGGCATGTTCGGTCCCTCTTTTCTTCTGTATCACATATGATATTCAGGCTGGCCGGAGCTTGGTCCGGCGGCCTGTTTTTCTCCCGTTTTGGCTCTCAACACGCATTTTAGCATAGCATAAACGGCGGCGCTTGTAAACGTTTCTTTCACCTGAAATCTGCATCGAAACCTGCATCGAAGCCTATATTCTTAACCTATATCGAAACTTATATCCTTCACCTGAAACCGCCCCGGAAGCCGACTTTTTACGCCCGCCGCCTTGCCAGAAACGGCGTTTCCCTGTATACTGAAAAGCAGGAGGTTTGCCTATGAAAAATGTATTGAATCAATTCAGGGATTATCTTTTGGAAATGAAACAGTATCAGCACGTCAGCGCGCTGCTGCAGTGGGATTTGCAGACGCAGACGCCGGAAAACGGGCAGGAACGGCTGATGGAGCTGAGCGACCGCACCGCCGCGCGGCTGTTTCAGTATGCCACCGCCGAAGAGTACGGCCGCATGCTGGAGGAGCTCTCCGAGCCGCAGCAGTTTGAACGCCTCGACCCGGCGATGCAGCTGACCGTCCGCCGCCTGCTGCGCGAGCATCGCAGGCTGCTGCGCGTCCCCGCGGACTTTTACAATGAATACGCCTCGGCCAGAACCCGCTCCGGGAGAGCCTGGGAAAAGGCAAAGCGAAGCGACGACTTTTCGCTCTTTGCGCCGCATCTGGACAAGGTCATCACGCTGACAAAACAATATGTGAATTATATGGAGCCGGATGCCGATCCCTACGAAGTCCTGCTCGGGCTCTACGAGGAGGGCATCGACAGCGAAACCATCAACTGCCTGTTTGATGAGATCAAAGACGGGCTGCGCCCGCTGCTTGCAGGCATCGCGGCCGCGCCGGCCCCGGACCTGTCCGCACTGGAGGGGCATTACGATATCGACGCCCAGAAAAAGGTGCAGCGTCTCCTGCTCGACTACATCGGCTTTGATTTTGCCTCCGGTGCGGTCGGCGAAAGCGAGCATCCGTTTACCACCCGCATCCGCTTCGGGGACGTGCGCCTCACCAACCACTATCTTGAGGACAACCCGATCAGCGCCATGTTCAGCGCCATCCACGAGGGCGGCCACGCTATTTTTGAGCAGGGCATTCCCGCGGAGCTTGAAAACACGGCCGCCGAGCAGGTCGATCTGATGGGCCTGCACGAGAGTCAGTCCCGCTTCTATGAAAATATTCTGGGGCGCAAAAAACAGTTCTGGATTCCAATTTATGACAAACTGGGCGAACTGCTGCCGCAGCTTAAGCAGGTTCCGCTGGATACGTTTTACCGCGCCGTCAACCTGGTGCGTCCCAGCATGATCCGCACGGAGGCCGACGAGGTCACTTATTGTCTGCACATCATTCTGAGATATGAGATCGAGCAGGCGATCTTCCGCGGCAACGTCTCCGCCAAGGACCTGCCCGGGCTGTGGAACGACAAGATGGAGGAGCTGCTGGGCATCCGCCCGCAGACCAATGCCGAGGGTATTCTCCAGGATATGCACTGGTCCGACGGCTCGTTCGGCTACTTCCCGTCCTATCTGCTCGGTTCCGTCTACGACGGCATGTTCCTGGAGCAGCTCACACAGGAGCTCGGCGACCCCGATCAGATTCTGGCCGAAGGGCGGATTCAGGAAATCACGGGCTGGCTGAACCGGAAGATTCACCGCTACGGCAGTCTCTACAATTCCGCGCAGGTGATCGAGCGCGTCTGCGGGCGGGAAATTTCCGCGAAACCGCTGCTGGATTACTTCCGGAAGAAGTATTCTGAGATTTATCAATTGTAGATTTATCAGTTGTAAATCTGCGGCCTGAAAATTGACGATCTGAAAATTGATGGTCTGAAAATTGACAGTCTGAAAATTAACGGCCTGCAAATCGAAGGCCTGCAAAGACCGGCAAAACGCAGGCAGAACGTTTCCTGTAAACTTTACTGCAAAAAAACATGCTCTGAGAAATTCCCTGCCTCCGAATGGTACGGAGATGAGGGAATGCTCAGAGCATGTCTCATATGTAAAACAACTTTGTATATTCCGTCTGGGTATCCGCAATGTGATAAATATACACGCTTTTCTCTATCTTCCGGTAAACCGCAACATGCTTCCCGCAGATGATCATCCGGTATCCCTGCTGATTCAGCCACGGATCCGGCGTCATGGAACCGGAATCTAGAAAGATTTCCAGCCGTTCCAGCACGTCGAGTATGTGATTGCTCACCTTTAATGCGGTCTCCACGCCAAACGATACGATATACCAGTCTTCTATGCGCTTCAGGTCTTCCCATGCGGCGGGAAGGATTTCAACTTTATATGCCATTTGCCCTTTCTTTCAGCCGGCTTCTCGCCTGCGATATCCGGATGGTTTCCGCGCCGTCTATGCGTTCCTGTTCCCCCTGCAGCACTTTTGCACGGAGCTGCAGTATCTGTTCTCTTTTTTCAAACGCGTCAATACTCATGAGAACCATATCGCCTTCTCCGTTCTTTGTGATGTAAATCGGCTCTTTTGTTTCTTTTGCAAGGTTTGAGATGGACGCATAATCGTTGCGCAAAGCAGCGGATGGTTTAATGATCATATCACGTCACTCCAATATACATTTTTTATGATATAACTATATCATTATTTTAGTATAATGTAAAGACATCTGACGGAAAATCAGCCGCAGCCAAAAAGAGAACCGTCCGCGTTATGGAGATTCATTTCCCGAATTTTTCCTTCCGAAAGAAGTACCGCACGGTCCGTGAACCACCGAACCACCTCGATGTCATGCGCAATAAACAGATAGGTCAGGTTCCATTCCTTCTGTAAATCCCGCAGAAGATTCAGAATCTGCGCCTGCACGGATACGTCGAGCATGGAGGTGCACTCGTCCAGAATCAGCACATCCGGTTCCGGCAGAAGCGCCCGGCAAAGCGCCACACGCTGTATTTCGCCGCCGCTGACCTGGTACGGATAACGGTCAAGGACCGCCTCGTTGATTTTCACCTGCTCAAGCAGCTGACTGAGGCGGTCCGATGCTTTTGCAGGCTCCAGCCTGTGAATCCGCGCTGCTTCCATTACGCTGGAACGCAGTCGGTACATCGGATCGAAAAAAGACTCCGGGCGCTGGGAAATATACTGAACTCTTCGGTGAAACGCCAGAGACTCCCGGCGTTTTGCCATATTTACCGGCCGTCCCCGGTACAGAATCTCTCCCTCGTCGCAGGTATCCAGCATCAGAAGCAGCCGTGCAAGCGTACTTTTTCCGGAACCGCTGACGCCCATCAGCGCCGTAATCCGATTCTGTTCAAGCGCAAAATCTGCATGGTCCAGCACGCGGACAGAACGTCTTTTCCCGAACGATTTCGTCACATTTTTCATTTCAAGTATCGCTTCAGGCATAGAGGAAACACCTTACCTTCCGTTCACCGATCTCATACTGCGCCGGTTCTCTTTCGCGGCAGAGCTGCTGCGCAAACGGGCATCGCGGTGCAAACCGGCATCCTTCCAGTCTCTGTCCTGGCGCCGGAGCAATTCCCCGCATCGGATGCATGCCGCGCGCGGGAAGGGAATCCAGCAGGCCCTTCGTGTACGGATGCAGTGGTTTTCGCGGAACGCCCCGGCCTTGCTCCAGAATGTGTCCCGCATACATGACGGCAATCTGATCGCAGAGCTGCTGTGCGAGCACAAGATCATGCGTGATAATGATCATTCCCTCCACTTCCTGACTGCGCACACAGCGCAGGGTTTCATACATCTGTTCCCGCAGCGCCATATCAAGTCCTTTGGAAGGCTCATCCGCGATGATCCACTGCGGGTGCGCCGCCACTCCCATCGCGGCTACCGCCCGCTGCTGCATGCCTCCGCTCAGTTCAAACGAATATGCCCGCTCAACGCGCAGCACCTGTTCCTGTGAAAAGCCAAACCTGCACAGCAGTCCGCCCGGCGTAACAGTGTTTTGCCGGTTCTTCGGCAGCAGCCGCAGAGCCTCCTGAATCTGACTTCCTACTTTTCGCACCGGATTCAGCGAATCTCCGGGATTCTGCGGAATCAGGCCCAAACAGGCGCCGCGCATACGCCGCCGCTCCCGTTCCGGCAGCTGTTCCAGATCTTTTCCTCCATACCGGATCTGTCCGCTTTTGCGTGCATAATCCGGCAAAAGGCCCAGCAGATACATGCCCAGAACAGATTTTCCGCAGCCGCTCTCACCGATAATTCCGGTGATCTCACCGCTGCTGAACGTAATATCCACGCCGTCAACCGCGCGCACAGCACCGGCTGCAACCGGAAAATATACTTTCGCATCCCTTAGTTCGATGTCACCGCTCATAAATATCCTCCCGCTTCCCGGTTCTGCCGGTCCAGCCAGTCCCGCAGCGTATCGCCGATCAGATTGATGGAAAAGAGCAGCAATACCATACAGACGCCCGGAACCAGCACCAGATGCGGCGCGGAGCGAAAATGCATCTGAGCGTCGCTGAGCATCACGCTCCAGTCCGGATCCGGCGGCTGGATTCCGAGGCCAAGATAGCTGAGTCCTGAAATAGAAAGCAGGCATCGGCCGATTCTTGTAGTAAACAATACCATGACATTGCCCAGCATATTGGGGATAATATGCAGCCAGATGATCGACAGGTGCGATTCGCCCAGACTTCGCAAGCCCTCCACAAAGTTCTCTTCCCGGTATTTGAGTGCCTCCGTGCGTACAATTCTGGAAAACCCGGTCCAGCTGGTCAGAACCAGGGCAATCATCAGGCTGCGGAAACTCGGTCCCATAATACCGGCAATCGCCACCATCAGGCTGGTGCCCGGAAGCCCCTGAAAAATATTGGTGCACACTGTCAGCATATAATCGCACCAGCCTCCGAAATATCCGGCCATGGTGCCTACAATCAGTCCAAACAGCATCGACAGCAGCGTCGCCAGCAGTGCCAGCAGCATAGAGCTTCTCCCTCCATACAGGATTCTGCTGAACAAATCTCTGCCCAGCAGGTCTGTCCCCAGCAGATGCTTTCCGCCCGGCCCCTGCAGTCCTTCGGCCATATTGATTTCATTGGGTGCATACGGGGCAATCCATGGCGCCAGTATACTCGCAGTTATAATCAGTAGAAGCACGGCCAGCCCCACAGCACCCGGAATCCATTGTCTTTTTTTCACAGCATTTTCCCTCCAAGCCGCATGCGGGGATTGATTCCGGCGCAGACAAGATCAACCAGCAGCGATACCGCAACAAAGGTCGTCCCAGTCACCAGCACATATCCCTGAATCACCGGATAGTCGCGCGCATGAATTGCCGCCAGCGCATAGCTGCCGATCCCCGGCAGGGAAAAAACGTTTTCAATAATAAATGAGCCTCCCAGGATTCCGCCAATGTAATTGCCAATCATCGTGACGACAGGGATGACCGCATTAGGAAAAGCGTGTGCAAACAGTACCTGCCATCTGCGGATGCCCTTTGCATTTGCAACCAGCACGTACTGTTTTCCGAATTCAGTCAGCATGGATGAACGCATCAGCCGCTGCGTCATTGCGATATTCACAGAAGCCAGTGCAGCCGACGGCAAAATCAGATGGCGCACGCTTCCCGCACCGCTTGTCGGCAGAATCTTCAGATTTTCAGCGAACACAATAACCAGGAGAATTGCCATCCAGAAAGAAGGAAAAGACAGCATAAGATTTGTGAGAACTTTCAGGATGTTATCGAGCGTTTTCCCCGCATGCGCAGCCGCCAGAATCCCGCCGCTGATTCCGAACACGATAACCAGCAATACGGAACAGAATGTCAGCTGCAGTGTAACCGGCAGACGGCGAAGCAATTCGCCGCCCACCGAAACATGATCGGAATAGGATGTTCCGAAATCTCCGTGCATAACACGCCAGAGCCATCGCCCATACTGAACCGGCGCCGGGTCATTCAGTCCCAGCTCCTCACGTTTTGCATCCAGCATCTCCTGCGTAATCTCAGACATGCCGTCGCGATCCAGCGCCATGCGCGCAGGATCTCCCGGCGTCAGAAGTCCCAGCGCAAAGGCAATTACAGAAATGCCAAGCAGCACCGGAACTGCCGACGCAGCCCGTTTTATGATGTAACGAATCATCCTCTGTTATCCTTTCACTCTGCCCAGCACACATTGGGCAGGTCAATGCCGTAAATCTGCGCTTCGTAACCTGCAAGTTTTTTATTGTAAACCATAAGTGTCTTTTCATTAAACAGGGGAACCACCGGCTGCAATTCAACAGATAGTTCCTGCAGCTGCGTATAAATATCGCGGCGCTGATCCATATCCAGAGCCTGATCCGCTTCGTCAATCAGTGCATCGACCTGTTCATCCGAAACGCCGAGGCTGTAATTAACGTTTTGATCTCCCTCTGAATCCATGAAACGCTTGAAAATCGTGAGTGCTTCCATATTGGACAGACCCTGCTGTCCGCGCGCAATTCCATAATCCCCGGCTGCCATCATCTCCCGCATCGTCGCCCAGTCATACGTTTCGATGGTTACGTCGATGCCGATCTCTGCCAGAAGCGCTGAAATCAGTTCCGCTTCCGCTTTCTGCTCCGCACTGCCTGTCTGGATCAGATATTTGACCGACGCGCGCTCGCCGCCCAGAACCTCCTGCGCCAGCGCTTTCGCCTGCTCCGGATCATATTCCACCGGCTGTTCCGTATAGAACGGGGTGCTGTAATTCAGAATATTGGAGGTCGGAGCCGCATATCCAAGATAAATGCTCTCCGCGATTGCGTCACGGTCGATCATCATACTCACTGCCTGACGCATCCGTACATCGTCAAACGGAGCGGAGGTTCCGTTCAGGCACAGGAAATCGATCATCGTCGAATTTGTGGTCGTGAGCGCAAAATTGTCGTCTTTCACAAGCTCGGTTGCCAGTGCCGGCGTAATTGCCTTCAGGTCAATGACACCCATAATCTCTTCTGATTTCATAGCGGAAAATCTCGTGTCCGCCTCCGGAATCGTGCGCACGCGGATGGAAGCAGCCTTCGCCTTTTCTCCCCAGTAATCTTCGTTTCTCTCCAGGAGCACATATTCGTCTTTCACGTTTTCCGTAATTTTAAACGGACCTGTCCCCTGTGCAATGCCGGTAAAATTATATTCTTCATCAAAGCACGCCGGACTGTACATTGCACTTCCGAAGTTCGTCATCGTATACAGAAGCGTGGGATTCGGCTCCGTGAATGTCAGTTCTACCGTATAATCGTCAATTTTATTGACCTGATCAAGATTCGGATAATAGCTGTCTACATTCAGATTGTAAAAACCGGAAGTTTTCACTTCATAACGGATACGGTCAAAATTATACAGAACCGCGTCCGCATTAAAGTCTTCTCCGTCATGGAATTTCACGCCCTCCTGCAGATGGAATGTCCATGTTTTTGCATCCTCAGACATTTCCCAGCTGGAAGCCAGCTTCCCGACCGGTTCGCCGGCTGCATCCATCGTGATCAGCGGCTCCCAAACATACAGAATCACGCTGCAGTAATAAGCATCCTCAACTCCCGGCGCAATATTCCGATAATCTCCCAGCACAATCTCCTGTGTGTTCTCTTCTGCCGATCCGGTGATTCCGGCAGACAGAGAAAGCAGCATTGCAGCCATAAGTGTCAAAGCAATGATTTTTTTGAGTTTCTGATAATGTTTCATACTCTTCCTCCTGTCAGTTTTTCATGCGCACAGAGAAACGGCAGTCTGAGCTCCACAGTACGATAAAAGGGACCGCACTCCACGGTGCGATCCCCAAAAATGAGCATAATAATTCTACTCTTCATGAGATGCAGTACCTTCACCGGAGGTTTCATCTTTCACATCGAGCAGGTTTCCTGACTCACGGCAAAACGGTCTCCAAACCTTCTCACAGGCTGCGCTGCCCGCAATGGCTAATATGGAGTCCGCATCACGCCACAGACAATACCGGCCGGTACAAAATCTGTCTCTTGACCGGATAACTTCTGTGACGCAAAAGCCGCATACAGTGGCCGGACCATTCAGGATTCTCACCTGATTCCCTCTCACTTGCGTTCACTCAATGCACACATATTTTTGCAGACTCAGTATACCATCTGTTTTCCGGCTTGTAAAGCAAAATGAAACAAACAGTCATCCGCAGCAAAAAAAGAACCGTCCCGACTGTTCAGGACGATTCCATTCTTTCGCCATACCTTCAAAACCACATACAGAAAAGGAACCAGGCATTGAATAAGCATACGACCGATTAGTAGCAGTCAGCTCCATGCATTGCTGCACTTCCACCCCTGCCCTATCTACC
>CANRIG010000062.1 GCA_947630595.1 uncultured Lachnospiraceae bacterium | reverse complement strand
TCATCCCGTTTTACTGTTTTAAAGGTCAGTCCTTAAAATAAAACTTTAAGAATTTTTCAAGGTTGTTTCACTGTTCAGTTATCAAGGTTCTTCACTCTGTCGCTGCCCTCTCACCGAAGCAGCTTTGACAGAATACCACGTTATTTTTCCTTTGTCAACACTTTTTCAACAATTTTTTTAAATAAATTTTCCGGGCAAATTTTCTGACTTTTCTGCCGTCCGCGCGGCCGGAAAAACAGCGAAACGCCCATCCGCCGACTGTGTATCCGAATGCCGGAATGAGCGTTTGCTTTGTAGTCTGTGTTCCGTTTTATGGGATTTCTTTAAAACGTGCCTGCAATGTCACATTTTGCTCCGCACACAGGTTCAGGAAATCTGCGCCGCCAGCACCTCTTTCGCCTTCTCCAGCGCCGCGCCGATGCCGTCCGGATTCTTGCCGCCCGCCTGCGCCATATTGGGACGGCCGCCGCCGCCACCGCCGACCAGTGCGGCAATGCCCTTGATCAGGTTGCCCGCGTGCGCGCCTTTCTTCATGGCGCCGTCCGTAGCCGCCGCCATCAGGCTGACCTTGCCGTCGTTTGCGGACGCCAGCACAACCACGCCCTCGCCCAGCTTCTCACGCAGCTGGTCGCCGAGCTCGCGCAGGCCGTTCATGTCCACGCCCTCCAGGCGCGACGCCAGCAGCTTGACGCCGTTCACCTCGCACACCTGGTCCATGACGTCGCCGAGCGCATCCTTCGCCAGCCTGCTCTTTAAGGATTCGTTCTCGCTCATCACGGTCCTGAGCTCCTCCTGCAGGGAGGCAATCTTCTCCAGCAGGGAGGCCGGAGTGGTCTTCAGCAGCTTCGCCGCCTCGTGCAGCTCCTGCTCCGCGTGACGGTAATATGCAAACACGCCCTTGCCGGTCAGCGCTTCGATGCGGCGCACGCCCGCCGCGATGCCGGACTCGGACACAATCTTAAACGTAGAAATTTCCGCCGTGTTGGACACATGCGTGCCGCCGCACAGCTCCTTCGAGAAATCGCCCATGGACACCACGCGCACCTCATCGCCGTATTTCTCGCCGAACAGGGCCATGGCGCCGGTCTTTTTGGCGTCCTCAATACCCATGATCTCAGTCTCAACCGGGAGCGCCGCCGCGATCTCCTCATTGACGAGCGCCTCCACGCGCTCCAGCTCCTCCGCAGTCATCGCCTGGAAATGCGCGAAATCGAAACGCAGGCGGTCCGGCGTCACCAGCGAGCCCTTCTGCTCTACGTGGGAGCCGAGCACGGTCTTCAGCGCTTTCTGCAGCAGATGCGTCGCGCTGTGGTTTTTGCAGGTGTCTTTTCTGCCTTCCGCCTCCACACTCAGCGTCACCCTGTCGCCGGTCTTGATCATGCCCTCCGCCAGATAGCCGACATGGCCGTACTTGCCGCCGAGCAGATGAATCGTATCCTCGACCACAAAGCGTCCGGCCGCGCAGGAGATCACGCCCCTGTCTCCGGTCTGGCCGCCCATGGTCGCGTAAAACGGCGTCTTTTCGGTGAACACCGTGCCCCGCACGCCCTCGGTCAGCGCCTCGGTCAGCTCGCTCTCCGTCGTCAGCACCGTGATAACGGAATCGCAGGTCAGGGTCTCGTAACCGACAAACTCAGTGGTCACCTCCGCCGCGATCTGATCGTAAACCGTAGCGTCCGCGCCCATGTAGTTGGTGGTGCCGCGCGCCTTGCGGGCCTTTTGACGCTGTTCCTCCATGCAGGCATGGAACCCGTCCTCGTCGATGGTATAGCCCTTTTCCTCCAGAATCTCCCTGGTCAGATCGAGCGGGAATCCGTATGTGTCATAGAGCACAAAGGCGTCCTTTCCCCCGAGCTCCTTTTTGCCGCCGCGCTCCAGCTCCGCCTCCAGGTCAGAGAGAATGCTCAGGCCCTGGTCGATCGTGCGGCTGAACTTCTCCTCCTCCTGGGAGAGCACCTTGAAGATAAATTCGCGCTTTTCCTCCAGCTCCGGATAGCCGTCCCTGGAGCCCTCGATCACCGTCTCGCTGAGGCGGGAGAGGAATTTGCCCTCGATGCCGAGCATCCTGCCGTGGCGCGCGGCCCGGCGAATCAGGCGGCGCAGCACGTAGCCGCGGCCCTCGTTGGTGGGCATGATGCCGTCGGAGATCATAAACGTCGCCGAACGGATATGGTCGACAATCAGGCGGATCGAGATGTCCTTCTGCTCGTCCGTCTTGTACACGGTATGCGCAAACTCGCAGACCTTATCGCGCAGCGCCTGGATCGTGTCCACATCGAAGATGGAGTCCACTTCCTGCACCACCACCGCCAGGCGCTCGAGGCCCATGCCGGTGTCGATGTTTTTCTGCTTCAGCAGCTCATAGTTGCCGTGTCCGTCGTTCTCAAACTGGGTAAAGACGTTGTTCCAGACTTCGATGTAGCGGTCGCAGTCGCAGCCCACCGTGCAGGTCGGCTTGCCGCAGCCGTACTTTTCGCCGCGGTCGTAATAAATCTCCGAGCACGGGCCGCACGGGCCTGCGCCGTGCTCCCAGAAGTTGTCCTCCTTGCCGAAACGGAAAATCCGCTCCGCCGGAATCCCGACCTGGTCATGCCAGATATCCCACGCCTCGTCGTCCTCCAGATAAACCGACGGATAGAGACGGTCTGGATCGAGGCCCACCACCTCCGTCAGAAACTCCCAGGACCACGCGATCGCTTCTTTTTTAAAATAGTCGCCGAACGAGAAATTGCCCAGCATCTCAAAAAAAGTACCGTGGCGTGCGGTTTTGCCCACATTCTCAATGTCGCCGGTACGAATGCATTTCTGGCAGGTCGCGACCCTGCGTCTGGGCGGAATCTCCGCACCCGTAAAGTACGGCTTCAGCGGAGCCATGCCCGCGTTGATCAGGAGCAGGCTCTTGTCGTTGTGCGGTACCAGAGAAAAGCTGTTCATAATCAGATGGTCCTTGCTCTTAAAAAAGTCAAGAAACATCTTCCGTAATTCATTTACCCCGTATTTTTCCACAATTATTCCTCCAACCTTTTTCTATTTTGCATCCTTTTTCTCGCGCAGCTTCCTGCCGCAGAAAATCGCCGCCAGACAGACGCCGGCCAGCACCAGCAGTTCCGCCAGCTCCGTTAAAAATTCACGAAAAAACGCTGCCATTTCACTCTTTCCTTTCTTTACCCTGCGCATCGCGCAGAAAATTTTACGGCAGGCATCGGCAATCCTGCCCCTGCCGCAAAGAAACACTATCAGTAGAATAGCACAGCGGCGGGCGCTTTTCAACTGCTTTTGCCCGCATCCGCGTCTTTTGTCACATCGTGTCCCCGATCAGGGCGTCCCCGTCCGCCGCCTGCGTGGCCAGACGGTCGCAGCGCTCGTTCTCGGGATGGCCGTCGTGCCCTTTGACCCAGATGAAACGCACCTGGTGCGGCTTCGCCGCTGCCAAAAGCCTCTGCCAGAGGCTGACGTTTTTCACCGGCTCGTTCTTCCCGCGCTTCCAGCCGCGCTTCACCCAGCTGTCAATCCAGTGCTGATTGAACGCGTCCGTCAGGTAGCGGGAATCGGAGTACAGCTCGACCTCGCACGGGCGATTCAGCGCCTCCAGCCCCACGATCGCCGCCATCAGCTCCATGCGGTTGTTGGTCGTCTTCACGTAGCCCTGCGCGTACTCGCGCTCGTGCAACCGGCCGCCGGAATCCACATACTGCAGAATGACTCCGTAGCCGCCCGGCCCCTCCGGGTTGCCGCGGGCCGCGCCGTCCGTAAAAATCCTTACCAGCATCAGCTCTGCTCCACCTCATCCTTTCCGCCGGCGTCCAGCATCGTCTGAATCCGGTCCGCCACGATCCGCGACTTCCCGTGCTCCCTGCCGCCCGTGCTGACGCCCGCCACGACATTGTCCCGCATCGCCAGGACCGGAAAATAAAAGTCACATTTTGTTTTGTCATTGCATACGTTCACCGGTATCCCCAGGCATTTGCAGGCGGAGTAGATTTCCTGGTTGATCCGGTGGTCGCTGGTCGCCGCGATCACCATCGACGCCCCGTAAAGATCTTCCCGCTCGTATGTCTTGCGCAGGATCGTGATCTTCCCCTCGGCCTCGAGGTTACGCAGCTCCTGGTTGACCTCCGGCGCGATCACCACCAGATCGTTCGTGAAATCCGTCAGCGCCCGGATCCGGCGTTTGGCAATCGTCCCGGCGCCGGCCACCACCACTTTCTTGTCAGACAGATTGACAAACATCGGAAAATATGGTTTTTCTTTGCAGTTCATCTTTGTCCACTCCATGCGTTTCTTTTGTCACTTTACGTTCCATCATACCACAGGAGCGCAAAAATGAAAACCCAAAAATTGTATCGACATTTTTTCACATCTATGTTATATTAGAAAATCAGAAAACTGACGAGGTGACTGATTCTTATGCCGATTAATTTCGTAAAAAAACTGCCGATTCCGGCCGAGGTCAAAAAACAGTACCCGCTCCCGGAAAAGGTCATTGCCATTAAAAAGGAAAGAGACGCGCAGATCCGCGACGTCTTTACCGGAAAATCCGACAAATTTCTGCTGATCATCGGCCCCTGCTCGGCCGACGACGTCGACGCCGTCATGGAGTACCTGCACCGGCTCGCCAAAGTGCAGGACAAGGTGGGCGACCGCATCATCCTGATTCCGCGCATCTACACCGGAAAGCCGCGCACGACCGGCGAGGGCTACAAGGGCCTGATGCACCAGCCGGACCCGGAGAAAAAGCCGGATGTGTTTGCCGGCCTCGTGGCGATGCGCAGGCTGCACGCGATGGCGATCGAGGAGACGGGACTGACCGCCGCCGACGAGATGCTCTACCCGGAGAACTGGCGTTATCTGGACGACCTGCTCTCCTACGTGGCGATCGGCGCGCGCTCCGTCGAGGACCAGCATCACCGCATGACGGTCAGCGGCATGGACGTGCCGGCCGGCATGAAAAATCCGACCAGCGGCGACCTGGCCGTGATGCTCAATTCCGTGGTGGCCGCCCAGAGCGCGCACAATTTCATCTACCGCGGCTGGGACGTCAACACGGAGGGCAACGAGCTCGCGCACGTCGTGCTCCGCGGCGCCACCAACAAGCACGGCAATTCCATCCCCAATTACCACTACGAGGACCTGGAGCTGCTGCTGCAGATGTACCGGGAGCGCGACCTGAAAAATCCGGCTGCGATCATCGACACCAACCACTCCAACTCCGGCAAGCAGTATATGGAGCAGATCCGCATCGCGCGGGAGGTGCTGTACAGCCGCCAGTACAACGCGGGGCTGCATGAACTCGTGAAGGGCTTCATGATCGAGAGCTACCTCGAGGACGGCGCGCAGCCGTTCGGCGCGGAGCCGCATGTCTACGGGAAGTCGATCACGGATCCCTGCCTTGGGTGGGAGAAGTCGGAGAAGCTGATTTATGATATTTACCGGGACTGCTAGGGTGCAGGAGCGGCGGGGATAAGCGTCCGGGGGATAGACGTTTCAAAGAATATACATTTCGAAGAATAGACATTCGGAGGACGCCGTTTGGTACCCTTTCGGGTATTTCCCGCGGAAAGCCGCCACAGGCTTCCCGCGGGAAACACACCGAAAATCCAAACGGCTGTTTTTACATCTCAGCTTTTCTCGTCTTCTGAAAATTCGCTTTCCGGAGGTTCTTTTTCCAGGCTGGCCTGCCTTTTTTTGAGCAGGTTTGCCGCGAGCTGCAGGGCTGCAAAGCATACGGTAAATGCGATCGCCGCGTATACAAATCCGACCGCAAGGGAGGCGGGTATCTTGTCGGGGAATCTTTTCGCCGTACAAATAAAATTCAGTATCCCCGCAATGAAAGCGGCCGTCAGAGAAACGGCGGCGTTTGACGAAGTATCAGGCTTCAGACGGCGGTCCCAAATCCCCTGCCTCAAACATCCCACGGATATATACAATGCAAGTATCATAAAGACAAGGTATTCTCCTGCCAGGCTCCTGGTATCGAAGTTTAAAATCACACTCTGCAGCGCTATAACGGCCAGCAGTCCCCAGAAGGCCAGCCAGCACCCATTGTGTTCAATCCGCAGCAGCGCCTGCTCCTGCCTTTCGTCCAGATTGTTTTTATTTTTCTTAATTTTCATCCCGTCCAGGCTGCTTTTATTTTTTCTCATTTTCATCATCCTCCCAGAATAGATCGTTTAGCGTAGTGTCCAGTGCCCTGCAGATCGCGATGCAGAGCTTAAGCGACGGGTTAAAGTCCCCGGCTTCAATCAGGCCGATCGTCTGTCTGGTCACGCCTACTTTCTCCGCAAGCTTCGTCTGTGACATTTCCAGTTCAATGCGCCTGAATTTCAGTTTCAGATTTCTCATCATACACCTCCTTGTCGATCAGCATACATCAAAACGGCAGAAATGTCAACTATATATTACATTTAACTTATATATATTTTATTTGATCTATATATATTATATTTAATCTATATAAATTGCATCTCCCTGAACAACCGCATCGCTTTCCAGGCGGTCAGCAATCGGTCTTTCGCCCACTGAAAATCAGGATGGCTCCGCCCGCTGAAAATCGGGATAGCTCCGTCCACCGAAAATCAGGATAACTCTGCCCGTCGAAAATCAGGACAGCTCCGTCCGCTGAAAATCAGGATGGCAGGGCGCAACGGCAAAAAAAGAGACAGAGATAGAAAATCCACTATCTCTGTCTAAAAATTCACCTATACACTCTAACGTCTCGGATGCGCCCGCCGGTATACGCTGCACACGCGCTCGGCATTCATGTCCAGGTACATCTGCGTGGTCGCAATATCGGAGTGGCCCAGCATCTCCTGGACGGATTTGAGATCGGCGCCGTTCTGCACCAGATGCGCGGCGAAAGAATGGCGCAGCGTGTGCGGCGTGATGTCGGACATAATCCCCGCCCGTGCCGCATACTGCTTGATCAGCTTCCAGAAGCCCTGGCGGCTCATCGGCCTGCCGGAGCAGTTGACAAACAGGTAATCGTTCGTCTGGTCCTTCATGAGCCTTGCCCGTCCATACGCCAGATAGCGCTCCAGCGCCTGCCGGCAGCTGTCGCCGAACGGAATCACCCGCTCCCTGCCGGCGTCGCGGCAGACCGCATAATTCATGGAAAGGTGCACATCCTCCAGCTTCACGGAAATCAGCTCCGTCACGCGCATGCCCGTCGCATACAGAAGCTCCAGCATCGCGCGGTCACGCAGCTCCTTCGGCGTCATGCCGGAAGGCTGCTCCAGAAGCCGCACCGCCTCGTCCACGCTCAGAATCCCCGGCAGCTTTTTCTCAATGTGCGGAGCCTTGATCGTCTCAGTCGGGTCCGC
The DNA here is from genome assembly GCA_947630595.1 of uncultured Lachnospiraceae bacterium. Lineage (GTDB taxonomy): Bacteria > Bacillota > Clostridia > Lachnospirales > Lachnospiraceae > Choladousia. The sequence goes on along the minus strand of CANRIG010000062.1, from coordinate 12,692 downwards.
CTCCAGCCTGCGCCTGCGGCAGGCATAGTGAAAGAACGCCTTCATCGACGCCACGTTCCGTGACACGGTCGCGGACGACAGGCCCTGCTTTTCCAGATACAGTATGTAAGAATTTAAATTTGTCGAGGTCACATGCTCGACGTCCTCAATACCATGCTCCTGCAGGTATTGTTCCAGCTTCTTCAGATCCCGCAGATACGAACTCACGGTGCTCGCCGAAGCGTTTTTCGTCTCCTTTAAATAATCAATGAACAGGGGCAATTCGTTTTCCATATGCCAAACACCTCAAACTGCAAATTCCCCCATTATTACCTCCCAATACTGAGCCGGGCTACCCCTCTCCCGACTCATTTCCCCAACAGATTAAGATAAATTATACTGAAAAATTTCTTCAAAATCAATCGCAAATTTCTCCGAAAAAGCGCCAAAAACCCCGTATTTACGGGGTTTCCACAACATCTCGTCAAAGAAATTTTTTTGTTCACCAGATGTGGTGCCTGCCAGGCGGCACTTTACAGAAAATTTACAGAATGCGGCGCTGTTTAGCGAAAATACTGCAGAAAAATTTTCAGAAGCCACATGCCGAGAAAGGCCTCCGCCGCGCAGCCGAGCACGCAGAGCCCTGCCATCCCGCCCAGCTCCTTAAGGTCCCGGCGCCGCGCCGACGCCGCAGCGTCCGGCTGCGTGCCCATCCGGCGCCTCCGCCACAAAGACAGCGCCTCCCGTTTCCACATGGACGCATACAGAATCCACTGCGGAAACAGGCTGCAGGCAAAGAGCAGGACGCCGCTGCAGCCGCCGCGCAGTAAAAACAGCGCCAGCAGCATTCCCGCGGAGGCCGCCAGCCACCAGGCGTACAGAAGATGAAACAGAAGCCCCGCCGCCGTATAGCCGCTCATCCACAGAAACAGCAGCGTCCGCATCCGCAGCGACAGCAGGTACGGCAGCAGCTTCGCGGGAGACACGGCCGCCGTCTCATAGCGCTGCAGCCCGTACATGCTCAGGTAGCCGGCATAGGCTCCCGTTCCCATGCGAAACAGCTCGGGAACCAGCGTTCCCGCCAGAAATCCGGACAGCAAAACCAGCGCCGCAGCAATCTCCATGCGATATTTCCGCCCCATCCGCGCCTCCGTGCGTATCGCTCTCACTTTCATACTATATGTATGGGAGCGCGGCTGAGATTATCACAGGTTTTCTGCGGCAAAAGCAGTCCTATTTTTCCGCGGCAAAGCCGGTCAGATAATTGCGCAGAAACGCATAAATCTGTTCCTCGGTGGGCGGACAGCCCTTTACGTTATATTGAAAGCCTGCGGTGCAGCGGCCGATGCCGATTTTTCCGGTCTTTCCCTGATAGCCCTGCCCGATGCATATTTTTTCATCGAGCCGATCCAGCAGGCCCTCGTTTTTCAGGCGCTCCAGCGCTGGCATCAGATAGCCGTAGCAGGCGCTGCACGACTCCACTTCCTCCACCGAATCCTGCAGTTCCACAATCTTGCGCGCGCGCGGAAGCTCTGTCCCGCCGCCGTCCAGGCCGCCGCAGGTAATGATCTCCGCCCGCGACAAATCCGCGCTGCCGACGCCCAGGCGCTCCGCCAGCCGCACATACGGCACCTCGTCCACGTCATAATGCTGCAGCCTGCAGACGTACGCGTCCACCAGCACAGGGTCCAGCGCCGCCATCACGCAGTTGCGCACCACCGGATTGCCGCCGTCCTCAAAATCCAGATCGCCGCAGATATGGTCGACCACGATAAAGTCCTGCCGGATGGCCGTATTCAGGTGCGCGATCGGCTTGTGCAGGCCCATCGAATGGAACCTGCGCTTCTCGCTGTTCGGGATCAGTCCCTTCATGTTTTTCAGCGCGCAGGTAATCCTGGTCTGGCAGTGTCCCTTGAGCACCGGCACGTTGATCAGAAAATCCACCTGATCCACGCAGTCGCAGATATTCAGCTTCATTCCGGCGCAGTCCACCGCATGCGACTTCTCTTTCTGCGTGTCAAGCAGCCGGACCCCATATCGCTTTGCCAGCCGGTCATAGCCGCACACGCGAATCACCTCCGCGGTCCGGTCGCCGACCCAGGAGCCCTCCATGATCGTGATATCCCGCACGCCGTTGTCCTGCAGGTATTCTATGATGCCGGCCAGCACCTCCGGGTGCGTCGTCGCCCCGTTGGAGGCCGGCGACGCCGACACCAGGTTGGGCTTGATGCCGATCCGGCATCCTCTGTCTTTGATCCGCCCGATCAGCCCTGCTTCCTCCAGCAGCGCGCGCGTCATCTGCTGGTAATCCGTACCGTATATTTTCAGAATCTGATTTTTCTCCATACTGTCTCCCTTATAAAAATACATTCCCGGCTCCCGGAAATCAGTACTCTTTTTCAATCTTATCGATCCCGTACCGCTCCATAAATTCCGCCAGCTCCCGCTCTCCGCGGATCAGCGCGACCTCCTCGAATTTGCCGGTCTGCAGATGCTTAAAGCCCGCCACCTGTTCGCCGTTGCAGATGCTGCAGCGCAGCACCGGCCGGTAAACCTGTGGATCAAAGGTCTGCATCGGCTGCTCTTTTTTCTTTTTTCCAAACATGGCATTCCCCTCTTTTCTTTTTGTACTGCTGTTTTTTATGCTGCTATCCATGCCTTTCAAGCAGTATCGTCCGTTATCGCCACACATTCGCCCTGGCGCACCGGAATCTCTCCCTGTTCGTTTTTCTTCGCGTACAGCGACCCGCGAAGCCGGACGGCATCCTTCTGCAGCAGCAGAATAATCGTGGAGCCGCCGAACTCGAAGTATCCCTTCTCCGCGCCCGCGCGCACGCGGTTTTCTCCGGGGATGACGCTGCGGTTTCGGATTTTTCCCACCAGCAGCGCGCCCACCTCCATCTGCACCATCAGGCCAAAATCTTCGGTGCGCACCAGCTGATATTCGCGGCTGTTTCGCACAAACACCGGCAGCGTCCGCAGCGCGACCGGCCGCACGCAGTGCAGCTCTCCGGAAATTTTCCGGTGCCGGAGAACCCTGCCGTCCGCTGCATGGCAGTACCGGTGATAATGCTCCGGCGTCAGGCGGAAGATCAGCGCCAGTCCGTCCCGGAACGCCGCGGCGAGCCCGGCGTCCGCGAGAAGATCTGTCAGGGAGAATTCGGTATGTTTGATCCTGAGCACGGTCCCGTCCCGGATTTCCACCGACGTCAGGAGCCCGTCGCAGGGGCTGATCAGCCGCCCTGCCGCCGCATCGCAGCGCTCCAGCTTTCGCTTTCTGGTAAAAAACGCATTGAACGACGGGAAACCGCCCGCAGGAATTTCCACACCGCTCATATCAATATGATGCTTTTTAATATAGTACGGCACAATCCGCGCGGAAGCGCCCGAAGACAGGAAACGCCCGGCCATCCGTGATACGCCCGGCTGCACCAGGAGCTTCAGAAGCGCCCGCCCCGGCAGCGTCCTGTACAGAAACGTCAGTAATATAGAATCTTTCATGCCGCAGCGCTCCCCATGAAAAACAGCAGCGCCACCGCTTCCAGAACGCCGAGCGCAATCAGACAGGCCTTGCCCCGCAGCCCCGGCTTGCGGATCTCCACCGGCGAGAGGTAGCCGACGCCCATCGCCGCCAGCAGCGTCGGAAAATAGATGACGCGCTTGCATATGTGCCGGTCGTACAGCAGGTAAACCGCCGGCAGCAGCACCGCCACCGTCGTCACCGGAACGCCGAGATAGCTTTTGCGTTTTTCCGTGGTCTGCTGCTGCCGCTCCAGCTCCAGCACATTGAAATAGGCCAGCCGGATCAGCGCGCACAGGACGAACGCCGAAGCGATAATCCCCGACGCCCTGGTTTTTCCGCAGATCATATAGACAAAGATTCCCGGCAGAACGCCGAAGCTGATCAGATCGCTCAGGGAATCGATCTGAACGCCGAAGCCTTTCTCGTGATCGTTCCGTTCCTTCGTGGCGGCCACCGCGCCGTCAAACATGTCGCATATGCCTGCCGCCATCAGGCACAGCGCGGCTTTTAAAAAATTCTGATCCAGTACGCACAAAATGCCGTAAAATGCAAACAGCATGCCGCAGTACGTGAGTATTACCGTGTAGTCGTAATATCCAAGCAGTTTCTTTTTCACCCTCACATCCCCTTTATTTTATCAGTCCGAACGCAATGCTGTATGCCAGAATGCACCATGGTTTCCCCAGAATAATAATCCAGATGAATTTTTTCCGGTCCATATTCATCAGCCCGGAAAAATAGCACAGAAAATCATCCGGAAACAGCGGCAGCAGCGTCGCGACAAAAAGAAACGCATCGTATGACCGGCTTTTTTTCACGAGGCCGCTCCACTTCTCATATTGTTTTCGGGAAAACATGGTAAGTACAATATCCATCCCATACTTTCTGGCCAGGAAGTATGCAATCACGGATCCGGCGCTGATCCCGATGTAATTGCACCAGAAACCGGTCACGGTGCCGAAGGCGAGTGCGCCCGCCGCGCAGCCCAGATACCCGGGTACCACCGGCACCACAACCTGAAACGCCTGAAACCCGGTAAGAAACAGCGGCGCAGCCACGCCGAACTGCTTCATGTAGAGTCTCAGAGACTCCGCCGAATCAAATTTCCGGTTCAGGAGCGGTTTTGCAATCAGAAACAGGATCACCACGAACCCTGCGATCACCAGAAGCCTCAGTTTTTTGTTCACGCAGCGCCTGCTCCTTCCTGTCGTTTTCCTTATCGTTTAGCATGATGGCTATAGATTTCTTTTCTTCTGTTCACACGGTGACTTTGCTTTCTGCCGTTTCTTGTTCTGTCCGCGTAGTGCCTGAGCTTTCTGCCGCTTTTTGTTCTGTCCACGCTGTGGCTGTGTTTTTTGCCCTCTGAAAGATTCAGCAGCCGTGCAGTACACGATAGATAAAGCAGAGCCCCGCGCGGGCAGACATCTTGCTGTCTGCTGCGGCCCAACCTCAGCGGGACAGTTTCCGCACAAAATTCCGGTAATACTCCGCAAATCCGCTCCGGCCCGCAAACCGGTAACTGCCCTCCGCCAACGCCACGCCCGCAATCACGTCCGGCAGCACGTGCTGCTTTGTCGTGAGCGTGGAGATGCAGATGGCCGCCGCCATCAAAAGCGATGCCGCCCGATACCATCCCGGTATCTTTTTATTGCCCCGCACTGCAATAAAACTGAACCAGCTGGTCAGGCAGTGGATGGAGGGGAACAGATTGTCCGCCGCATCCATGCGGTAGAGCAGGCGCATCAGGTGGTCCCAGACGGAACTCCCCTCAATCAGCGGCCTGGCCTTGGTCGTGGGAAACACCAGAAAGCAAAGCAGGCACACCAGCTTCGCCGCGAAATCCGCGCTGATGAAGTGAAAGGCTTCCTCCCGACTCTGTCTGCATCCGATGATGTAATTCACCACCCAGAAGACATAGCTGCCAAAATACACGGCAACCGTCCACGGCACAAGCGGAATCAGCGCGTCCAGCCGGCCCGAAATATCGTAATGCACCCGGCCGGCCATCAGAAGCCGCGACCCGAAATATGTCACAGTATTGCAGGCTACCGCCAGAACCAGTGGAAGCCGCATCTCATCCGGCACAATGTTACACCTTTTTTGCATACATTCTTCCTTTCTGTTATTCATTATAAAGGATAGCTCTTACTGTGACTTTAAATTTATCTTAAGTTTTCTTAACATTTTAAATTTTTGTGATGGAAAAAAGTCGGCAGCATCTTCTGCCGCCGACTTCGCATACATTTTCTGCTGTGCATTCTGTTCCGGCACAGCATATCGCGCTCCCTGTCAAATGGACGTTCAAGGATTCCCCTGCATCATCTCTTTCAGTATCTGCTCCTCATCATACTCCGGCGCATATTTCTCCGCAATCTCCGTAATCCGTCTGATCTTTTCTTCCGGTTCTTCCAGAAATCCGGCAATCTGCTCCACCGTATAAGACTTTTGTATTTTCTTCAGGACCTGCTGAATCAATTTCAGCTCCGTACCTTTCTCGATTCCACGTTCTTCCACCAAATCAGCCAAATTACACATTTTCGCCGCTGCCTCCTTTAAATCATAGCTCATCGGAATTCCATAGGTATCCTCCAGAATTTCTTCTTTTCTCTTTGGTCTGATTCTGCACATAACCAGTATAGCATTTCACCCGCTCAAAGACAATAAAAATCCTGAATTTACCCCACGAATTTACACTGTTCAGCACACCCGCAATTCGACCGCTCATCCAGTGGAAAAACAGCAAGAAAAATAGTATAATTACTGTATTCCTGTCAAAAAGAATTTGAAACGGGAGGATGTGGCAAAATGATTCTAAACACGGGAAGCCGGACGGATATACCGGCCTTTTACAGCGCATGGTTTTACAACCGCATCCGGGAAGGCTATGTCCTCGTCCGCAATCCCTATTACCCTCTGCAAGTCAGCAGATATCTTCTGAAGCCTGAACTGATCGACGCCATGGTATTTTGCAGCAAAAATCCTGCCCCTATGCTGGATGAGCTCGCCCTTTTGTCGGCGTTCGACACGTTCTGGTTTGTGACCATTACGCCCTACAGGAGAGACATCGAACCTTATGTTCCGCCAAAGGAGCAGGTGATCTCCGCCTTTCAACGCCTGTCTGCGCAGGTAGGCCGGAAACGGATCAGCTGGCGTTACGACCCGGTCTTCATTACGAAGCAGTATTCCGTCTCCTGGCACGCGGAGCAGTTTCGCCGGATGGCAGATACGCTTTCCGGTTACACCGGACAATGCGTGGTGAGCTTTATCGACTTGTACGAGAAAACGAAACGAAATTTCCCCGGCGTGCAAAGCGTCACCGCAGGTGAAAAAGAAGCGCTGATCGATGCATTTTCACGAACCGCCGCACGCACCGGTCTGCAGATTCATCTGTGCTGCGAGGATGCCGGGCTTGTCCGAAGCCATGTGGACGCGTCCGGCTGCCTGTCGAAGGAAGTACTGGAACAGGCCATCGGCTGCCGGCTGAGCGTGCCCCGCAGAAAAGGAATCCGGTCGGAATGCGACTGTCTTCTGGGCGCGGACATCGGCGCGTACAACACCTGCGGCCATGGCTGCCTCTACTGCTATGCCAACTATGACCGCGCAACCGTCCGCAGAAACATGGACATGCACGACCCGTCGTCTCCTTTGCTGATCGGAACCGTGTCCGAACATGATGTGATAAAGCAGGCGGAGCAGGTTTCATGGAAGGACAGGCAGATGAGTCTTTTTGATTTATGAAGTAAAACAGCCCCTGACCCGCAAATCAGGCCAAAGGCTGTCTCCACATTTCTGAATGAACGGCTGTGCTGCGCCAGCCGCACGATATATCAAAGCATTTTCATTTCTCAGGGGCGCGTGTACTGCTGCAGAGAGCTGAACTGCACCGCGTTGTTTTCCGCAAACAGGCGGATGCCCTTTCCGCTGGCTCCGTAAATCCGGACGGTGAGAGCCGCCACGCCGTCGATGTAAAAGGTGCCCACGGAGCCTTCCTGGATGTAAGTAAAGGTATAGGTCGTTCCCGGCGTCAGCTCAGCCGCGGTCTCTGTGATGGGCAGCTTGCCGTCGCGGAACAGGAGCTGAACCTTGCCGTCCGCGGGTAAAATAGATATCCGCTTGCTGTTTTCGTCGTTTCCATCGTAATCGAAGCTGAGGCCAAACGGGCCGTCGCCGGTATACTGGAACTCGCCGGTGAGCAGAAAACTCTCATAGCAGGTAAAGGCATCGGCGTAGCCTGCAGGCGAGCCTGCCTCGAGGGAAATCTGCGTATCTTCCGCGGTCAGCTCGCGCTGGACGGAATGGCTTTCCGCGACGGCATCCACCGGCGCCAGGTACAGCGTCCCGTCCTCGTTCTGAGCCAGCTTCTGGACAACCAGATTGCCCGCCCATGCTTCCACCTTCAGCGAGGATGGGGATTCGGACCTTCTGGCCCAGCCCACCATGTAGGCGTTTTCTCCGTCCTCCACATGCTTAGCGGCATAAAACAGCTTGCCGTCCAGTCTCACCGGCTCCCCGTAGGGGCCGTAAGGCGCGTCGGCAGAAGCATACCACAGCGTATCATCCTGTGCGGAGTAGGTCAGGTACCAGGTGTCGCCGATGCGGAAGGTGTCGCTGCACTCCAGATTCCAGAAGCCGCCGACCGGGTCCGTGAAAATAACGCCGTCATAGGAGGGCGTCTCCAGATTCGCGTCAAGCGTATATTTCAGAATGCGCGCCGTGCCGTCCATGGAAGCCGTCACCGTTAAAGTGATCTCCCCGGTCTCGGCGTCATAATAAGCCTGAGGGTCTCTGAAATCGTTCTTCTGCCCCAGCTCGTCGGGCGGCGTGATCTCCCAGCCCTCCTTTTTTTCAAAAGAAGTGAGACTGTCGCCCACGGCTACCATGATTTTCTCCTTGAACTCCCGGGAAGCGGAATCCGCATGTCCCGTATAGAAAAGATAATATTTGTCTTCCACTTTTACCACCGAGCCTGTGCCAATCCAGCCGTCCTGCGCATCCTCGGCATCGGAAGACTCCAGAATCGGATCGTCATATTCCGTATACGTCACAAAGTCCGTCGTAGTCGCCAGGTAAATGGAGTGCCTGTAGGAGTCGCCGGCTTCCTTGAGGTAATACATGTAATAGACGCCGTCCTCATAGTAGGGCATGGGATCCCCTACGTAGGGCTGACTGAACACATCCACCGCCGGCAGAAAGAACGAACGGTACTCGTAAGCCTCCTCCTGATCATCCGGCGTCTGCAGATCGGAAAAGTCCTTGTCACTGCCCGCCTCGGGATTGGTATCCCCTGCGTCCTGCTCCAGTCCGGCGTCAGGCGCCTCTGCACATGCCGTACCGCAGACACCGCACAGCAAAAATCCAAACGTCAGACACAGCATTAGACGTTTTGCCGCTGCCTTGTTTTTCATCTCTCATCCATCCTTTCTGTTATGAAACCCGTGTGCATCATTTCTGTTTACAATTCGACTATCATTTGGGCATCATATAAATCATGTAAACATCATTTTACATTGTCTACATGATGTCCGATTACTTGTTTACATTGTAATCAAGACCTGTCGTTTTGTCAATTCTGCACTGTATCACGGATATCATTTTGGCATCCTGTTTATTCCGGCTTTCGCTGCGCTCTGAATCAGGCGGAAATCCCTCTGGATGAACAATTGCTCCGATGATATAAAAACCGCTCTGGCGACATAAAAATTGCGCCGGCAACGTAAAAACCGATGGCACATTCTTGCAGTAAGTCTGTACCACCGGTTTTTTCTGCTCATCGACCGCTAGCCCACGGCCGCTTTTCTTTCGTATTTCATGCTGCGCGCTGTCTTATGCGGCTTTGGCCGCCTCAGCCCACTTCAGTTCATCGATGTCTGCTATATTGCGTGCAATCTGCGCGCCGTGCATTCGAAGTGTGCCGTAAAACAGTTTCAGTTCATCCACGATGAATTGATTTCGCTCTTTCTGGTTCCCGTAAAACTCCAGTACCAGATCGTAATTTTTCGTCACTTTCTCATCGAGGACATTCACATGTCCTGTCAGTGCATCCACTTTCTCATCCAATACATCCACTCGCTTCGTCAGCACATCCACTTTCTCATCCAGTACATCCACTCGCTTCGTCAGCACGTCCACTTTCTCATCCAGTACATCTACACGTTTCGTCAGCGCATCTACTTTCTCGTCCAGTACATCCACTCGTTTCGTCAGCACATCCACTTTCTCATCCAGTACATCCACTCGTTTCGTCAGCACATCCACTTTCTCATCCAGTACATCCACTCGTTTCGTCAGTGCATCCATCTTCTCATCCAGTACATCCGCACGCTTCGTCAGCGCATCCACTTTCTCTTCAAGTACATCAAATCTGTTCTCCAGTGTATGCATCTGCTCACCGACTGCGTCGACCCGCTCGTTCACTCTGGTCAGTTCTTCCCATACCGGACGAAGTTTCTGATCGAGCTTTTCCTCGAGCTTCTTCTCGAGTTTCTCTTCAAGCTTCTGGTCGAGCATGTCAGCGATGGCTTTGAGCAAAATTTTCTCTTGCATGTGCCATACACCTCCTTACAGGTTCATCATACCACAAAATCAGAGAAAAAGCACGATATTTTGACATAATCCGCAAAAATTTACAAGGTTCATCTGCAGGAAACCGGATTTTCCTTTATTCACAGGTTTTCCAGCCCCTACACCCCCCCCAAAAAAAATAGTTTTCCGGCTCCTGCGCCTCAAAGCCGCCTGCGCCGCCGCCAGTCTCGCGATCGGTACGCGGAACGGGGAGCAGGACACATAGTCGAGGCCCAGCTTGTTGCAGAATACTACGGAGGACGGGTCGTCCATGTTTCCGAATGCCATTTTCATGGTTATAATCCTTTTACGATATCCCTGAGATTATATCTGACTATGACAAGCGATTTAATGCTCTCTTCAAAATATACAACGGAACCCCAACGTATTCTCTCTTTCTTCCCTCCGGTTCCGCATGATAATAATTCATTACTTTTTGAATCGTCCCTTTTTTCCAGTTTCCATTTCTCTGGAAATTCATCAGCCTCCTTTTACACTCCTCATAAATTTTTTTACGATTCAATACCAGCCTGGACCTTGCCTGCTCACAGTTTAAATTTAATATCTGGTCCAGATCCTTGCTGATTCTAGAATCTGTGGAATGAATTTTCCCGTCCCGGGTATAATAAATGGTTTCCATCATTGTCTCGTCTAAAGGATTGACATAAATTTCTGCATTATGACGATGTTCATCACATGTAGTGTTCTTATCGAGATCTCCCCGGCAACCATCACATACCCCAAGCATAATTTTATAATCCAATGCCGCCTTGTCAGAAGGCAGCAAACTTTCCGGCGTCCAGTGCTCAATTTTCATCCTGAAGCGGTCATTAGAAATACGTCTCATGCAGTAAGCGCACAGATATCCCTGATCACGCAGCAAAGCGTCTCTCAACTCATCTTTGTTTTCATATCCGTCAAAATATGCTCCTTCCGTCTGACGGTACTGCGTAAGAGACGCCGGTTCTCTGCCTTTGCAAATATAAATCATTTACCATCCTCCGATATCGCTAATTCAAAATCCAGCGCTGTGTTCGCTTTCAAAATTTCCGGATGATCTTCTCCCAGCTGATTTTTTAATTTCTCCAGCTTCTCTTTTGCTTCTGTCAGTTTCCCTTCATCAATTTTTTCATATAACCGGTCAAACTTATTCCGGATATCCCGAACCATTGCGCCGCTTCCCTGCGTATAAGAAAGCACATCATTTATTTCCATTCCATATTCTGTTTTTCCATAAGAAACAGTATCTTTGTCTACTGACACAAGATGACCGTTTTTGCAGGAAGCTATCAGGATCGGAGAATGCGTCGCTGCAATAAACTGAACGTTGGGAAACGTCTTTTGCAGTGCATGGATAATATTCCATTGCCATTTTGGATGGAGATGCATGTCTAATTCATCAATTAATACAACGCCGTTTGCTTCCGCAGCCCGCTCATACATATTTGGATTCAACACCGCCATTCGATAGGCAATATCCAGCACCATCCAGATCACCGACTGATATCCGGCACTCAAACATCGAACTGGTAACGTTGCTTCTTCCCCAATGTAAGACAGCTCCATACTTTGCTTGTCAAATATAATTTCCGGTCTGCCGCTTTCATTCATGACAGCCATAAACATAGAAAGCGCGTTCTTAACCGCTTCATATTCCGCGATCGGTTTCTGCTTCTGCCAGGATACTTGCTCCATTTTAGCGCACCAGTTTAATAGCATTTTAGGGTCAGACGCTTCGTCAAGACAGTTTTTGTAGCCAACGGTACGGCTGAAATCGGCGTCAAAAATGTTTTCTGTCTGTTCACGTTTTTGCATCCATGTCCTCGCAGCACTCTGATAGCTCAAAACCGGCAGTTCCTCCTCTGCATTTTTCGCCATTTTACTTGCAAGACTACATATGGCTCTTGGTTCAACCGTACTCCGGGATGCTTTCACGCTGTTCTTTTTACGCGTCCATTTATATTCCTTCCATTCGCATTTCTTTGTTTTGCCCTCTGTCAGCCTGACATCCGCAACACATTTCACTACAACCGGCGTCTCGTACTGTCTGGTAAAAGAGCCGTCACCCATTGGAACAGAAGAAATCCGAATCTCATTTTTTACGAAATGTTTTGCAGAGACATCGTCGATACCTACAATATATCCGCCTAACGCTACAGAAGCTGCCTCCAAAATAGAAGTTTTCCCCTTCCCGTTATCTCCGATCAAAAGATTAAATCCCGGCTTAAAATCAATTTCACAGCATGTTAATCCCTTAAAATTTTCAATTGTTAAATGTTTTAACAGCATTTTTACACCTCGCAATCCGAGCCTTCTTTTCCTTTTTTATCATCATAACATATCTTCTTACATTTGTCAGTGAATATCCAAAATCTACTTTTCGAAACTGAAAAGCAACGGCTTCCATTGTTGGTACAGTGTTGGAAAGAAAAGCCGGGGCTGTGTTTCCGCATGGGAGCTGCCGCCTTTCGGCTCCTGTTTGCAGTGCCTCTGAGGCTTCCGTACTGCTGCCGGGAGGGACAAAAAAGACCCCGGAGGATGACGTTCTGCCATCGGGTCTTCGACACTTGTAACTGAATAAAATCCCCGCAATCCGCAGAAATGCGGTATTTTTTTGTCAAATTTCTCT
>CANRIG010000061.1 GCA_947630595.1 uncultured Lachnospiraceae bacterium | reverse complement strand
GCGCCAAGGCGATCATCCAGGCGGGCATCAAGACCATCGTTTACGATGAGGACAAGTATCACGACACGCCGTCCACGATTGCGTCGCGGCGCATGCTGGATGCCGCGGGGGTGCGCTACTACCGGTATCAGAGGACGGGCCGGAGGATTATTCTGGATGTCTGACGCCGATTCCGGGTGCCTGTCCGGCCGGTCGTTCAGAGGTGCGGGCCGTACCTCTTTTCTGTGGTCTGCCGGCTGCGGTTTTCCAGTGATATTCGGGCGATATTCAGGCATTTTTCGGGGAAAATAGAGGCATTTTCCGGGAAAAAGTGGTTGACATGCCAGATGCTGTTGTAATATAATGTTCACTGTGTCGCCAGTTGTTTTCAGAGTGGCGATTTTTGTGGGTGCATATCGGATGCGCCCTGTCCGGTGCGGGTTTTCCGCACGGGACGTCAGCAAAGCATGAGTATAAATGTTCAAACCAAAGCCCCGGTAGAACATTTTACCATACGGCCGTGTATGCAGCCTGCGCGATGCAGGCGGCGCGCGGGACATATTTCTTCCTGCAGGGCGCTTTACGGATGCCCAGGTAAGCAGGCTTTCACCGGTTGGTTTTCCGCATGATGTGTTTTTCGTATGCCGTGGCGGAGGACGGGGAAGCGGAGCTTTCACAGGGGAAATATCGGGAGGATGGAAGTAAAACGCCGTTTGCCCGGTTCAAATTCATTATTTAAGGAGGAAAACCAATGAAAAGTTTTATGGCTAGTCCATCAACGATTGAGAGAAAATGGTATGTGGTTGACGCCACAGACAAGACCCTTGGCCGTCTGGCTTCTGAAGTGGCAAAGGTTTTAAGAGGAAAAAACAAGCCGACGTTTACTCCTCATATTGATACAGGCGATTATGTAATCGTGGTTAATGCCGAGAAGGTTCAGGTGACCGGCAGAAAGCTGGACCAGAAAATTTACTACAGACATTCCGAGTACGTAGGCGGCATGAAAGAGACTACGCTGCGCGAGATGATGGCAAAGAAACCGGAAAGAGTGATTGAGCTCGCTGTGAAGGGCATGCTTCCGAAAGGACCGCTTGGCAGAGAGATGTACAAGAAACTTTTTGTATATGCAGGCCCGGAGCACAAACAGCAGGCGCAGAAGCCGGAAGAGCTGACATTCTAAGAAGGAGGTAGGATACATTGGCAAAGGAAAGATATTACGGAACAGGCAGAAGAAAAAAATCGATCGCGAGAGTATATCTTACTCCGGGAACGGGCAAGATCACGATCAATAAAAGAGACATTGACGATTATTTCGGGCTTGAGACCCTGAAGGTAATCGTTCGTCAGCCGCTCGTGGCAACGGAGACGGTTGACAAGTTTGACATTCTTGTCAATGTGTGCGGCGGCGGTACCACCGGCCAGGCAGGCGCGGTTCGCCACGGCATCGCGAGAGCGCTGCTTGAGGTTGACAATGAGTACAGACCGACCCTGAAAGCCGCAGGATACCTCACACGTGACCCGAGAATGAAAGAGCGTAAGAAGTACGGCCTCAAAGCCGCAAGAAGAGCACCGCAGTTCTCCAAGCGTTAATTTCAGTTTCCAGAAGACCGCAGTTATTTGCGAATCAATACGCATATACAAAGCTCCCGAATGCCTGCATTCGCGGAGCTTTTGTTATGCGGACTTGTTCATTGGAACCGGGAGACCATGCTGATTTATCCCGTAACAGATAATGTATGCGGCCGGCCGCGCAAACTGCTGATCAGTAAGTTTTTTGATGAATACCATAGCGAACACCTCTGATATTGTCATTCCTGATTTCCGGCAGATTCCCTGCAGTCTTGCAGTCCGGAATAATCTAATGTTTATCATTAAAAGAATGGAAAGAAAAGCATACGGGAAATTTTCACAAGGAATAGTATTGACAAGTTAATTTAAGCTGGTTAAAATTAAATTATTAGTTAATTTAGATTAAAAAAGAGAAGAGAACTATATGCGGCCGAAAAAGAAAATTAACCAGATGGATATTGCGAATGCATTGGGAATCAGTAATGTCACCGTCTCAAACGCGCTGGCGGGGAGGAAGGGCGTCAGCGACGACCTGATCAGAAAAGTCCGTCAGACCGCTGCTGAGATGGGATATGAGGCAGGAAAAAGCAGCCCGGGAAAAGACGGTGCGGATGACTGTTCGGATTTTGTTGTTATTGTGACACGGAATGGCGGGACTGACGGGGTTTCGGGCTGTCTCACGGAATGGCTTACAAAGCAGCTGCGGGCCTGGAGGTTCCGGGTGCGGTATTGTGCGGTTGATGAGATTTCCGGGGAGGAAGACGCGAAAAAGGACAGTTTTGAAAACTGTCTGGGAATATTGGTTCCCATGCCGCTCGCGACAGAAGAGCTGCTGTTTCTGAGAAAGAAAAATGAAAGGCCGGTCATCGGAATCGGGTTCTTCGATCCGCGTGTGCCGATAGATTATGTGGTGGACGACGGGTTCCACGGGTCGCAGCTCATGGTGCAGTATCTGCGCGGAAAAGGGTATGAAAGGATTCTGTACGTGAAGCCGGACGAGGACAGTTCGGTGACAGAGGTGCAGAAGGCTATGTGGGAGGATCGCCTGTCCGGGTATCGCAGTGAACTGTATCTGGAAACAATGAACTGTGGACGGACAGTGGAACAGGCGTCGCCTTTTGACGCGGAGGAGGTACAGAGCATACTGACGGTGAAGGAGGCGCAGACATACCTGGAAAGCCGGCAGGACACCGACCGGAAGCATGCCGCCGCAGAACAACCGCGCACTGTGTTTTTCTGTGGGGATATGAAAACGGCATGCGCGCTGCAGGATTGTCTGGCAGGGCGGCGGACCGCTGTGCCGGATGAACCAGCTATTGCCGGCTATCTGACCGGATGGGAGCCCGATCCGCGGACAGAAGAAAGACAGGGGATCATGGCTTATGAGAATTCTGAGGGAAGGCTTCTGGAGCAGTGCTGCGCGCTCCTTCGGGGCGGGTGTGACGGACGGAAGAGACTGGGAGAGGTACATCTGGTGCTGGGGGAAATTACGGAGAAGAGAATCTGACAATCATTACGGAAATCCGGGGAGCATGAAGAGATGAAGGAACAGGTAACAATGCGTCAGATCGCGGAGACGCTGCACACAAGCGTAGTGTCTGTGTCGAATGCGCTTGCGGGAAGAAAGGGCGTCGGGGAGAACCTCAGGCGCAGAATTCTGGAGAAAGCTGCGGAGCTGGACTATGAGCTTCCGGCAGCGGAAAAGAAAACGAAGGAAAGAATGAACACGCTCGGGATCATCAGTTCCAGACGTTATATGAGCGAGGGCAGTTCCTTTTACTGGGAGATGTACCAGAATACGATCGATGCCGCTACCCGGAGGAATTCACTCACAATGCTGAAAATGCTTGACGGGGAGGAAGAGTTTCTGACTTCCCTGCCGGCATTTCAGGAGGAGGCGGACGGATTTATTGTGATCGGACGTTTCGAGGACGGGCTGATGAAGTATATTCTGAAGCGTGTGAAGGGACCCGTGGTTCTGCTCGATTTTTATCGGCCGGGTTATGACTGCGACGCGGTGTTGTCGAATAATTACATTGGGGCGTATCGGATCACAGATTATCTGGCCGTCCGCGGACATCGGGACATTGGCTTTGTCGGAACGGGAAGAACCTCCCGCAATGTGGTGGAGCGGTATTACGGATTCTGCAGCTATATGCGAACGCACGATCTTCCGCTGGTACGGGAATGGTTGCTGGAGGATCGTGAACTGTGGACAGAGACGCCGCGGCTCGTGCTTCCGGAAAAGCTGCCGACTGCCTTTGTGTGCAGCAGCGATTACTCCGCGGGCCTGCTGTACAATGAGCTGTGCGGGAGAGGACTGCGTGTGCCGGAGGATATCTCGGTGATAGGATACGATGATTATCTGTACGGGAATGCGTTTGCCGAGAAGCTGACCTCCTATCATGTAGATATGGCAGAGATGGCGAAGGAGGCGGTGCAGATGGTATTGCACAGAATCACCGCGCCCAGGCAGCCGTACTGCGTTCGCTATGTGGACAGCAGGATTGTGGAAAGAGAGAGTGTAAGGAGCATTTAAGACGAAGCTATGATGAAAAAAGTGACAATGGAAGACATCGGAAAAAAACTCGGTGTCAGCGTCGTGACAGTCTCGAAGGCGCTGCGGGACCAGAAAGGGGTCAGCGATCAGCTGAAGGAAGAGATTCAGCGGACGGCCGGCGAGATGGGATACCGGAAGAGCAGTCGGGCGCATAATATGCGGATTTCCCACACAATCGGGATTATCGTTGCGGAACGCTTTCTGGAAGAGCACCAGTCGTTCTACTGGTCTTTGTATCAGCAGCTTGCGGCGCGGATTACGGAAAAAGGGAGCACGCCTCTTCTGGAAGTGATCAGTTCGCAGAAAGAGGCTGACAACGAGCTGCCCAGGATTATAGCCGGACAACGCTCGGACGGAATTATTATCATGGGGACGTTCCGGCACCGCTATATGGAACTGCTCCACAATGCTTCGGAGCGGACCATGCCGCTTGTGTGCCTGGATTCCGAGGTGGAGTCGGAGCGGGACGACGCTGTCCTGAGTGACAATATCGGTGGAGGCTACGTGATGACCAGCTATCTGCTATCGCTGGGTCATCGAAGGATCGGGTATGTCGGGACGCTGCTGGCGACGTCGAGTATCGACGACCGGTATCTCGGTTACGTCAAGGCGCTGCTGCAGCACGGGATCCGGGTGAACGATGCCTGGATCATCCAGGATCGGGACCGTGTGAGCGGGAAACTGCTCAGGAGCGATCAGATCGGGCTGCCGCTGCCTGGGGGCCGGGAGGGAGAAGAGCTGCCGACCGCCTATTTCTGCAACTGTGACCTTACGGCCTATAATTTGATTGAGGAGCTGGCTGTGAAGGGGCTGCGGGTTCCGGAGGACATTTCCGTCGTGGGCTTCGACAATCATCTGCCCGGCGGAATTCCCGACATGGGAATCACGACTTATGAAATTAACGCGAAAACGATGGTGTCCAGGGCGGTCAGCCGTATTTTCCAGAAGATGGACAATCCCACCTTTTCCGGGAATGTCGTCGTGGTCGGGGGAAGTTTTATTGAGCGCAACAGTGCGGCCCGGATTGGAGATCCGGTGCCGTATGTCTGAAAAGGCGAAGCGTTTCGGGGCGTCCCGGCTTTATTTGCCGCAGGATGTGCGGTATGCGCCCGGCGTGAGCCCGGTCTGTGCCCTGAACAGGCGTATGAAGTGATTCGTGTTATCGTAGCCAAGTCTGCTGCTGATTTCCTGCACCTGCAGGTGTGTGTTCAGCAGCAGTTTTTTTGCCTCTCGCATACGGATCTGATTATAGTCTTTCAGGGGCGAAATGTGAAATGCGGCGCTGTATTCGCGGCACAGACGGTAGCGGCTGATCCCGTACAGTTCCTCCAGGGCTGCAAGAGAAAAGGTCCGGTTTTCGCAGTTGTGGATGTATGCATGCAGGTCGTGCAGCCAGGAAGGGATGTTCGCCTGGGAAGACTGTCTGTCCGTGAGACCGGACAGGCATGCGTCTGCGAGCAGGTCTGTGAGAATTCTATGTGTGTTGATCAGGGAGGAAAGGCTGACTGTTTCGGGGCAGGAGGCCAGATCCTCGATGGCAGAGGCCATGGCGGGATTCTTCTGCCTTGCCGTCAGGCAGGGATTGCCGGAAAGCGGCAGAAAATCCTGTAGCTGCGGGCCTGCCGCGGCGAACAGCCGGAACGACCAGGGCAGCAGGGTAGAACGGAGCTGACAGGGGGTATCGCAGAAAAAGAGCAGAATATCTCCCGTCCCGACCGGATGGACGGACTGGCCGAAGGTCAGCTGGCCGCGTCCATGCAGCGAGTACAGGAGAAAGAGGCAGGACACCGGACGGATAGACAGGGCGAATGGCGTCTGAATATCGATACGTCCGCTTCCGATCAGCCGCAGGTACTGCTCCGGCTGCGCGGGGGAAAGAAGCTGCCTGTCATACCGGTAGCAGACCGGCAGAAATTCTCCGACGGTGTGTCCGGGATTTGTGATGTTCAAAGGCTGGATTGCCTTCCTGAGTTCTTCGTAGGATTCCATTCTCTGCAAATTAATTTAATTTAAAACTACAAGTGATTTTAAAATGATTATAACTGTTTCAAGGGCGGAAATAAATAGGAAATCTGCACAGTTTAATAGGATAAAAAGTGTATTAATTTTACAAAAATTTAAAAACAGCAAAATTAGAAGATAAAAAACAAGAATCAATGATTACAAAACAAAAGAATGATGCTA
The DNA here is from genome assembly GCA_947630595.1 of uncultured Lachnospiraceae bacterium. Lineage (GTDB taxonomy): Bacteria > Bacillota > Clostridia > Lachnospirales > Lachnospiraceae > Choladousia. The sequence goes on along the minus strand of CANRIG010000061.1, from coordinate 14,780 downwards.
TAGTACATTTAAAGTAAAAAGAAACAAATAAAACTTAAATTAATTAAAGGAGGATTCTTATGAAAAAAAGGTATTTAGTGACAGGACTGGCAGCGGCGGCTGTCTCAATGACGGTTTTCGGCGGAAGCGTCATGGCGGAGGAACTGCCGGCGTTCAATGAGCTGAACATTGAGGACTACAAGGACCTCGAGGCCGACATTAAGATTCTCACGGACCGTACGGACATTGTGGACACCGTATATGCCGGTTATGCGGAGCTGTTTAATGAAACGTTTCCGAACATCCATGTGACCTATGAGGCGGTCAGCGATTACGCGGAGGCGGTGACGCTGCGTATCACGAGCGGCGACTGGGGCGATATCTGCTTCATCCCGGACACGGTTGAGAAGACAGAGCTCTCCACGTATTTCGCTCCGCTCGGCGCGTACGACGCGATGGATGAAGTGTACTACAATATGAATGCAAATTCTGACGGCGAAACGGTGTACGGCATCCCGAACGGCGGAAATACGCCGGGTATTCTGATTAACAAGAATGTATGGGCTGAGGCCGGAATTACCGAGTATCCCACGACTCCGGAAGAGTTCATCGACGACCTTCAGCTGATCAAAGACAATACCGACGCGATTCCGCTGTACACGAACTTTGCGGATGGCTGGCCTCTGGGACAGTGGACAGGCTACATCGGAATCCCGTCCAACGCAGACCCGGACTATGCGGAGAACGTGATGCCGCACAAGGCGAATCCGTTCTCGAAGCCCGAGGATGGCATGTATGGTCCGTACGCATTGTTCTATATGCTGTATGAGCCGGTAGCACGCGGACTTGTCGAGGAAGACCCGGCATCCACCGACTGGGAGAGCTCAAAGGCGAGAATCGGAAGTGGGGAGATCGCCACGATGGTTCTGCAGAGCTGGGCGATCAACCAGTGTAGGGATCTGGCGGAGGATCCGGATGCGATTGATTACATACCGATGCCAATCACGGTCAACGGCGTACAGGCACTTCTGGTGAACTCGAACTACTGTTACGGAATCAACAACCAGTCGAGCGCGGAGAACCAGCTGGCCTCCATGGTCTATGTGAAATGGCTGATCGAGGAGTCCCCGATCATGGCGGATGAGGGAAATATTCCGGAGCGCAAGGATCAGGCGGTACCGGAGAGCCTGGCAAACTTTGACGGGCTTGAGATGATGACGAATGCGAAGGAAGCAGAGCCGGGCCTGAAGAATGAGGTCGCAAACGAGTCGGAGGTTCTGACCGACGCGAACGTCGCAAAAGTTGTAGAAGGCGCTCTCGCAGGGACACCGTTCGACGATATCATGAACGAGTGGAATGAGAGATGGGCTGAGGCGCAGGATTATGTCGGCGTCGAAGTAACGGAGTAAGAAGTAAAAGGGGCTGTTTTGCGACAGCCCCGACCCCTTTCAGGAGGTAAAGCATATGAATAAACAGACTGATTCCGCTCCGTCCTCATTCAAACAATGGATTCTGAAACGGGACGTACAGCGTGTTCTCATCATTGTCACTTTTATGGCAGTTCCGCTGCTGCTGCTCCTTCTCTTTACCTATATTCCGTTTGTAAAGATGATTCAGTTCTCTTTTTACAACATGAAGTATATCGGTGAGCGCAGATTTGTGGGACTGGCAAATTACCGCCGCGTCTTCCAGAACAAGGACCTGTTCGGCTCGCTGCTGGTCAGCCTGTACTATATGGGCGGCGGCGTTGTACAGCTTGCCCTGGCGCTTTTGTTCGCAAGCCTGTTTGTGTTTAAGGTAAAGGGAGAAAGCGTCTTCAAGGCGGCCATGTTCTTCCCGTATCTGATCTGCGGTATCGCGATCGGGTTCATCTTCAAATTTTTCTATTTTCACGGTTACGTGCTGGATACGATTCTGCAGATGTTCGGGATGAAGCTGGAAAATCTTCCGCTGTGGCTGCAGGATACGAAGATCAACAATATCGCTCTGGCGGCAACCTCTGTCTGGCGTTACACCGGGCAGAACGTGATCCTGTTTCTGGGAGCGATGATGTCCGTGGATTCTGATCTGTATGAGGCGGCGGCGCTGGATGGCTGCAACCGCTGGCAGCAGTTCCGCTACATCATCCTTCCGAGCATCAAGTCAATCATTGTGCTGAATATTATCCTCTGTGTCAGCGGCTGTCTTTCCGCTTTCGAGCCGCCGTATGTTATCACAAACGGCAGCTTCGGGACGGCGACCTATTTCGTCCAGATGAACTCTGTGGCGCATGAGACGCAGAAGGTGGGACTGGCGAGCGCGATGGCGATCGTGCTGCTCGCACTGATCATTCTCTGCACAGTCGGGCAGAAGCTGTTTTTCAAGTATGTCTTCAACAACGGGACAGAGGATGAGTCCGCGAAGGCGGTAAAAGCGAAGAAAAAGGCGAAAAGGCTTCAGAGAAAGGGGGCGACGGCATGATCCGGATGAAAAAATCGTTGCCTGGAACGATCTTTGATGTGCTGAAGTACGTCGTCCTGACGCTTGCCGCTGTGATAGCGGTCACGCCGGTGGTTGTCTGTGTGTTCACGGCATTCAAAACAGAAGATGAATACGCGCATGGGTCGGTCCTCGAGCTTCCGAAATCCTTCCTGTACCTCGGGAATTTCAAGGAGGCAATCACGAAGGCGAACATGCTTCGCTGCTTCCTGAACACGTTTATCGTGCTGGTTGTCGTACTGGTCTGTTCCGTCTTTATCAGCGCGATGCTGGCCTACGTGCTGAACCGCTTCAGATTCCCGGGGAGGGGACTGATCGAGAACCTGTTCCTGTTCGCTTCACTGCTTCCGGGCATCGCGATGCAGGTCACGATCTATCAGATCATGTATTCGCTCGGGCTGATCAATCATCTGTACGGCTATATGATCGTGCTCATGGGGACGGATATCATATCGATCTATCTGTTCCTGCAGTTTTTTGAAAATCTGCCGGTCTCGCTGGATGAATCGGCGACGATGGACGGCTGTACGTACTTCGGGGTGTTCTTCAAGATTCTGTTCCCCCTGTTGAAGCCGGCGATTATGACGACGGTCGTGCTCAAGGGCGTCAGCGTGTACAACGAATACTATGCGTCCAATCTGTACCTGCAGAGGCCGGAACTGCGGACAATTTCTACAGCTCTGTATGCTTTTACAGGACCTTACGGCAGTAAATACAACTATATCTGCGCCGGTGTGCTGATCACAATCGTTCCGCTTCTCGTATTCTTCCTGCTGTTCCAGAAACAGGTCTACAGCGGAATGGCGGCAGGCGCGGTCAAGGGCTGATATGGAGGGAGAACATGATTCTGCGTGGCTGGATTGATGATATCCGGATAAAGACAAAAGGGATGAACGGGAATGACCGGGCGGAATATATCGCGGAATACTACTGGTATCACATTCTGCTTGCCTTCCTGGGCATCGGTCTTGTTGTGCTGCTCTTATATCATGTGACTGCTGGCAGGCGGGCGGTTTCGTTCGCCTGCATTATTGTGAATGAGAAAATAGATGCCGCGAGGGATCGCTCCCTCGCGGAAGAATTCGCGCAGGCGCTGGCGCAGGAGACGAAGAAGATCCGCGTGGATTCGGATTATCGCATCAGCTATCCGGGTCATGTGGAGGAAGGGAGCAATGAGAGCGATTACGAAAAATTCTTCTTTGGCTGGTCAGAGGGAGAATTTGATGCGGTGATCATGCCGCGCAGTTTTTTCTCTTACTGTACGGAACTCGGAGGCGAATTCAGAAGCATTTCAGAGGAAGGCGCCAGAAGTATTCCTCTTGATGAAACCGTCCTCTCGGGAGAGATCATGGAGAACGCCGGGGATCCAATGGTGATTGTTTTTCCATCGAACGGGGAGCACGAAAGAGAGGCGGGACTGTTTCTTGAATATGCGCTGAGAGACAGCGAACCGCTCTCCCTGTCCCGGGCGGACAGAAGCCAGGAATATTCTGCGGGGATATTCGCGGAAACCGGAGGTGTATGGCATGAAGACAGTTTTTGATATGGAGAATCCGTTTTTTTCTTTCATGGGACGGCTGGCGGATCTGGTGATCCTGAACCTGCTGTTTTTGCTGACTGCGTGTCCCGTAATTACGATCGGGACCGCCCTGTGTGCAATGCATGAAGTGCTGCAAAAAATGGCGCAGGGGACGGAGGGCTCGCTGTATCGTGCCTACATGCAGGCCTATATCCGGAATTTCCGCCGTACCGTGCCGGTATGGTGTCTGCTTCTGGCGGTGCTTCTGGTGCTGGTTTTCGATGTCACGATTGCGGCGGATGCACTGGACACGGGGCTGCTGAGGATTGCGATGCCGGTGGTCGGCTGCCTGCTGGTTCTGTGGCTGCTGATCTTTTCCTGGGTTTTTCTGCCGGGAGACTCAGAGGAAAGAGGAGTCAGAGGGATGCTGAAGCTTGCGCTTTACACAGCGGTCAGGAATCTGCCGAAATCCCTGCTGATGATCCTGATTGAGCTTGCGCCCGTCGTCTGCTATGCGTTTTTCATGCAGATTTTTCTGGGAATTGTCCTGCCCTTTTATGTGTGCATCGGCTTTTCTCTGAGCGCGGCACTGTGCGGCATACTGGCTGGAAGGATGAGACCGGGATGCAGGACCGGCGTGGAAGACGAGTAATGTGAGGGAGGAAGAATATGGTCAGTGAGATGAAATATGAACTGGAAAATCATCTGATTCCGTTCTGGAGTTCTCTGAAGGATGAGCAGAACGGCGGCTATTACGGATATATGGATTATGATCTCCGCCTGAATCGAAGCGCGGAGAAGGGCTGTATCCAGAACAGCCGTATCGTCTGGTTTTTTTCGGAGGCATACCGGCTTCTGGGCGATCTGAAGTGCCTGGACTGTGCAAAACACGGGTATGAATTTTTTCGGGATTACTGTCTGGACAGAGAGTACGGCGGAGTTTTCTGGTCGCTTGCCTGTGACGGGAAGATTCTGGACGCCACGAAGCATACCTATAACCAGGCGTTTGCCATCTATGCGCTGTCCGCCTATTCCCGCGCGTCCGGGGATCCTCAGCCGCTGGAGTTCGCCGCTGAGCTGTATGAACTGATCGAAAGCCGTATGCGGGATCCGGGCGGTTACGAGGAGGCGTTTGACCGGGAATTCCGCCCGGTTTCCAATGAAAAGCTTTCGGAGAACGGGGTTCTGGCGGAGCGCACCATGAACACGCTCCTGCATGTTATGGAAGCGTATACGGAATTTTACCGGGCGACCGGGCGCGCGGATGTCAGGCAGAGTCTCCATGAGATTCTGGAGATTTTCCTGTCTAAGGTGTATGACCCGAAAAAGGGCAGGCTGGGTGTGTTTTTCGACAGGGAATACCATTCCCTGATCGATCTGTATTCCTACGGACATGACATAGAGGCTGCATGGCTGGCAGACCGGGCGGCGGAGGTGCTGGCGGAGCCGCGGTGGACGCACCGGGTCTGCGCGGTGACGCAGATGCTGGAGGAACATGTTTACCGGGAGGCGTTTGACGGACATTCCCTTCCGGTTGAGTGCGAAAACGGCGCTGTGAATGCCCGGCGTGTCTGGTGGGTGCAGGCGGAGGCGGTCAACGGCTTTGTGAACGCATGGCAGAAACAGCCGCAGCGGAAAGAATACCTGGAGGCGGCAAAGCGGATCTGGAAATTTATACAGAGATCTGTGATCGACCGGAGGCAGGGCTCCGAATGGTTCTGGGCGGTAGACGAAAAGGGGGCTCCTTATGTGGGAGAACCGATTGTCGAGCCGTGGAAGTGCCCCTACCATAACGGCCGGATGTGCATGGAAATAATAGAAAGAGAGATTGACGGGCAGGAACGGCAGTTCAGAGAAATCGGTGTGGTTGCTGCGAAGGCCGTGTGAAAAGCACAGGCAGGTACGACCGGGAGGACATTTAGAATGATGCATGAACGTTATTACATTGAGAGTGAGAGACAGGAGAAGCTGCTGGCGCTTCCAAATGAGCCGGAGGATTTTTACAATGGTATTTTCGAGCGCTACAGGTATCCGGTGCTGACCAGGGAGCATGTTCCCCTCTCCTGGCGTTATGATCTGAATCCGGAGACCAATCCGTACTTCATGGAGCGGCTGGGGGTGAACGCCGTGCTGAATTCCGGGGCGATCAAACTGAACGGGGTTTATTATCTTGTGGCCCGGATTGAAGGAAACGACCGGAAATCGTTTTTTGGCATTGCAAAGAGCGCGAGCCCGGTGGAGGGGTTCCGTTTTGTGGACGGCCCGATTCTTCTGGAAGATACCTGCCCGGAGGAGACAAATGTCTATGACATGCGCCTGACGCAGCACGAGGACGGCTGGATTTACGGTGTGTTCTGTTCTGAGAGCAAGAATACGGCGGCAGATGATCTTTCTGCTGCCGTAGCGGCAGCCGGGATTGTGCGGACCAGGGATTTGAAGAGCTGGGAACGGCTGCCCAATCTGGTGACGCTGCGTTCCCCGCAGCAGAGGAATGTCGTACTGCATCCGGAATTTGTGAACGGGAAATATGCGTTTTATACACGCCCAATGGATGGTTTTATCGATACAGGTTCGGGCGGCGGGATCGGCTTCGGTCTGTGTGAGGATATCACGCATGCCGTTATTGATGAAGAAAAAATACTGTCCAGGCGCAGGTACCATCAGATCACGGAGTCGAAGAACGGAGAATGTATCGTGCCGATCAGGACAGAGCGCGGCTGGATCCATATTGCACACGGAGTGCGGAACACAGCCGCGGGACTGCGCTATGTGATCTATGCCTATGCGACGGCGCTGGAGGATCCGTCCGAAGTGATCGCGGAGCCGGGCGGGCTGCTCCTCGGACCCCGCGGGGAAGAACGGGTCGGTGATGTCTCCAACGTGGTCTTTGCGAACGGAGCGGTGACAGAGGATGACGGGACAGTCTACCTCTACTATGCGTCCAGCGATACCCGCATGCATGTAGCGCGGACATCGGTGGACAGACTTGTGGATTATGTGTTCCATACGCCGGAGGATCCCGGCCGCAGCGTTCTGTGTGCTGCACAGAGATGCGAGCTGATCCGGCGCAACCAGGAATATCTTGCGAAGGAGGGAAAGCGATGAAATATAAAATTCTGAATTCTCCGGCGCTGCCGGATATGCCGTGGCAGGAGCAGCCTTCCGGCGCGGGAGTGATTCCGGTCTGGCGGTATACGGAGAACCCGGTCATCGGACGGAATCCGGTTTCCGGCGTCGCGCGAATCTTTAACAGCGCGGTCGTTCCCTTTGAGGGAAAGTTTATCGGCGTTTTTCGCGGAGAGCAGACGAACGGAATTCCGTTTATCTATTTCGGGAGAAGCGATGACGGGCTGCACTGGAATTTTGATGAGGAAAAAATTCGTTTTACAGACGGGGATGGCAGGGAGTTTATGCCGCCATATGCGTATGATCCGCGTCTCGTGAAGATCGGGGACACCTACTATGCGATCTGGTGTCAGGATGCGTTCGGAGCCGCGATCGGGATGGCGTCCACGCGGGATTTCCGGACATGGACGAGGCTGGAGAATCCATTTCTTCCGTTCAACCGGAACGCGGTGATGTTCCCGCGAAAAATCGGCGGAAAGTATGTGCTGCTCTCGCGGCCGTCGGACAGCGGGCATACGCCTTTCGGCGATATCTATCTGAGTGAGAGCCCCGATCTGACCTACTGGGGCCGGCACCGCCATGTGATGGGGAAATCTGGCCGCTGGTGGGAATCCGTGAAGATCGGAGCGGGAGCCGCCCCGATCGAGACCTCTGAAGGCTGGCTGCTGTTTTATCACGGCGTGACCGGTACCTGCAACGGGTTTGTGTATTCGATCGGCGCCGCGATACTGGATATCGACCGGCCGTCGATTGTGAAATACCGCTGCGGCACCTTTCTTCTCACACCGGAAACCTGGTATGAGGAACGCGGATTTGTGCCGAATGTCTGCTTCCCGTGCGCGACGCTCCATGACGCTGCGACAGGCAGGATTGCAATCTACTATGGTGCCGCAGACAGCTATGTGGCGGTTGCCTTTACGACGCTGGATCAGATGATCGATTATATCAGAGAGAACGACGCGGCAGGGGCGGAAGAGCACGAAGAGGGCAGAAGGTGACGGCACATGAATCAGGAAGCAAAAATCAGATATCAGGAATGGCTCGATTCCCCTTATTTTGACAGAGAGACGAAAGAAGAGCTGCGCGCCCTTTCGGGCAACGAAAGTGAGATTGAAGACCGGTTTTACAAAAAACTGGAATTCGGAACCGGAGGCCTGCGGGGAATTATCGGGGCCGGCACAAACCGGATGAACCTCTATACGGTCAGGCTGGCGACGCAGGGACTGGCAAATTACATTCTTGCACAGAACGGACAGGACAAAGGAGTCGCGATTGCATACGATTCCAGGCGCATGTCCCCGGAATTTTCCAGGGAGGCTGCGCTCTGCCTGAATGCAAACGGGATCCGTACGTATCGTTTTGATTCGCTGCGCCCGACGCCGGAGCTGTCCTTCGCGGTGCGTGCGCTCGGCTGTATCGCAGGGATTGTGATCACGGCAAGCCATAATCCGGCAGAATACAACGGATACAAGGTGTACTGGGAGGACGGCGCACAGATTACGCCGCCACATGACAGGAATATTTTGTGTGAAGTCGGGAAAGTAGCGGGCCATGATCAGGTAAAAATGATGGATGAGGAGACAGCACGCGCGGCGGGACTGTACCGTATCATCGGACAGGAACTCGACGATGCATATATTGCGCAGGTAAAGGCGCAGAGCATTCATCCGGAAGTCATCCGGCAGCAGGCGGATAAGATCAGAATTGTCTACACGCCTCTGCATGGGACAGGCAATCTTCCGGTGAGAAGAATTCTGAGAGAGCTTGGGTTCTGCCATGTCAGTGTGGTGCCGGAACAGGAGAAACCTGACGGACGTTTTCCGACAGTTTCCTGTCCGAATCCGGAGGATCCAAAGGCATGGGAGCTGGCGCTTGCGCAGGCAAAGCGCGAACAGGCCGATCTGGTTCTGGCTACGGATCCGGATGCGGATCGGCTCGGAGTCTGGTGCCGGGACGACAGAACCGGGGACTATATTCCATTTACCGGGAATATGTCGGGGATGCTGATCGCGGAGTATCTTCTGCGCGAGCGCGCAGCGACGGGAACCCTGCCGGAAAACGCGGCGCTTGTGGAAACGATTGTCACGACGGATATGGCGAAACCTCTGGCGCGGGATTACGGGGTGGCGCTTGTCGAGGTGCTGACTGGTTTCAAATACATAGGGGAACAGATCCGTCTGTTCGAGGAGACGAAAGCACATCGGTTTGTGTTCGGGCTGGAAGAGAGTTACGGCTGTCTGGCAGGGACGTACGCGCGGGACAAGGATGCTGTCGTGGCGGTGATGATGCTTGCGGAGCTTGCGGCGTTTTATCGCGCACAGGGAAAGAGCATCCGGGATGCGATGCAGGATTTGTATAAAAAATACGGCTATTATAAGGAGGATCTGACTTCCGTTACGCTGAAGGGCCGGGATGGTTCGGAAAAAATCCGCGGCATCATGCACAGTCTGCGGGAAAAGCCGGAGATCTGCCTGGGCGGAAGCAGGGTAAGCGCGTTTCGCGATTACAGGGAGCGCACGCGGACAGAACCGGTTACGGGGAAAAAGACTGCGCTGACGCTGCCGCTTTCAGACGTGCTGTATTATGAACTGGAGGACGGGGCGTGGTGCTGTGTCAGGCCCTCTGGCACGGAACCGAAGATCAAGCTGTATTATGGCGTGAAAGGAACCTCACAGGAGGACGCAGATGAACGGCTGCAGCGGTTGAAGACAGATATGGAGGATCTTGTATTTGGACAGTACTGTCAGCTGGAATAACAACGTGCCATGCACATGAATCGTATCAGGAGGAGAAACTATGATCACTATCAGCGAAAAGGACAGAATATTCCGTCTGGATACCCCGAATACCAGTTACGTGCTTGGCGTGGTTGACGGGAAATATCTGTGCCACCTGTACTACGGAGCGTCAATTTCGGATGACGATATCCTGTATCTGTTGCGGATTCAGGAGGCGCCTTACACGCCGTCAGTCAATCCGGGAGAAAAACTGTCCTTTTACGGACGCTGCCATTTTGAATATCCGTGTTTCGGAACGGGGGACTTCCGGGAATCCTGCCTGAATGTGCGGAATGCGATGGGGCAGTCGGGCGCGGAGCTTTTCTATCAGTCATATGCTCTCTTTGAGGGGAAAAAGCCGCTTCCCGGACTTCCGGCCTCCTTTGGGATGCCCTGCCGGACGCTGGAAATACGGCTGGAAGACCCGGTCCTGAATCTGGAGGTTCTGCTGTCCTATACCGTCTTTGAGGATGCGGATGTGATCACACGCAGCGTATCCGTTACAAATCAGTCTGCCGGTCCGCTCTTTCTCACCAGGGTGCTGTCCGCCTGTCTGGATCTGGATGACGCCGTGGCAACCCGGAGCGGAATGGAAGGGGAACACGCGGAAAACGGAGGATTCCGCGCTCTGACGTTCGGCGGTGCCTGGGCCAGAGAGCATATCATACAGATTCAGGAGCCTGCCCGCGGCGGAGTCGTCGTGGAATCTCTGAAAGGTGAGCCGGGCCATGAGACACAGCCCTTTATTGCCGCTGTTTCCGGAGACTGCGGACAGGAGAGCGGGGAAGTCTATGCCATGCATTTCGTTTATTCCGGCAATTTTCTTGCAAAGCTTCAGAGGGATGCGTTCGATTCCCTGCGCATGGTGATCGGAATTCATCCGGAGACGTTTGAGTGGAAGCTGGAACCCGGGGAGATGTTTCAGGCGCCGGAGGCGGTGCTTGTGTATTCGGCCCAGGGCCTTGGAGGAATGACCAGGACGCTGCATGATTTTTATCGGGAACATTTGATCCGCAGCCCGTGGCAGTACCGGGAGCGGCCGGTGCTGATCAATAACTGGGAGGCGACCTACTTTGACTTTGATCTGCGGAAGCTTGGGGAGCTCGCAGAGGAGGCGCACAGGTGCGGCATTGAGATGCTTGTGTGCGACGACGGCTGGTTCGGAGAACACAGGGATTCGCCGCAGGGTGGTCTGGGAGACTGGTTTGTCAACGAGAAAAAGCTGCCGGGAGGTTTTCATGTGCTGCGGGAGCATCTTCGGGAAATGGGAATGCGCTTCGGACTCTGGTTTGAGCCGGAAATGATTGCACCGCAGTCCCGTCTGTATCGGGAGCATCCGGACTGGGTGCTTCAGATGCACGGAAGAGAACCAGGGCTGTGCCGGGGCCAGTGGGTGCTGGACTTCAGCAATCCCGCGGTACTGGATTACCTGTTCGGGTGTATGGCGTCCGTGATCCGGGAAAATGATGTGGATTATGTGAAATGGGACATGAACCGGCCGCTCTGCGATGCAGGAAGCAGTTATCTTCCTGCGGACCGGCAGGGAGAACTCTGGCATCGTCATGTCCTCGGGCTTTATGAACTTCAGGAGCGGCTGCTGCAGGCATTTCCGGATCTCCTGCTGGAGAACTGTTCTGCCGGGGGAGCCAGGTTTGATCCGGGCATGCTTTACTACAGTCCGCAGATCTGGTGCTCTGATGACATGGATCCGCTGGAACGGCTTGGGATTCAGGAGGGGACAGCGCTGCTCTATCCGCTTTCCACGATTGGCGCCCATGTGTGCAGGGACAGGAACGATATCACCAGGCGGAGAGCGCCTTTTGAGACCAGAGCCCTGACAGCGATGGCCGGTACGTTTGGCTATGAGCTGGATATCACGCAGCTTTCCCGGGAGGAAAAAGAGGCGATACCGGGGCAGATTGCGAAATACAAATCGATATGCGGGCTGATTCAGAGAGGCGATTACTACCGGCTGGCCTCCTGGCGGCTGCAGCATGATCTGGATATCGTGGAGGTTCTGTCTAAGGACAAAGCAGAAGGATTTCTTCTGCTGGCACAGCCGCTTGGCGTTCCGAATGCGGTGAGCCGCCGGATCTGCCTGCGCGGGCTGGATGCGGACGCACTCTACGAGGTGAGCGGAGAAGGGATCATCGGAAACGGGGAGATCCCTGCGATCACCGGCATGGATTCATGGGGAAATGCGGTTCCGGCTCCGGACAGAAGCAGCGGAACCGTCCGGCTGCACGGGGATACGCTGATGCGTGCCGGCTATATGGCGGAGCGCCCAAAGGGGGACTTCCGTGTATTGTTCCATCAGATACGGAGGGTATGAGGATATGAGCATTCTGAAACTGAGACCGGCCTGCAAGGATTATCTCTGGGGAGGGCACAGGCTGGCGGAGGAATTTCATATTGATTATGACGGTCCGGTGCTCGCGGAGGCCTGGGAGCTGTCCTGCCATCCGGACGGGCCGTCCGTGATTGAGAACGGTCCCTACAAAGGGAAAACACTGCGCGAATACATTGACGCCGAGGGGTGGGAGGTGTTGGGAACGCACTGCAGGCGGTTCCGCGACTTTCCGATTCTGACCAAGTTTATTGACGCGAAAGACAACCTGTCCGTGCAGGTGCACCCGGGTAACGGTTTTGCACTGCAGAATGAAAACCAGTACGGGAAGACCGAGATGTGGTATGTTCTGGACGCGTGCGAGGGCGCATCTCTGTATTACGGGTTTAAACAGGAGATCTCAAGGGAGGAATTTGCGAAGAGAATCAGGGAAGATACGCTCCTGGAGGTTCTCAACGCGGTTCCGGTGAAAAAGGGAGACGCGCTGTTCATTGAATCAGGGACGCTTCATGCGATCGGGAAAGGGATCCTGATTGCGGAAATCCAGCAGAATTCCAATGTGACTTACCGTGTGTACGACTACGGACGCGTGGGAAAGGACGGAAAGAAGCGGGACCTGCATATCGAGAAGGCGCTTGCCGTGACGAACCGTGTTCCGATCGTCCACAGCGGCAGTCAGTATCCGCATATCGCGGACTGCGATTATTTTACGGTGGATAAGCTGAATCTGGATGGAACACTGACCTACCGGATGCAGGGCACTGTCTATGACACATCATTTCTGAGTATCCTGATTCTGGATGGAAAGGGTACGATCAGCTGTAAGGGGGAAAGCCTTTCTTATCAGAAAGGCGACAGTATTTTCCTCGCGGCCGGGAGCGGAGACTGGCAGATCGAGGGAACGTGCGACGCGCTGCTGACGACAATCCGGGAGAAGGCGAGTCCTGTCCGCGTCGGTATTACGATTGGAAGTCAGGAAACGCAGATCGGGCTGGTGGACGACCGGCAGCACCTGATGGCGATGAAGCGGTTCCCGACGAATCCCAGGCGGCCTGCGCCGGAGGTGATCGGTGAGGTAGCCGAAAATACGCTGAAATTGCTCAGGGAACAGCAGATTCCGCTGGATCAGTGTATCGGAGTGGGCGTGGGAGTGCCGGGAACCATCGACCGGAGAAGAGGAACCGTGCTCTATTCAAATAATATCAAGTGGGAGGATGTGCCTCTGGCGAAGATGCTGGGAAGCGTGATTCCCTGCCCGGTGCGCATTGCGAACGACGCGGACTGCGCTGCGCTCGGGGAAGCGGTGGCGGGAGCCGGAAAAGAATATTCGGACGTCGCCATGTTTACGCTCGGTGCCGGAGTCGGAGGCGGGATCATTTTGAACGGACAGGTCTTTGAGGGCGGCATCATGGGCGGAAGCGAAGTCGGGCATCAGGTGATCCGGGTGAACGGAAGGTTGTGTACCTGCGGCCGGAAAGGATGCCTGGAGGCTTACGTCTCCGTACCGGCGCTTTTGAAGGCGGCTGCACAGTCCGCCGGGCAGGAGCTTTCTCTGGAAGATATTTTCCGGAAAGCCAGACAGGGGGATGTGGCGATGCAGGAGGTCGTAGAGCAGTATGAGCAGATGCTCGGCACCGGCGTCGTGAACATTGTGAATATGTTCCGTCCGCAGCTCATTCTGCTGGGAGGCGTGATGTCCGCATACGCCGCGGACATGATCGAACCGGTCCGTGAGATGATGGCCGCGGACTGTTTCGGAGGTGCGCACGGCACGATTCCCGAAATCGCGGTGGCCGAGCTGGGAAGCCACGCGGGCATGATTGGAGCTGCGAATCTGTAGGGCCCACGGAGATTACAGAAGCAGTTCTTCGGAATTTCGTCTTGATGGAGCGCCTGCAGCTTTACTTCCGCGGACATACGGATGCGGTGGCTTACCTCAAGAAAATTAAAGCAGTCTGACAGAATCGGCTCGGAGTGATCAAATCCGAGCCGGTTTTCCGTATATGACCTTGACTTTCTGATACATGGATATATAATATAAACGAGATTATCATAAAATATTTTATCATAAGGAGCCGTGAGTATGGAATTTATTGGCCGAAAAGCGGAACTGGCAAAGCTGAACGCAGAATATGAGCGAGACGGCGGTTTCGTGGTCATCTATGGCCGGCGCAGAGTTGGCAAAACAACGCTGATCAAAGAGTTTCTGAAAAAGAAAACAGCCTTCTACTTCCTTGCAACGGAAGAGTTGGAATCTCAGAGTATGAAACGTCTGGCTGGCGTCGTTGCACGTACAACGAAAAACTCATTTCTGCAGAAAGCGGCATTTACGGATTGGCTGGATTTGTTCCAGGTGATTGCAGATTATAAACCGGAAGAAAAGAAAGTGCTGGTCATTGACGAGTTTCCGTACCTGGTAAAGACCAATCCGGCTTTCCCTTCTATTTTGCAGAACGTCTGGGATGAAATCCTGAAAAACAGCAATGTGATGCTGATCCTGTCCGGTTCTCTGATCGGTATGATGCAGAAACACGCTCTGTCCTATGACAGTCCC